>NZ_JADJKT010000008.1:0-159341 GCF_016705895.1 Candidatus Villigracilis affinis | reverse complement strand
TGGAATAACTGATAAAGCAATGTCCGTCGGTCATAGGGCGCTCCCCGAAAGTTGAAAGATGACGATGCAGCGATTATATCCTGTTGGGTACGTCAGCATGAGTCTGTAATTCTTATTCTTCGTCGTCTTCCTTTGGCAAAATATCATCAAAAGATTTGAGAAGTTCGCGTGCCTGCTCGAACTTCTCAATGGGGACAAAAATTTGGATGCGTACCAGCGGAACCGCGTAGGAAGTATATGAAACGGATTCCTCGATGAGTTCCACATCAATTCCTTCCGCTTCCAGGAAACTTTCAATAACATCTGCTTCTGCGCGGCTGTTTGCCTCACCGATCTTTTCGTATTTCAGCTTGTCCATTTGTTATTCTCCTTTGTGGAACAACTGATGAAACAATGTCCGTCGGTCACGGAGTCCCTCATTTTCGAATCGCTTACAGTTGAATGTGATACGGCAATTATACCCACCTCATGCTGAAAATCGGTTGTTAAAGACAAACCCTCCACGGTGGCCCGTAGAGGGTTTGTAAATTACAGCCCCAGCCTTCTTTGCATGTCTTCCACTGCGTCTTTGGCTTCTGCGAGGCTTCCACCTTTATTCTTGCGATAGATCTGGATGGCCTCGATCAGGGTTCTGCTCTTCAAGGCTTCGATCACCTGCGGGTCGTCACCTGCGCGGCGGTCCGCTTCAAAGGTGACGTTGAGATGCCGATAAAGAAATTCCACCTGCGCCTCCAGCCTGACGACGCGCTGCCTGAGTAATGCGATTTCTTCTTGTTCTAAAGATGGCATGCTTTACCTCCGCAAAATGATTTTTGTGGATTATAGCTGCGGGCGTTGTTCGTTGTATCACGCATGGGTACTACGCATGGAATTGTGTGGATTTTGTAAATCTGTAAGAATGCGACAACCTTTCTCATCTTTACCTAAAATAAGGCACTTATATTGAAAGTATCGTGTACGTCCAGCCACTTTATACAGGAACTGTGCATGAACGAATCGTCTGCTTCAAAAATGGATGTATGGAAAGGGCGCATGAGGGAGGTCATTGCGCGTCTACGGCGCGGATTGCCTTTTGCCTCGGGGGTCTTCGGTGCTTTGCTTGTCCTGTTTTTCTACAATTTGCTGATCGTAAAACCCAATCAACTGACCGTGGAAGATGTCAACGCTTCGGTGGCGATGGTCATGGCTTCGGCTACGCCTGCTTCCGCGTATTCCGCGCAGGTGTATCAGATCATTCAACCATCCCTGATCCTGATTCAGGTGGAGGAAAAGCATAAGGACGCCAAATCAGATTTCGGGTTGGGAAGCGGCGTCGTGGTCGATTCCTTCGGCAACATCCTCACCAGTCTGCATGTCGTGAAGGATGCCAGCGTCATCATGGTCACCTTCGCCGATGGCACGCAGTCGCAGGCCGCGATCGTGTCTGAAATGCCCGAGCGCGATATTGCGGTGTTGCAGGCTTACGACACGCCGCTTTCGGTGGTGCCTGCCGTGCTGGGCAATCCCAATTCCATGAATGTGGGCGACGAGGCCTTTGTGGTGGGCAACCCCTTCGGTTTATACAGCTCGATGAGCTCGGGTGTGATCTCTGGATTTGACCGAGTCTTTCAGATGGAAGGGACTGGTTTGGAAATCCCAGGCATGATCCAAATTGACGCAGCGGTCAACCCTGGGAACTCGGGCGGGCCTCTGTTGAATCGAAATGGTCATGTCATTGGCATTATCACGGGCATCGTCAACCCCACCGATGAAAGTTTCTTTGTCGGCATCGGCTTTGCTGTCCCGATCACCGTGGCCGTTGGCGGCATGGGTTCGCCGCCGTATTAGTTGCTGTCTTATGTCACTCTGAGGGAGCGTTCTTCGCGACCGAAGAGTCTCCCGCCTACGGTAGAGATCCTCACCGCACTGGCGCGCGGCGCAAGTGTCGCTTCGCTCAGGATGACATGAGCTTATTTAAAAAAGGAGAACAAGCATGGAACAAACCTCAAACCGTGAAAACAAACTCCCGATGGAACGTGTGTTGTACGAAGTAAAAAAGATCATCGTGGGACAAGATCACTTGCTCGAGCGCATGATCGTCGCCCTGCTCGCACGCGGACATATCCTCGTGGAAGGCGTGCCCGGCCTGGCGAAGACGATGGCGATCAAGACCCTCGCTGATTCAATTGGCGGCGAATTCAAACGCATTCAATTCACACCAGACCTTGTCCCCGCAGATTTGATCGGCACGCGCATTTACAACCAAAAGAGCGGCGAGTTCAACACCTCGCTTGGGCCTGTGTTTACGAATTTATTGTTAGCCGATGAAATTAACCGCGCGCCCGCCAAGGTGCAAAGCGCCCTGCTTGAAGTAATGCAGGAAAAGCAAGTCACCATTGGCCGCGAGACTCACAAAGTCCCGAACCCGTTTTTAGTGTTGGCAACTCAAAACCCGATCGAAACCGAAGGCACGTACGCGCTCCCCGAAGCGCAAGTGGACCGCTTCATGCTCAAGGTGTTGGTTGGCTATCCCAGCCCCACGGAAGAATTTGTCATTGTCGAAAGAATGACAGGCGCATGGACGGAAGTCCAAAAGGTGTTGACCACCGACCAGTTGGTTGAATTGCAAAAGAAGACCGATCAGGTATATGTTGACCCTGCGCTCATTGAATATGCGGTCAAAATGGTCGGAGCCACGCGCAATCCAAAGGATGTTGGTTTGGGCGACATTCAACACTACATCATGTTCGGTGCCAGCCCGCGTGCATCCATCAATTTGATTCTCACTGCCAAGGCTCTCGCCTTCGTGCGCGGACGCGCTTACGTCCTCCCGCAGGATGTGCTCGACATGGCAATGGATGTCATCCGTCACAGGCTTGTGCTTTCGTACGAAGCGCTCTCCGACAACATCAGCAGCGACGACATTTTGAAGAAGATCTTCGACCGCATTCCGCTCCCTGTGGTGCCATTGCATGAACACTTCAACGTCCACGCCAACGCCTGAGCGGATTCTGCATCGGCTTGATTGGCAGGTCATCCGCAGGTTGGATGGACTTCTGCAAGGCGATTACCGCAGTCTCTTCCGCGGCTTCGGCGTGGATTTTGCCGACCTGCGCGAATATCAGCCTGAGGATGACATCCGCTACATTGACTGGAACGTCAGCGCGCGCATGAACACGCCGTACGTCCGTCAATACATGGAAGACCGCGAAGTCATTGCGTGGTTCCTGCTTGATCTGAGTCCCTCGGTGGATTTTGGCACGCTGCAAAATCAGAAGCGCAATGTGCTCATTGATTTTGTCGCTACTCTTGCAAGGCTATTAACCCGTCACGGGAATCGCGTCGGGGCGATGATGTTTGGGAGCGCAATCCAGCGCACGGTCCCAGCAAGAAGCGGGCGGCTGCAAGTGCTGCGCATCATCAACGATTTGTTAAATCAGCCGCGTCTCAATCATTCATCCATGACCGATCTCGGCGCATTGCTCAAAGGCGGTTTGCATTCCATCAAAAAGCGTTCGCTTGTTTTTGTGGTGTCTGATTTCATCAGCACGCCTGGCTGGGAGCGCACGTTGAATCTGTTGAGCCAGCATCACGAAGTTATCGCCATCCGTTTATGGGATCCGCGCGAAATGGACTTGCCCGACATCGGGCCAATTGTGATGGAAGACGCCGAGACGGGTGAGCAGTTGTACGTGGACACGCACGATAAAAAATTCCGCAAGCGATTCCGTGAAGCCGCGCAACAGCGTGAACTTGCGTTGAATGATTCTTTCAAACGTGCCGGTGTCGATGTTCTTCCGCTTTCCACCGAAGAAGATATGATCCACGCCATCGTGCGCTTTGTGATGATGCGGCGTCAACGCAAAAGGTAACCATGTCTTTTATCTGGCCCATATCGCTTTTTTCTTTATTTGCGGTTCCGCTGCTGGTCTTGTTGTATCTGCGCATGCAAAACCGCCGCAAACAATTTGCCGTGCGCTACGGCAGTTTGGGGTTGGTGCAGCAAGCCGCCAACGGACGCGCGCTCGGTTCGCGCCGTCATCTGCCCGCCATTCTTTTTCTCCTCGGGCTGACCATTTTATTTTTTGCGCTTGCCCGCCCGCAAATGCCAGTGAGCCTGCCGCAAGTGGAAGGCATCGTCATCCTTGCATTTGATGTTTCGGGCAGCATGTCTGCAACAGATTTTGAACCCACGCGCATGGAAGCCGCAAAAGAAGTGGGCCGCGAGTTTGTGAAGCGCCAGCCGAGCACAGTGAAAGTTGGCATTGTTTCATTCAGCGATAACGGCTTTTCAATGCAGCTTCCCACGAACGATCAGGAAGCCATTCTCTCATCCATTGACCGACTGCGCCCCGAACGCGGCACATCGCTCGCAAATGGGATCATCATCTCTTTGAATACGATTGCCAACGCGACGGGACAACCGCCCATCCTCGGCATGGATGTCCCACTGCCAGACGCCTCTTCTCCCGCGCCCACGCCTGCTCCTGTTTCTGACGCAGATGACTCCGCTGTGATCGTTCTCATCACCGATGGCGAAAATAACATGAATCCCGATCCACTCGAAGCCGCCCAATTCGCCGCGGACCGTGGAGTCCGCATCCACACCATTGGAGTTGGCAGCAGCGCAGGAGTTCAGCTTGAGGTCAACGGTTTTTCTGTCTTCACTCAATTGGACGAAGCTACTCTTCAACAAATTGCAGAGATCACCGACGGAAATTATTACAACGCCCAAACGGAAGAAGACCTGCAAACCATCTACGAAAATATTGATCCGCAATTGGTAATCGTTGAAGAAAAAACAGAAGTCACCGCCATTTTTGCGGGTGCGAGCATTCTCATTTTATTGGTCGCAGGGATGATCTCCCTGATGTGGTTTAGCCATGTGCCGTAACTTTTCAATTGTATGTCATGCTGAGCCGCTTTGCGGCGAAGCATCTCTTTCACGGCATAGAGACCCTTCGGTCGCTGACACCTGCCCTGGCGGACGGTGCCAGGGAGAGCGCTCCCTCAGGGTGACACGAATAACCGGAGGCTGACATGGAATTGCTCTGGCCTGGATTCCTTTACTTACTGGCACTGATTCCCATACTAGTGCTTGTTTACATTTTCATCTTGCGCCGCAGGCGACCATACGCCGTGCGTTTTTCGAGTCTGTCCCTTGTGCGTGAAGCCGTTGGAAAACAATCGCAAGTACGGCGCCATCTTCCGTTCGTGTTATTCCTGCTCGCCATGTCCAGCCTTGTCGTGGCAATGGGACGTCCCATCACAACCGTCACATTGCCCGCTGCGAATGCAACCATCATCCTGGCTTTGGATGTTTCGAGAAGTATGTGTTCTACGGATATTTCGCCAAATCGTTTGGAGGCAGCCAAAGACGCTGCATTGGATTTTATTGAAGCACAGGAGGATAATGTCCAAATTGGGATTGTCGCATTTGCAGGCTACGCTGTTGTTATTCAAGAACCCACCACCGATAGAGCTTTGCTGGATAATGCGATTCAAAACGTCACCACTGCGCGCAGAACAGCCATCGGCTCGGGCTTGTTGAAATCTCTCGAGGCGCTTTCTGAAATGGATGACAGTCTGCCAAGTCCATTTGCAGGCGTGGAACCTGAACCCATGCCCGAGGGAGAGTATGCTCCTTATATGGTCATCTTGTTAACGGATGGGGTCAATACCACTGGGCCAGACCCTGTCTTCGCTGCGGAATTTGCCAAGACGCGCGGCGTCAGAGTCTATACGATCGGCTTTGGAACAGATCGTGAAGACTCACCCATGAATTGTGGAGGCTTTCAAGGTGGCGGCAACCCGAATGATCCCAATCAGTCTTTCTTTGGGGGTGGCGGGGGCGGAGGTGGTGGAGGCGGCGGTTTCCGCAGAGGAATCGATGAAGAGACCTTGAAACAAGTTGCCGAAATGACTGGCGGAGAATATTTCGCTGCATCCAGCACGGATGAACTTCAAGACATATTTAGAAATCTGCCTGTTCAATTAATGACCATCACTGAGACGACAGAGATCAGCGTGATCTTTGCTGCGATTGGTACGATGTTTGTTCTGCTTGCCATTGTCCTTGCGATGCTCTGGCATCCGATCCCTTGAGTGAATGAAAAAATCCTCCGAGTTATGCACTCGGAGGATTTTTTATCTATGCTAATCCAACTTCCTTGTTGAACTCAACGATCAATTCATCAATTTCGTTGGCCTGCTTTTGGACACTGGTCCAGTAGTCAGGTTGATACCATTGATCTTGAATTTCCGCATAGGTCTTGCCTTGCTGCTCGACCCATGTGTAGTATTTCAAGTTGTGGACTCTACGGCGCTCGGGGTAGGTGAGCTCGATCATGTTGTCAGTGGATTCGCCGTGCAGGTAGCGGGCGAAATCTGCGGCGGCATCCTTCTCGCTGTATTCGCCGAATTCCTGATGCATTTCATGCAGGCGGGAGCGATACAGTTCCATTGAGTCGGTCAACATGGTGATCATGATGTCGTTCTCGTCCATCTCGTAATACTTGGCGGTCTTGATGCAGGAGAGGACATTGGAAATGCCAGAGAAACCAAGCAGGTCGAGGTTGGCAATGACGGATTCGGGTACGCCCTTCTCAGCGAGGTAGGCGCGTCCGTTTTCTTCGTTGAAGAGGCGGGAGATGTTGACCACGGCATTGTCGTCAATGGCGGTGACAAGGTCGGTGTTCTTGGTGTTGTGAACCCAGGGCACATGCTTGTCGCCGATGCCTTCGATGCGATGTGCGCCGAAGCCGTTTTCCAAAAGTGTGGGGCATTGCAGGGCTTCGCTCGCCACGATCTTGCTATCGGGGAAAAGCTGCTTCATGTAATCGCCGCTGGCAATGGTGCCAGCCGAGCCTGTAGCAGATGCGATACCGCGGAAGCGTCCGTTCTTGCCTGCAACCGCTTTGAAGACTTCTTCCATGGCGTGGCCTGTTACTTCATAGTGCCAGAGGTAATTACCAAATTCTTCGAATTGATTGAAGATCATCAAGTCCTGACCTGAGTTCGCCAGTTCCTTGCATTTATCGAAAATTTCTTTTACATTGGATTCGGAGCCTGGAGTTTTGATGGTTTCGCCAGCAACTTGGGCAAGCCATTCAAATCTTTCCTTTGACATGCCTTCGGGCAAAATAGCGATCGATTCACAGCCGAGCAGAGCAGAGTCATACGCGCCGCCGCGGCAGTAATTTCCAGTGGAAGGCCAGACTGCTTTTTGGGTGGTCGGGTCAAATTGACCTGTGACCAAACGAGGCACGAGGCAGGAAAACGCCGCGCCGACTTTGTGTGCACCGGTGGGGAACCACTTGCCAACGACAGCAATGATGCGCGCCTTGACTCCCGTCAGCGAAGAGGGAAGCTCAATGTAATTGACTCCGCCATAGGTCCCGCCTGAGGCGGTGGGTTGGTTGTGCCAGTTGATGCGGAAAAGGTTGCGGGGGTGGATATCCCAGAGCCCGATCTTCGTCAATTCCTCCTTAACTTTCGCAGGAATTTTGGAAGGGTCTTTCATTTGGGCATAGGTGGGGATGATGATGTTGCGCTCTTTTGCGCGTTGAATGGCGCGGGCGCGGCGATCTTTGTGCAGAGTCAGGTCAATGGTTGTCATTTTATACTCCTGATTGTAGTTGTCAGACAACTTTGATTATAGCGCACAAGTGAGTTCAATACAACAATTTTTATCCATGACAGATTTCTTGTTTTGGGAGAACGTATGTCCTGATGTTTTTTAGCCTGATTTCAACGTGGGACAAACAGGAGATGTCCTTTACCCGGGTTGGAAAAAGTTGGGTCGGGGGCCCGGGGCTATTAAGAAAGAAGGACAATGAGAACTCAAAACGACAGCAATTTCGGGTTGTGTGATCTGGTTCCTTTTGATCTCTATAATAAGTAGTTGTGTAATGCCTGTTTTCTTTGTTGTTGGAAGTGTCAGTTCTTTCAGCGAGTTTGCCATTAAGACAACAGGTGGATGGTTATGCCCAGCAGGATCGACGCCCGAAAGTTATTCGTACGCGACAACGACAGCGGATGAATTTGGAAATCGACAGCCGAGCACAGCCTATGAATTACACTGCGTGGACTCAAGTGGAAATGTGGTGAAGACCGACCCCGTGTTCTACGCCTTTCTTTGGATCGGTATCTGGGCGTTGATCGGTGCGGTCGTTTCGGGTGTTCTCACATTTATTTTTGCTGTACCCGGCGGCATGTTGGTGACGAAATTGTTAAACAAGTTGAAGCGGCCGTCTACAAATATTAATTCCAGTAATTACCCGAAGTTTGAGTAAAGATAAGAAAATGAAAGTGGCAGAATGCTAACACTGCATTCTGCCACTTTTGCGTTAAAGGAATTGTGCTTTACCCAATTCCCAGCATCTTGCTGACAACGGAGAGCAGAATACCACCCGCGATCACACTTCCGAGTTGACCTGCTGTATTTGCACCCATCGCATGCATGAGGATGAAATTATTCGGGTCTTCATCGTTGGCGGTTTTTGCAGCGAGGCGCCCTGCCATTGGGAAGGCGGAAATCCCAGCCGCGCCGATAAGCGGATTGATCTTCCCGCCGCTGAGCACTGACATGAGTTTTCCGAACAGCAGACCTGCAACGGTATCCAACGCAAAAGCGAACAGGCCGAGGATCATGATCTTGCCCGTGTCGAGATTGAGGAAACTGGCTGCGCTCATCGTGGATCCGATCGCCAGACCCAAAAACAGCGTGGCGATGTTGATGATCTCATTCTCTGCGGCCTTGCTGAGTCTATCCACTACGCCAGACATTTTGAGCAGATTTCCAAGCATGAGCATGGAAATCAACGGGGTGGCCTCGGGTACAAGCAAGCCGACAACAATGGTCAGCACAACTGGGAAGAAGATCAATGTCTTCTTTGAGATCGGTTTTGGCGCGTAATCCATTCGGATCATGCGCTCTTTTTTTGTCGTGAGCAGCCGCATCAATGGCGGCTGAATGATGGGAATCAAGCTCATATACGAATAAGCCGCCACGGCAATGGGTGCGAGCAATTCGGGCGCGAGTTTGGTCGCGACAAAAATGGAGGTGGGTCCGTCAATTGCACCGATGACGCCGATGGATGCCGCTTGATTCAGGGGAAAGCCCAGGGCGATTGCCAATATCAACGTGCCGAAAATGCCGAATTGCCCTGCCGCGCCGAGCAGAACCATGCGCGGCTGTGCGAGCAGCGGTGAAAAATCGATCATCGCGCCTACACCGATGAAGATCAGCAAAGGGAACAATTCTGTTTTGATGCCCGCATCGTATAAAACCTTCGTCATGCCTTCGGCGGCGGTCATGCCTGCCAGCGGAATATTTGCCAGCAAACATCCAAAACCGATTGGCAGCAGCAGCACAGGTTCGATCTCTTTGAAGACCGCGAGATACACTAAAACCAGCGCGGCAAAGATCATCACACCATTGCCAATCGTGAAATGCGAAAAGCCTTTCAATAGCTCAGGGAGCAGTGAAGCTAGATCCATGAAGCCTCGCCTATATCTGCAAACTTCACGAGCGCCTGTTTGTGCGCCACGCTTTGCCCGGCGCTCACCAACACTTCACTCACCATGCCGCTGTACACTGAGCGGATGCTGTTCTTCATCTTCATGGCTTCGATAATCACCAGCACCTGCCCTGTTTCCACTTTTTCGCCAGGTTTTACAAAGACTTCGATGATCGTTCCAGGCAGCGGGGCGGTCAGTACATTGCCACTTAATGCGGGATTGGGAGAAGTTGACCTGACTGGGGTAGGATTCGGATTAAAGGCCTTTCTCTCCGTTTTCTCGCTCGGGTCTTTTCTTGTTTCGGCCTGACCAGCGTTCTCGGGCATGATCTCAAACCGTTCACCGTCCACATGCGCGATGACCGGGCGTGTGTTGATGTTTTCAATTTCAACTACGTAAACTTGATTGTTGACCGTGATTTTATATTTCATAATTTCATCTTTCCCCTCTCTTTTTGGGAGAGGGCAGGGTGAGGGTTAATGTCTTCTAAAATTACCTTTTTCAGAGCGTTGACTGGTCCGCATGCCCAACTGCCAGGCAGAGACAATGGCCGTGGGCGGCTCGAGCAATGGATGCGCCGAAGATAATTCCTGCTCGGCGAGCGCCAATGCCACAGCCAGTGCTGCGGCCTGGGCTTTGAATCCGCTTGTTGAAACAGGAGCAGGCTCGGGCGAGTCAGATGCGTCTGCCTGTGCGGTGGAGTCTGTTTCAGTCGCCGATTCTTTTTCTGCGGTGAATCGTGTCAGCAAGATCATCATCAGCCACAACAAAAGGATCGCACCGAAAACGAGCCCCATGCCGAGGGCGGTGATTTGGAGGGATTGGATTAATGCATCATTCATGTTTATTTCCATTTGACGGTGGACGATTGCCACGGTCTACGGTTTATTGTCCACTAGCTAGACTGGGATGTTCCCATGTTTGCGCGGCGGTGCGGGCGCGTATTTATCGCGGAGCGCAGACAGGGTGGCGATGAGCTTCGGACGGCTTTCGCGCGGCTCGATGATATCGTCCACGTAGCCTGTGGAAGCGGCGTAGTATGGATTATTGAATTTCTCGCGGTATTCATTCGCAAGTTTTTTGCGTTCCGCGGCTGGATCATTTGCGGTTTCGATCTGCTTCTTGAACAAAATATTCGCTGCGCCTTCCGCGCCCAACACTGCGATCTCAGCCGAAGGCCACGCATACGTGACATCGGTGCCGAGATACTTGCTGGACATGACGACATATGCGCCGCCATACGCTTTGCGGGTGATGATACAGATCTTCGGCACAGTGGCTTCTGAATACGCATACAAAAGTTTTGCGCCGTGACGAATGATGCCGCCATGTTCCTGCGCGATGCCAGGCAGGAAGCCAGGCGAGTCAACAAAGGTGACAAGCGGAATATTGAAACAGTCGCACATGCGCACGAAGCGGGTCATTTTATCGGCGGCATCAATATCGATCACACCCGCCATGATGGCAGGTTCCTGACCGACGATGCCCACGCTGTGTCCGCCGATGCGGGCAAGGCCTACAATGGCATTACGCGCCCAATCGGGTTGGATTTCCAGGAACGAGCCTTGGTCGATGATCTTTTCGATCACCTGATGCATTACATAGGGCTCAGTGGCTTCGAGCGGAATCATGTGATTCAATTCTTCATCCATACGGGCGAGTTCATCAGTCGTTGGGGTAAACGGCGGATTTTCCACGTTGTTCGAAGGCAGATACGAAAGAAAATGCCGTGCCATTTCGAGCGCCGCTTTTTCACTGTGCACACTCAAATGCGCCACACCGCTTACCGAGGTATGCACACCCGAGCCGCCCAACGATTCTGCATCGATCACTTCACCAGTCACAGCTTTGATGACTTCGGGACCCGTCAAGAACATGAAAGATTGTTTTTCAACCATGATGACAAGATCGGTGAGGGCAGGCGAGTAGGCCGCGCCGCCCGCGCAGGGTCCAAGCATCACGCTGACTTGCGGCACCACGCCCGAGTATTGCGCGTTGCGTCGGAAAATTTCTGCATAGCCGCCCATCGAACGCACGCCTTCCTGAATGCGCGCGCCGCCTGAGTCGATCAACGAAATGAACGGCACGCCATTGCGTACTGCCAGATCCATTACGCGGCAAATTTTATGCGATTGCATTTCGCTGAGCGTGCCGCCGTAAATTGTAAAATCCTGTGAATATAAGTAAACAGTCCGCCCGTTGATCTGTCCATAACCTGTGATGACGCCGTCGCCGTAAAACTTTTCCTTCAGCAAATCCATCTCATCGCCTTGATGTGTGATGAATGGCTCGATCTCATTGAATGTGCCCGGGTCAAGCAGTGCAATCACACGCTCCCGCGCCGTCATTTTACCTTTGGCTTTTTGTTTGGCAATTCGCTCTTCGCCGCCGCCTTCCAAAGCCTTGGCGCGCATCTTTCTCAATTCCAAAATTCTGGGATCTTCCTGTGTCATATTTCATCCTTTTGGTGATAAATTTCACAATTGGAAGTATAGCATGAGATGATTTAACTGCCAGTGATGGATTACATACATAAAATAGGATAATCCGCCTGCCCTTGATTCTGATTATTGATTTGGTTCTCTCAACATATTCAGCGCAAACGCGACGGCTTGCTCGAAAGCCATGGTTGCGCCTTCGGCGTATGTGGTTTTGTAGGGTTCATCAGTTAAATTGTTTTTGCAGGACTCTTTTGTCCGCTCGCATTCGGTGAAGATGTCATCTGCCATTCCTTTGTATACGACGGGATAGAGTGTTTCGACTGCGCCGAACAATCGTGTGGAATTGGCGAACTCCCCCAATCTTGCATTCAGGAACGCAATTTCCAACATCGTGCCAAATATCTGGCGGCGTTCTTCCACTTCATGCGCTTTGGAGAGAATCTCAGCGTAAATTTTTCGTGCATGATCATAGTTTCCCTGTATACGGGCGAGGTGACCCAGACGGCGCAGTGCAAATGCTATGCCGTTTTTCTCACCCAAATCCCTGTTCATTTGCAAAAGTTCTTCGAACCTGTTTTTTGCCTGTTCGTAATCGTTGGTGAGGTATGCCAGATGTCCCAATTCCCGCGTGCAGGAGACAAGCATATCTGGATACCTGCTTTCGCGAGCCAGCCTCATGGATTCATCGTAAAAATCTTTTGCGCGGGCATAGTTGTGAGTCTTTATCTCCTCGTGCCCCAACAGGAGCAATGAAAAACCAATCCCTTCTTTGTCCTCCGTCTTGCGCGACATTGCAAGTGCCTGGAGAAGAAGGTTTTTCACTTCTTCGTGTTTACCTTCAGCGTTGGCAAGGGTTGAAAACCCGTTCAGTAAAACATACCGGAGTCCCCATTGGTTTTGGGTTTCCTCGAATAGTGTGTAGCTTTCAGTATAAAACTGTCTGGATTTAACTAAATCCGCTTGATCACGGAATTCATCGCCGAGCGTAATGAGAGGAACGGCCAGGCCTGCTTTGTCTACTAGTAAACGATACAGTGCTACACTTTCCATCGCATGAGCGATTGATTTCTGGTGATAGACCAATTCGGATGCCAGCCAGCCCGCTTCGGCAAGCAATTTTGCGCGCAGGGACGTTTTTCCAGAGACAAGCTCCAATGCGCGCTGAGTCCATTCATAGCCTTCAAGCCAATGACCGCGTCGATCCCAGAACCACCAGAGTTTTGCGATTAATTCCGCGCCTGATTCCATTCCGTTCTCCAACGACCATTCCAATGCGGCATAAAAGTTACCGAGCTCATCCTCCAGCTTGTCAAGCCATGTCAGCTGTGCAGGACCATATTGGATATGCGGCTCAACCTCAGTCGCAAGTTTGAAAAAATAATCAAAATGTTTTTTGCGGATTTCTTCGCCTTGTCCCGTTTCCATCAGTTTTTCGCGTGCATACTGGCGGACGGTTTCCAGAATTCGATAGCGTGACTGGGCAGGATGTTTGTCCAACGCAACAAGGGATTTATCCACGAGACGGGTAAGCAGGTCGAGCACATCGTATGGAGAAATCCCCACGAGATCTTCGTCGCTGCAAACTTGTTCCGCAGATTGCAGTGTACAGCCGCCTGAAAAAACGGCCAGTCTGCGCAACAAGGCCTGTTCATTTTTCGATAGCAGTTCATAACTCCAATCGATCAAGGCGCGCAGGGTTTGTTGACGCGGCAGGGCTGTGCGCGACCCGCCTGTTAGCAGGCGGAAACGATCGTTGAGCCGGGTTGCAATTTCTTCCACGTTCAACATCCGAATGCGTGCGGCGGCCAACTCGATTGCCAGTGGAATGCCGTCCAACCGATGACAGATCTGCGCGATTGCTTGCGCGTTTTGATCGGTTATTGTGAAGTCAGATTGGACAGGTCTGGCGCGGTCAACGAACAGGCTCACAGATTCGTACTGAGAAAGTTGCCCAACATCTGGCAAGTGTTTAATATCGGGCAGGGTCAAAGACGGCACGCGCAAAACTTGTTCGCCGCGCACTCCCAATGCTTCGCGGCTTGATGCCAGGATTTTTACGTTGGGTGCGCCTGTCAATATTGACTCAGCTAATCGTGCGCTGGAGTCAATGAGATGTTCGCAATTATCGAACACCAACAAAGAAGTTTTTTCATGAAGAAAGTCAATCAGGGTTTGTAGAGTGGTCTTGCCGGATTGGGGTTGCATTCCCGCCGCTGAAAGAATAGCTTGCGGAATCAAGTCCGGGTCGGTGAGCGGTGCCAATTCTGCGAACCAGATTCCGCCTGGAAATTGATCGAGCAAATCCGCTGCAACCTGAAGTGAGAGGCGTGTCTTTCCCGTGCCGCCTGATCCTGTTAATGTCACTAGGCGGTGTTCGGCAATGGATTGTTTGGTTTCAGCTATTTCTTTTTCGCGGCCGATAAAGTTCGTGAGTTGAACAGGGAGGTTGTTTCTTGTTGTGATTTCAGGGACATGAGCCGCAATTAATTTTGCGGAAACTTCATCGGCTTTCTTCAAAACTTGCAGAACTTCTTTCGCAGAGGCGGGTCTGTCTTCAGGATGCTTGCTCAGCAGTCGAAGGATGATTTCATCCGCCCAGGCAGGGATCTGCGGATTGTGTTCACTGGGAGGGGCGACAGTCCCATTCAGGTGTTGAGCAATGACGGCGCTGACCGTGCCTTGAAACGGCGAGGTGCCCGCAAAGACCTCATACATAATTACACCCAAAGCATACAGGTCAGAGCGTTCATTTGCGGTCTGGCCTTGAATTAACTCAGGTGCTAAATATGCAAATGTTCCAACAAGCGCACCCTCTTCGGTAAGCCGTTCGCCATCCACGGTTCGCGCAAGGCCGAAGTCCATTAATTTCAAGGCTTGTGATTCCGTGATGATAATGTTTTCCAATTTCAAATCGCGGTGAATGACGCCTTTTGCATGCGCATGATCGAGCGCGCTACAGATTTGCACGGTGATCGTCAGGGAATCTATTATTGATGTTGTTTGATGGCCGCGTAAGGTTTTGCCTTCCAGGAATTCCATTACGATGAAAGGCTCGCTGTTCACTTCTCCCGCATCGAATACAGAGACGATGTTTGGGTGGTTCAATTGAGCCGTGGCACGCGCTTCCGACAGCAATCGAGCCCTGCCCGAAGTGCCCAGACCTGCCGCGTTCAGAAATTTGATCGCGACAATACGATGGAGCAGATTGTCATGGGCTTTATACACCACGCCCATGCCGCCTTTACCGGCCTCCGCTTCGATTTCATAGCGATTGAGCAGGGTCTGTCCGATCATCATGTCTACACTGTTATTGTATATCAGTTTGACGGGAATTTATCCTTTCAACAACACAATATCCCTTTGCGGTTCGTGGAAATATTCCGCGCCGTTTTTTGTCATCACCACATCTTCTTCGAGGCCGAGGTAGCCATACCCATTCACAGGTAAGCCAGGTTCGATGGTGAAGACTTGGCCGATTTCCAATTTTTGATTGGGTGAGTCGCCGTATTTCTCCCACAGCGGACCCAGTAATGCGCCGCCGTCGTGTGCCACACGCCCGAGTTGATGTCCGAGGGCGTATTTGTAATCGGGGTAGCCTGCATCGGCGACGATCTCGCGTGAGATGGTGTCAATGACGTTGCCAGCCACCCCGGGTTTCATCGCCTCGCGTGATTTCTCAATTGCGGTGCGGATGGTGATAAATCCGCGCTGGATTTCAATGGGGGCTTCGGTTTCACCCTCGCGCAGCACATAGGCGATGCGTTGAATATCGGAGCAGTAGCCTTCGTACTTCACACCAAAATCAAAATGGACGAGATGTCCGCGCTCGATCTTGATGTCGGTGGGTCCGTTGTGCCCGACAGGGGAATTCGGCCCTGAGTTGACTGCGGGACAATTTTCAGCAGGCCAGGCGAGATCCACGTTGTAATCTCTGGCGAGTTTATGCATATATGCGCCGACTTCGATCTCGGTCATTCCGACTTTGATGAAATCAAAGGTTTTGGCGAAAATTTCTTCGGTGATCTCGATGGCTTTTTTGACACGTGCCTGCTCGGTGGGAGTCTTGCGTCCACGCATGGCGGAGATGACAGGTTCGGCGCTGATGAGTCGGTCGGCGTAGGGCGTGCCTGCGAGATATTCCTTGAGGAATTCATACATGGCGTGAGTCAATCCGTCCGCGTGGACATTGTTTCGGGATGTGTTAACCGCGATACGGTCAGGGTTGAGGCGGGTGATTGTCTCCTTCAACAATGCGCTGACGGCGGTGTCGTATCCGAGAATCTCGTCGAAGACATCCAGCCTTTGTAGGGATTCTTTTTCGAGGTTGCCGATGATGGCGATCTTTTCACCTTTGCGGGTGAGGATGAGTGCGGAGGGCCAGGTGAGGTCGTTTTCGCCGATGAGAAAATCGAGGACGGGGTCACGTACGCCGCTGGTTTCTCGGACGAAGGTCAACCACATATCGGTCTGTTGTTCTTTGAGGATTTCAATGGCTTGATTTACTTTTTCTTTTATGAGGGACATGGGGGCTCCGTGGGAAAGGATGAATTTTGAATTATGAAGGATGAAGGAAAACCGAATTGTTATCCTTCATCCTTCATCTTTCTTGTTTGATGCGTGCGCGGATCTTTCACGAGAAAAATGAGAACTCCGATCATGGCTATGGAGAGGATGATGGAAATTGAAAACGTCGGGATGAAGCCAGCCGCATCCACGATCCAGCCGCCGAGCAGGGGGGCGAGGATGGTGGCAGGGGCAGTGAGGGTTTGCGAGAGGCCGATGTACAGCGGGCGTTCGGCTTCGGTGCCGAAGTCCACGGTCATGGCCATGCCGATTGTCCAAATGGAAACGTTGGCGAGACCTGTGAGCAGGAAGATGGGATAGAACCATAAAATGGACGTTGCCAGCCACGCAAGGATGGCGCTTGCCAGTGCGGCTGTCGCTCCGATGATGAGCATGGAGCGATGTCCCCATTTGTCGCCGAGCCAGCCCATCCCTGCATTGGCGATGGTTTGAGCGATGGTGAGTGTAGCGGTGAGAAAGCCTGCTGTAATGGCATCCATATTGAAGCGGCGCAGGGCGTAAATGATGTAGAACGAGAATCCCATTGTGGCAAATTGGGAAATGAATCGCGCCACCAGAAACCAGTTGAAATTGAAATCTTTTTTGAGGATCTTTTTTGAATCATCCCAGAAATGGGTTTTTTCTTCAGGGATGACCTTCTCAGTATCTTCGGGTTCACGCGTGAGCGCGAGCGCGAACCATGACGTAGTGAAGAAAATGCTTGCGATGAAGAAACAGGCCGCAAAGTCCAGCGGTGAATCGAGATAATCCAAAAGGTAGCCTGCGGCCACAGCCGATCCGCTGATGAAGAGGTTTGCGAGCCCAGCCTGGAATCCAAAGAACGTGCCGCGGTTTTCAGGCGGAATGATCTTCGAGATCATGCTGGTCCACGAGTTGGCGGTAAATCCGCCGCCGAGTCCCTGCCAGGTCAATAAAATAAATGTAATCACAAGCCCGGCTTGCTGACCGATAATGGGAAGCAACAGCGCGACAATGCCAAAACCCAAAAACGGGATACGTTCATGAATGGTCATCATCATCACGCTGGGTTTGTAGCGTCTCAAACGGGAAACATAGCTGGCGGTGAAAAGCTGCGGCAATTGCCAGCCGACAGAGTGAATGGCGGGAACGAGGCCGATCAGCAGGGCGGAGTTGGTCATGGATGCGACGAAGAGTGGCAGCACCGTGCCGAAGGAGGCGAAGCCGAGTGCCACGCCAAACATTGCGCCATCCCAAAGATTGACTTTGACGTTGTATTTCAGATCCGCGCGGACTTGTTTTTCAAGTTGGGTGAGGGAGAGCATGAGTATGATTTTACCCGATGCAGTTTGACCATTGACAGATTTTGTTTTTTGAGTAAAATAAAAACGAACGTTCGTTCATTTCTTTTTTCGAAGGAAACTATGCCAGCAAAATTGAAGGAAACACCAAAGAAGGGTGAAATTACCCGCCTTGCCATTGAAGACGCCGCTGTGGAATTGTTCATGGAGCACGGCTACCATGCCACATCCATGCGCCAGATCGCCGAGCATACCGGGCTGGCACTGGGTGGTATCTACAACCATTTTTCCAGTAAAGAGGAGATCTTTCAGGGCATTATTATCGATAAGCATCCATATAAAAAGATATTGCCATTGATCCTGGAAGCGCAGGGAGATACCGCCGAGGATTTCCTGAGAAATGCGATGCGGATCGCCATCACCGAACTTAACAAGGAACCCTATTACATCAAGTTAATGATGATCGAGTTCGTCGAGTTCAATGGGGTGCATGGAGCGGCCATGTTGAAGGAGGTGGCGCCGAAAGTGCTGCCCGTTTTTGAGCAGATCGTGAAAGTGCGAAAAAACCTGCGCGTGACCAACCCCGCGATGCTGATGCGTTCCTTCTTTGGACTGGTGATCTCTTATTTCATTACAGAACTGGTCGTCTCCAAATCGATCATCAGCAATTTCATGCCTAAAAACTCCATGGATGTTTACGTGGATATATTTTTACATGGCATTTTAAAGCCAGAAAACTAGGAAAACTTATGTTCAATTCCCGCATCTCTTCCATCATCCGCAAGGAGTTTTTACAGCTCTTTCGCGACCCGCGCACACTCGCCCTGGCGGTGGTCATCCCGATCGTGCAGTTGTTCCTGTTGGGGTATGCCGCCACCTCCGATGTGCGTAATATTTCCATGGCGGTTTGGGACCAAAGCAAGTCGCCAGAATCGCGCAACCTTTTGGATGCCTTCCGTGCCGCCGATTATTTCACCATCGATTATTTTGTCGAATCGCAGGAGGAATATCAAAAGCTGATCGAATCCGGCGATGCACGCGTTGCGCTTGTCATCCCTGCCGATTATTCGCGCAAGTATTTTGAAAGCAACGCGCAAGTCTTAATGGTCTTGGATGGCTCCGATGCAAGTATCGGCTCCACGGCTTTGTCTACGGCGCGGCTTGTCGGTCAATCCTATGGGACGAAAATTCTCGGTGAACAGGCCTCGTTGAGCGGGCGCTCTGCCCCTTCCGCCCCTGTCGAAGTCCGCACGCAGGTCTGGTACAACCCCGATCTCAATTCCGCCTATTTCATGATCCCGGGCGTGATCGGCATGATTCTTTCCTTTATCACCACCATCCTTACCGCCACGGCCATTGTACGTGAACGTGAACGCGGGACCATCGAACAACTTATTGTCACGCCCATTCGTTCATGGGAATTGGTGCTTGGAAAATTACTGCCCTACGTCATCCTCGCCTTCGTGGAAACCTTTGAGATCATCATTATTGGGCGCTATTGGTTTGGCGTGCCCGTGCGCGGCAGCCTCGCGCTGATCGTTTTCACGTCAGGCCTGTTTCTCATGTCCAGCCTTGGCATTGGCTTGTTCGCATCCACCGTCGCGAATACGCAGCAGGAAGCCATGCTGACCGTGATGATGTACAACCTGCCAAGCATTTTTCTCTCGGGCTTTTTCTTCCCGTTGGAGGCCATGCCCAAATTTCTACAATGGGTATCCTACGCCATTCCGCTTCGCTATTATCTCGTCGTCATTCGCTCGCTTCTGTTGAAAGGTGTCGGCATCGAAGCCATTCAACGTGAAGTCATCGCGCTTGCCATTTTTGGCATTGTCATTATGGGCGCCGCTGCGCTCCGCTTCCGCAAGAGACTTGATTAATTAACCATATCTGTCCCGAGTGCAACCGAAGGACTTACCAAATAGGAGACTTAAATGAATCATAAATTACCCCGCCCCGTTATTGCGATCGTTGTCATTGCCGTTATCGCCGCGCTTTATTTTGGGCTTGCCAATCTCAACACCGATGGCAACGGCGAACTCACCGCTTCAGGTTCCATCGAAGCCACCATCGTGAATATCTCACCTGAACTTGCTGGAAAGGTCATTGGAGTGGATGTCGAAGAAGGCGCATTGGTGAACGCGGATGATCCGCTTCTTCACCTGGACCCAAGCCTGCTGACTGCCCAACGGGCAGTGGCCGCCTCCCAGCTTGACTCTGCCAATGCCGCCCTGGCCTCCGCGCAGACCAAATTTGACCAAACCCTGCAGGCTGCCCTTTCCGCGCAGGATGCCCAGCGTGCAAAAGACCTGCGGATTTCCGCACCCGATGAATTCAATCAGCCTTTATGGTTCATCGACCAATCAGATCAAATCACTTCCGCACAAACAGAAGTGGATGCGTCCAAAGTTGCCCTTGATGAAGCAGTTGCCAACCTGGAAAAAGTCATCTCCGATTTGGGCAATGCGCAGTATCTCGATGCCGAAAAGCGCCTCTCCGAAGCACGCGCCGCTTTCCTGATCGCAGATAAAGTTAAAGTGCAGGCTGAAAATGCAGTTGAAGCAGGCGCTGTTCAAGACGCCGCCTACGATTACTATAACGATGTCCTCGATGTACTGGAACGCGCGCAAGATGATTTCAATGCACTCACCAACACAGAAGCAGAAGATGATATCAAATACGCCCGCGGACAAGTAGTCATTGCCCAGCAGCGCTATGATGCGGCCTACACCCGCTTGCTTTCCTTGCAGACAGGCACAGATTCCCCCGTCGTGATCTCGGCAAAGAATGCGCTCGATCAAGCTCATGCCGCTGTCAAACAGTCGCAAGCCAACCTTGACCTGCTCGATGCGCAAATTGCCAAACTCGATATTTACGCCGTCATGGATGGCGTCATTCTTTCCCGCAACGTGGAGCCTGGTGAATTTGTCCAACCTGGCGCGGTGGCCCTCACCATGGCTGACCTCACCAATCTGACGATCACCGTTTATGTCCCCGAAGATCGTTATGGACAAATCAGTTTGGGTCAGACCGCCGAAGTCCGCGTGGATTCCTTCCCGGGGTTGACATTCACCGCCACCGTCGTTCACATTGCAGATCAGGCAGAATTCACCCCGCGCAATGTCCAAACTGTGGAAGGACGAAGTTCCACTTTCTATGCCATCAAATTGCAAGTATCAGACCCTGATGGCAAATTGAAGATCGGCATGCCTGCGGATGTGGTGTTCAAATAACAAAATTTATTTTTAGAGAAAGAATTAGGAAAACATCATGAACATCTACGAAAAATTTAAAATGAATGGATATTTTTCCAATTATGCAGCCATCATAACCGTTATTGGAGGAATATACCTGCATCTCACCAGCCTGTTTATTGGCCGTGAGCTTCTTAAAGAACATATCCTTACGCCTGCGTTCGATATGGTGTTTGCCATCCCGATGGCATATGCAGGGATCATAGGCTGGCTTTCGTGGAATAAGGTTGTCTTTGATAAAGGTTGGAAGAAGTTCTTCTACGGCTTTATCATGACCTACTTTACGGTCAGTATTCCGCTCCATGTTCAGACGTACCTGACGCAAAGCACCGGCTACATCGATGCATTCCCAGCCTGGTATAGCTACCCGATTCTTGTTTTGATGGTGCTGATCCTTGTTTTTATGTGGAACATCCGCTATAAAAATATGGCTTTGCCAGGGGAGGCATGAGTCATGGACCGTTTTCGGAAGTTGGTTTTGATCGCCAATGCCTTATACCTTGGCTTGACAGGTTTTATTCAGATGATATTCGAACTGTTGAGCCACTACCGCGGGATGGGTCCGTTGAGTGGAATATTTACAGGCACCCCTTACACGATTGGTTTCTTTGAAGCACATGGATTTGCTGTGTTGACAGCGGTCCTGGTTTTTGGTGTGATGCTTAAAGATTTAAAACCTCAATGGCATTTGTATTTGGCGCTGGTCTGCCTTTTGCTTGGTGGTGCGAACCTGTTGTTTTGGGATAGCTTTGCAAAAGTCGGGTTGGTTACAGCAGGCTACGTTGCCACCTCGCTGCATATTTTATTTTTTGGATTGCAGACCTTTAGCTTTATGAAAACTCGTAAAGAATAAATGATCAATTGGTTTGGAAAGGTCGCAAATGAGCGATTACCTGGTTCAAGCAACTAATTTACATAAATCTTTTGGCTATACCGATGCCGTGGATGGGGTTTCCCTGCAGATCAAGGCTGGCGAGATTTACGGACTCGTCGGCTCGGATGGTGCGGGAAAAACTACCACCATGCGGCTACTGGTTGGGGCGTTATTGCCTACGCAAGGTGAGATTAGTATTTGCGGCTATGACGTTGGAAAACAGGCTGAGCAGGCGCGCTCGATGATTGGCTATCTCTCACAAAGATTTTCCATGTACGAAGATTTGACCGTGTTGGAAAACATTCGCTTCTTTGCCGAGATACGCGGGCTGTCTTCAACTGAATGGCTGCCGCGTTCGATGGAGATCCTTGAGTTCGTCGGTCTCGAAAAATTCAAAGATCGCCGTGCGGGCCAGCTTTCAGGCGGTATGAAGCAAAAACTTGGCCTGGCTTCTGCGCTGGTTACACGTCCGCGATTGTTGTTATTGGATGAACCCACCACAGGCGTTGACCCTGTGACCCGCCAGGATTTTTGGCAGTTGGTGATTAAATTAGTGTCAGCGCGTGAGGGTGATGGCGTTAGTGTCATCATCTCCACTCCCTACATGGATGAAGCTTCGCGCTGTCATCGTGTTGGATTTATGAAAATGGGCAGGATCATCGCAGAAGATTCACCGTCGAATCTGCGTGCGCGGTTGAATGGCCGCGTCCTTGAGTTGCGCGGGAGCCCCATCAATACCCTTCGCCATGTCGCGCATCAGGATGCGGGCGTGGAAGATGTCGCTGCGTTTGGCGATAAATTGCACGTTCGCGTTCTCGAAGGCCAGGCCGATCTCATCATGAAGCGTTTACCGGAAGAGATCAAATCTGCTGGCGGAACGCTTACAGATTTGCGTGCCATCCCTTCCACGTTGGAAGATGTCTTTATTGCCTTATCGGAGTCGAATCATGACTGAGCCAGTAATTACGGTTGAAAACCTTACGCGCCGCTTTGGCGATTTCGTTGCGGTGGATCACATTAATTTTGATGTGCAGGCGGGTGAAGTGGTCGGCTATCTTGGACCGAACGGTTCAGGTAAAACCACCACCATCCGCATGCTATTGGGTTTGCTCGAACCCAGTGATGGCAAGGCCACTGTCCTTGGCTACGATGTTTTCAAGGAAAGCGAACAGATCCGCATGCGTGTTGGATATATGTCGCAAAAATTTGCGATCTATGATGATTTGACAACACTGGAAAATTTGACCTTCTACGGTGGTGTGTACGGGATCACGGACAAAGCCCGCATCCTGCATACCCTTGAGCTGGTCGGTCTTAAAGGGCATGAACACACCCTGACAAGGGATATGTCCACAGGCTGGCGTCAGCGGTTATCGCTTGGCATTGCCCTTGTCCACGAACCGAAATTGTTGTTCCTCGATGAACCCACCTCGGGTGTGGACCCAACCGCCCGCCGCGCATTTTGGGATCTGATCTATGAATTAGCCGAAGGCGGTGTGACGATCCTTGTCACCACGCATTATATGGATGAAGCTGAATACTGCGAGAGAGTCGGTGTGATGCGCGATGGCAAATTGCTGGCGATGGATACGCCGACAAACCTGAAACGATCGATCATCACAGGGGATGTCTGGGAAGTGTATGTCTATCCGCTCGAGAATGGATTGGAAATCCTGACCACCATGCCGGGCGTGGAACGCGTCGGGTTGGCGGGTGATCATTTACGTGTGATCAGCTCACAGGTCGAAAAGGAAGCGATGCAAGGCTTGTTAGGGGAAAAAGGTTTGAGCGTGGAGAAAATCGAAAGAGGCGAGCCAACTCTGGAGGATGTCTTCCTCTCATTGGCTCGATGAAAAGTAGGGACACGGCGCGCCGTGTCCCTACTGATTTATTGCTCGGGGGTGACGATGGCCATGATCAGGTAGGCCACCAGCATGCCGCCGTTCAGGGTGAAGAAACCAAGCACGAATAACAAGCGCACAACGGTGGGGTCCATGTTGAGATAATCTGCAAGGCCTGCGCATACGCCCGCGATCATGCGGTTGGATTTGCTTCGGGTGAGGGTTTTGACTTCGTTCATTTTTACTCCTTTCGTTTGTCTATTTGGTTTACGCAGGCATTCGAAAAGAGTTGCAAATTAAATGGACGAAAAATGTTGGAAGCGATTCCTGCCTTTATCTTTGGCCTGATACAGCGCCTGATCCGATTGTTCGATGAGCTTCTCCAAAACTTCATCCGCAGACTCGAGGTCGCTTGAAAAACTGTAGGTGCTGATCCCGAGGCTGGCCGTGATCTTGTGACCCGAAGTCATATCCTTTTCAAGCGAGGATCGAATGCGTTCCGCGACTTCGCTGGCCTGGCGCGGGGTGCAGTTTGGCATGATGATGAAAAATTCCTCACCGCCATATCGTACAAGGATGTCGTTTTCCCTTATGTGGTTTTGGGCGATGTAGGCAAGTTCTTTTAATAGCTGGTCGCCTGTCTGATGCCCGTAGCTATCGTTGAATATTTTGAAATTATCCACATCCAGCATGATCGTGGAGACGCTTCTGTTTTGCCTTTTGCATTCCTCCGCGATCTTTGGAAAAAGCTCTTCCATGGTACGGCGGTTGTAAGCCTGGGTAAGCGGGTCCCGCTGGGCAAGTTGAGCGAGACGCAGATTTTCCCTTTCAAGATTCAGGGCGAGTTCGGCAGTGGTGATCTTTTCTGTAATATCAAGAATGGAGCAGGCGACATACAGTTCATTTTGCTCGTGCAGTGGATTCAATGCGATATCGACCCGAATTTCCATTCCATTTTTCTTTAGACCTTTTAGGTTGTACTGTGAACCCATCGGGCGGTTGACCGGATTGGACTGATATTCCCCGCGGTGGATCTTGTGCTTTTTTCTTAATCGTGCCGGTATCAACTCTTCAATGGACTTTCCCTGTAACTCCCCCGCCTCATACCCAAACATGGATTCTGCCAGCTGGTTGGCGTGAATAATCGCGCCGTTGGTGTCAATAATCATCACGGCCACCGGCGCTGCGTTCGCGACCATGATGTACGGAACGACCTGACCTTCCTTTAGCCTGCTGATCGCATATAAATGTTCGCTTTTTTTATTTCCACTGAGGTTTGCGATAAAGGTTTTGTACGAACCGTCTTTGCAAAGAAACCTGTATTCCAGCGCAAAGACGGGGTGACCGGCCTTGACGGTTTGGAGTGCTGTACGGGCTTTTGCGTGATCGTCGGGATGGATCAGATCCCAGTAGGAAGTCGCTTTCAACTCATCCACGCTCCAGCCTGTAATGGCTGTGTAGACGCTGTTGGCGTGAACGATTTTCCCATTTGCATCCGCAATGGTCATGGGATCGGTGGAGAGGTTGAAAAAATTCTCGAATTCGTTCATGTACCTGTAAAGTTGAAATATGAAAACAATATATTAAAGCGGCATTGAGTAGGGAAGCATAAACTCCTGTGGGAGGATTTCTGTTGAGCTTTGTACTTTACTGATGTCAGTGTACTTGATTTTTTCCAAAATAATAAGAGTGGACTGGACAGTATCCTCGACAACGCGTGTCATGCTTGGTTCATTTAGATAGGGGTAGGGACGTTCGATAAACCATTCCGGGTCTGGCTCGCTGTAAAATTTGCGGATATGCGCGTACTGCTGGTGCAAAGCTTTTTCCTGAATGAACGGCAGATAAGATGGCGGGCTTGGCGTTTTATGGATGACCTGCCAGAACAGGCCTTCGGGGTGTGCTTGGTTGTAAAGTTGGTCGAGCCCATACCAGTCATCTTTGACGAGATTTACAGCTTTTTGTTTATCCTGCTCGAATAATTCATGAAAGGCGGCCTTCGTCGTCGAAGCGATATATTTCATCCAGAGGATGTCGCAAATGAGATGGGTGAAATACCCGAAACGGAAACTGTATTTTTGCGGGTCTTCCTGCGGATCAAGACCTGCTAGATATTCACGGTAATAAACGAGGTCGCGGATCATATCTTCGCCCTCGCCTTTTTGCAGGAAATGGGTCACTTCTTTGGGCGGATCGAATTCCGTCCATGTTTCGTTGGGAATGCCTGAATCGGGGGCTAGGTTCCCAAAGGCGAACAGGGTTTTATCCAGTTCAGGGAAGTGAAGAAGTAATTTTTCCGCGATGCGCAGATGGCAGATCCATGTGCCCATTATTTATGTTTTCTCGCTTCGAAATAATTCGCCCCCGCCGCGTAAAACAGGAAGACGCCCAACATGATGAAAATGGCGGCTTGCAGTCCCAGCCATTTCAATTGCCACAATCCGAAGCCTGCGAATGCGGCACCGACAAGCCCATAAAAGATCGCATTTCGCATGTAACCCGAAGCCACACGTTTGGATTGGAATAGATTGCGCGCGGTGAGCTGCTCCAGTTGATGGACTTCGTCTTCGTGGCGGCCTTTGCAGGCGAGCACATCGTCAACAACGGCGGCACATTCAGAGCAAAGTCCACGCTGGCAGTATTTGCAAAGTCCAATGGCGGGATGGTCGGGATGATAGAAGCAGTTCATTCGTTCCTCTTTTGTTTGGCGTATAAATAATGTCTTAAGAACCGCCTTTATTGTATCAGGTGCTATCACCGTCTTATTTTTTGATCTTCTCCTTTTGTTGCATCTTTTCTCCACACTCAGAACATGCCTGATCGTGCAGGGAAATGACTCCTCCACAGCGAGTGCATGTCCATTTGATTTGTTCTTCCAGTAAATATGGGTCCATGCCGATGGTTTTGAGTCGCAAAGCGTTTTCGACCAGACTCACCTGATATCTCTGTTTGTAACTTTTATCGAGGCGTTTGATCGTTACACATGGGAAGGTTGCACACTCAAAACAAAAGTTGACTTGATGGCTGGCGGCGCAGTCTCTTATTTCACATTTTCTGCAATGCTCGGGTTTGCCCTCGTCGCGTCCGCGGCAGCCTGTGCATGGCTTTCGCTGCTTGAGGTGGACATAGCATACTGAACATGTCATTCCGCATGGCGCCAACATATTCACGGTGACAGATTTCATCTTCATGTCCCTGTTTTTTTTTTCAGATCAAGCACAAACTTTTCGGCTTTTTTAGGAATTAGCTTTTAATTACTGGATGCCTTAGCACAGTTTTCATTTTGTCGGGTGACGCTTTGCGCGGATCGCTGAGATAGATCTCATGGTGCCTGCCATTGGGGCCGACATTGTCTTTCAGTCCATTGGCGGCCATGAATTCTTTCATCCGCTCGATGGTGGCAGGCTCGGTGGCGTATGGGCCGACGTGCATGGTTTGCACACACAGGCCTTCCTCGAAGTGAGCAAGTCGTATCTTCGAAAGCATATCACTATCGCCTTTCTTCTTGCGGACTTGTTCGCGGGCTTCCTCGAAAACTTCGGCTGTAATGACTTCAGGCTGCATGATCATCAACGTGTAAGTCCAGTTGTCTTTTATGGTAATGTCGAAAAATCCATCCTCCACGCCCCACAACCCCTCCAGCGCCATCACGGGATAATCAATGGCGTTCGTCTTGCGCTTTTTGAGCATGAACTTGAGTGTGTAAGACATACTGTACAATGCCTGTGTGGCTTCTGCAAATGCTGGAGATTTGCCAGGCTCGGAGCCTTTTTCGATTGCGCCATCGATCATGGCGAATTGCAGGCTGGGGACTTGAAGCGCTTCGATCTTCTTTGCCGACGGCTGATACAGGTGCTTGAATTGTTTCTTCAAATCGAGAGTTTTCATGGTTTCTCCTTATTATTTGCTTTTCATCGCCTTGCGGATCAATGTGCGCGCCCAGCGGTAGTGACTGCTTGTGCAAGAGACGAAATATGCCGCAAGTAGATTGTTGTTTGTCCATTTGTAGACCTTTCGCGTAAATAATTCCTTTTCGGGAATGCCTTCAATGGTTTTGATGACCTTTTTGTAGGAAGCTTTGAATTCCTTTTGAACATCGGCATGGTTTCCTGTCGCGATGCTTGAGGTAAATGGCATGGTTGAGTTGTGGAAGCTGTCCCCAGTTGTATTCCTCGGATGGCACGGCCGGAGTTTTGCCTTTCACTCCTGCCGCATACCAAGCCATGACCATTTGCTCCCATTCCATGAGGTGACTCAAAACATCTTTGGCGGCCCACTCGCCGATCATATTGGGTTGGGTCATTTGTTCGGGTGTCAGTGTGCTGAGTAATTCCTCCAGGGCGGTTCTTTCTTTGTGCGCATTTTCGAGAATTTGGTCTTTGGTGGTTGGTTTTGGCATGAATATCTCCTTTTGAAATCAATTATTTTGATTGTATGAATTCGCTGTCGCCTGTGCCCATTCCCGAATCATGTCTTGCAATTCCTGCGGCTCCAACACCCTTGCCCAGTGGGCGAAACTCATTGTCATGGAGGCCAGCCAGGGCAGATCGGGCGCGGTGAGGGTGACATCCATGCTGCCATCTGAATTCTCGGCAACCGATTCCCACATGGATGGATTTGCTTTCACCATGTAGGCCGCTTCAGGAACAAAGCGCAATTGTGCGCGGATGCTGGGCTGGTTCTTGAATTCGTTTTCCAAATACGTATGGATATCGAAATTAGCGGGCGTCTCAAATAGTTTTTCAAGGACTGTCAATTTTTGGATGCGATCCACTCGGAAAGTGCGCGGCGCATTGCGCAGATGGCAATATCCAACGAGATACCACCAGCCTGCACGAAACACCAATGCGTAGGGATCGATCTTGCGCTTTTCGGCTTTTGTATTGGCTTGCCCCTGATAGGTCAGATTGACTTGTTTGAATTCGCGTGCGGCAGAACGAAGTTTTTCCATGACGGGTGAGAGGCTGGCAAGATCGGCGCGATACAAACTGGTGGTTACGAGAGAACGTCGCGCCCAGTGGATTTCATCGCGTTGTTCGTTCGGTAGAATATTTTCGATCTTTGCCATCGCGCTTTGAGCTGCGTCTTTATATAACTTTCCCCAGGTTTCACTGATGAGATTGGTTCCCAAATAAACCGCGACTGCTTCTTCAACGGAGAAAATCAGCGGCGGAAGTTTATACCCGCGTACGAGTGAAAAACCGCCGTAGGGTCCGCGCTCGGCGTAGACGGGGATGCCCATTTCATCAAGCATGGCAAAGTAGCGATGCAGGGTGCGCACCGAAACGCCAAGCCTGTTTGCAAGGTCGCTGGCTTTCTGGTTGGGCTGGTTCTGCAAAGTCAGGATAAGTGTGATCAAGCGGGTGGCAACATTAGACATGGTTTGTTCCTGCATAAAAAGTATAAAGCGGATATATGTCAAATTATGACATATATCCGCCTCGTAGATTATTTCAATTTTCCCGCTTATTCCCCGCGATGGATGACGTCCCTTCCGTATTTTTCCTGGAGTTGGTCGACCACTTCCTGCAATTTACGAGACTTCTCGCTTCCTGCGTCCCACAAACTGAGTTGGCGTACTGGAGCACCGATTCCGCTGACACCGACTCCGATCAACCGAACAGCCTGATTCGGCTTGCGGACAGTTTTCATCAGTTTGACAGCAGTGCGGAATATCTCATCATCGTTATCTGTGGATGTGGGCAATGTTGTTTGTCTTGTCAACGTGGTGAAATCAGACCAGCGTATTTTCAGTTTGACCGTTTTTCCAGCGAGATCATTTTTGCGGAGTTGCCGCGCCACTTCCTTGGATTGTTCGCGCAGGGTCTTTTCAAGGGTCTTGTCGTCGCGCACATCTACATTGAATGTGGTTTCCTGGCTGATGGATTTGGTTTCGTATTCGGTGACAATGGGGCGGTTGTCGATGCCGTGCGCGTGACGCCAGAGATCGCGTCCGTTTTCGCCGAAGAGGTTGACGAGTTCCTTTTCGGGCCAGTTGGCAATATCACCGATGGTACGGATGCCAAGCTCGGTCAGACGCGCGGATGTTTTTGGCCCCACACCCCAAAGCATGTCTGCGGGCAGGGGGGCTAGAAATTTCGCTTCATCGCCAGCAGGTACGATGGTTAATCCAAACGGTGGTTCATTCTTTTTCTTGCTCGATTTTTTGCCGACTTCGGTGGCGATCTTTGCCACGAGTTTGTTGGATGCGATTCCGATCGAGCTGGGTAAATGCAATTCGTTTTTGATACCCGTTTGCAGGTCCAGTGCGATGCGTGCGGGGGCTTCGCGAATGTCTGAGATGTCGAGAAATGCTTCGTCGATGGAGATTTGTTCAACGAGGGGAGTCAGATTCCGCAGTTTGTCCATTACCTTTTCGGAATATTCCCCGTACAGTTTGTGACGCCCTGGAATGATGATGAGATTACCGCATAAACGAATGGCGCGCGACATGGGCATGGCGCTGCGAATCCCCAATGCGCGTGCCGCATATGAGCAGGAAGCCACGACACCGCGTTCATCGGGTCTGCCTCCTACTGCAAATGGCTTGCCACGCAATGTGGGGTTTTGTGTTTCTTCCACGGAGCAATAGAATGCATCAAGGTCCAAATGGAGAATTATGCGAGACATGAACAGGATTATAGTGTAAGGGATGGCGGCGGCGGTAGGAAAAATGGTTATGAAATTGCTTTGTTAATATATTGAACATTCTCATGAGTAAAGTTATACTAGGGATGGCGTATAGTCAAATGGAACATTTCTAAGAATTTAACGTCATTATTTAAGCTTTTGCTTATACGGAGGAAGAAATGAAATTTACATCCAAATTTGCCACTGTGTTACTGCTGGTTGCATTGATGATCTCTTCTGTGCCATCGGCTGCTGTACAGTCGGCGCAGGCGGCGTCCTGTTACTGGGCGCAATTCATCGCCGACGTAACCATTCCCGATGGGACGAGTTTTGCCCCGGGCGCTGCATTCAAGAAAACATGGCGCTTGAAGAATATCGGCACCTGTGCATGGAATGCCGCTGATGTCTCGCTGATTCATGACAGCGGCGAGAAAATGGGCGTGCCCGCTACAGTTGCCTTGCCGACCACCGTGAATCCCGGCCAGACAGTGGACATCACTGTTGACATGGTTGCGCCGAGCGCGGCTGGTCATTACTTTGGCTATTTCAAATTCAAGAGCGCGCAGGGCGGCGTGTTTGGCATTGGTTCGACCGCGAATAAATCGTTCTGGGTTGAGATCAATGTGACTTCGTCCTCTACTGCTGGATATGACTTCACCGCAAACGCCACATCTGCGGTCTGGTCCAGCGGTGCTGGTACTTTGACCTTCCCCGGCACCGATGGCAGCGCGAACGGCTTCGCTTTGAAACTGGACAAGCCAAAATTCGAAAACGGGATTGAATCTGCGCAAGCGGGTTTGCTGTTCGTTCCGAACAATGTGAACAATGGCTATATTCAGGCGAGCTACCCTGCATTCAAAGTGCAAAGCGGTGACCGCTTTCAGGCAACCATTGGTTGTGAATATGGCGCGACCAATTGTTATGTTGCCTATCGCCTCGATTACCAGATCGGTTCCGGTGCAGTTAAAACCTTCTGGACCTTCCGCGAAAGATATGAAGGCCTGACCTATAATGCCAACCTCAATTTGAGTTCGCTGGCCGGACAGGATGTGAAATTCATCCTCGTTATTTCTGCTTATGGTTCACAGACTGGTGACCGTGCGCTGTGGGGCAACCCCATCATTGCGCGTGCAGGCGGAACGACCGGGCCCACCAACACCCCGTCTCCCACTGTAACAGGCACCCTGCCTTCGCCCACACCTACAAAGACTGTTACACCGGGTCCAGCTTCCTGTGACCGCGCGCAGTTCATCAAAGACGTGACCGTGCCTGATGGCACAGCCTTTGCACCGGGAATTGGTTTCTCCAAGACCTGGCGCATCAAGAACGTCGGCACATGCACGTGGACAAATTACAGCCTGATCTTCGACTCTGGCGAAAAGATGGGCGGACCTGATTCTGCGATTATCCCCACTTCGGTGGCGCCCGGCCAAACTGTGGATATCACCATTCAGTTGACATCCCCAACCACGGCAGGCACATACCGCGGCTATTGGAAACTCAAGAACAGTACCGGCGCTGCATTTGGTATTGGCTCTGCCGGAACGAAATCCTTCTGGGTTGAGATCAAGGTCTCAGGCACTGGCATTGTCCCCAGTACGACTGTGGCACCAGTGACACCCGGCACACCGGTGACTCCTGCTACACCTATTGCCGGCACAAGCTATGACTTTGTCGCCAACGTCTGCACTGCGACCTGGTACAGCGGTGCTGGCACATTGCCCTGCCCCGGAACAGATGGGGATGCAAAAGGCTTTGTGTTGATCACCAGCCCGTCCAAGCTTGAGAACGGCACCAACGACAGCCGCTCGGGTTTGCTCACCTTTCCGCAGAATATCAACAACGGCTACATTCAGGGTATCTATCCCTCCTATAAAGTAAAGGCTGGCGATAAATTCCGCGCCACCATCAATTGCGAGAATGGAGCGACATCCTGCTACGTGGTATTTCGTTTGGATTACTCCATTTCCGGTAGTTCCTCTGTTCAGACTTTCTGGGCATTTGTGGAACGCTATGAAGGTCAGTATTACTCCGCCGACATCGACCTCACCCCGCTGGCTGGTCAGGATCTGAAATTCATCCTCACTGTTTTATCCACTGGCTCAGCGACAGGCGATCGCGCCCTTTGGGTGGCCCCGCTTATTTATAATTCAGCATCGGGTTCGGCGGCAACAGCTGTTCCGCCTTCAGCTACTTTTACAGTCACATCGACGGTAATTGCAACGATCTCCGCTACGGCGACGACCCCGTCGCCGACTGTAACGGTTACTCCGGGCACCCCAACTGTCACACCGACCTTTACGGTAACACCCCCGACCACCACACCGACCTTTACGGTGACACCTCCAACTGCCACGCCCACTACACCTTCTCCATAGTATTTCTAAATTCAAAAAGTTCCCGCTGCCGTACGGCAGCGGGAACTTTTGTTTTCCATGATCGTTAACTTTTCAGGTAAACCCTTAACTTTTTGGGAGATCGAATGAATCGCTTTTTTCTGGCTACTTTGATTTTTGTACTTGCGGCATGTTCTGCAAACACACCGACCGTACCTGCGGACGCTTCCTATTTTGAAATTACGCCCGCTCCTGCAAATCTCGATATTAACTCGACCTCCGAACAAATTCAGCGGGCGTTGTGGGAAAGTGCTTCAAAATGGACCACCCTTCAAATGGATGGTTCTGTCACCTGGTATCTGCCCGATGGTTCGACGCAACTTGTGCGTGAGCAGGTTTGGATGGACCCGATCAGGAGCAGATTCAAAGCGGAAGTGACTGGGGTGACCAATACTTCTCAAAAAGTTTTGAAACTGATCGACGGGACGAATATCTATGATGCTGATCTGACTTTGGGTCAGGTGCAGACATTTCCGATCCCTGATTTTATTCGCGTGGGACAGTACATCCCTCCGCTGGTGGAAGGGGAGGCGCATCCGAATCCGATTTGGGGTCAACTTGGAACGCCGCTTTCCCTATTGGCGTTCGCTTCTGATTTTTCGCAAAACGGCGGGGTCTTCAAGCCGATTTCCATCGAGACGATCGCTGGCCGCGAGGCCCTGGTCGTTGAGTGGACTTACTCTGGTAATGTCTTTTCATCTCTGAAAATGTGGGTGGATGCTCAAACGGGAATTCTCTTGAAATTGCAGGAATTCAATAAAAACGGCTCAGGTCAATTGGAAGGGGAGCGGGTTGTGGAACACATCTCTTTTGATGTGACTTTTGACGATTCGGTGTTTATTTTGCCTGCGGGCTTACAGCAGGCGGGTTCGCCGAATGCCGAAGCGGGGTCAGTGCCTGTTGTAACTGAATCAGTTCCCCCGTCGGCAGAGGATGCGGGTGAGTTGTATTTCTTCCTTCAACCACGGCAGGTGGGACAATCCATTCAGCTCGCGCGCGTTTCAGGTGTCTGCGTATTTGACTCGGTCAATTGTCCGCCGATGCAAATTGTGACTGTCCCCTTCGCATTTAATTTTACGATCAACGCTTTGAGCTGGTCTCCCGATGGAAAGTTTGCCGCGTTTTCATATTCGGATGCCCCTAATGGTACACCGACGAAATTATGGATTTTCGACCCCGCCGCCAACACATGGACTTCGATTGCGGAATTTCCATTCATCGACCCGCCATTTTGGTCGCCCGACGGCACGTGGATCGCTTTCCGCACACAGGATGGGCTTGGTAGTGAGGATGTGTATGTGGTGCGTCGTGATGGCTCGGAATTGAAAAGTGTTTCGCTGAACTTGCCTGCAGAAGGACGGCCCTACATCATGGATGGCTGGTATACGGAAAATATTTTGATGCGCTCAGCTTTGCCGGGCAGTGCGGGTAATATTTTTCTGGTGCGTGCCAGTGATGGAGCCGCAAGGCCAATGTTCGATGCACAGCTAACCAAGGCGCAATTCATCGCCTCGCCCGATGCGAGCTTGCTGGCGTATGATGAATATGATTACAATAGCCAAAACCATGTTCTCAAGGTTATGGAGCCTGATGGCGAGAACGCGGTTTCGCTTGCCAGCTTTGTTGGCGGTTCGATCTACCCGATGGTGTGGTCGCCCGATAGTTCGCTGATCGCGTTCAATTATTACAGCAATTCAGCCGATGGCACACCCGTTGCCGAAGTGTATATTGTGAGCCGTGATGGAAAGACCCAATCTCTGGTTTACAAAGGCACAACGGTGGGGCGCCTGCTCTTTTCGCCCAATGGCAGGTATTTACTTGTTGAAGAAACCACATCGGTTTCAGGCGGGCATTTGTTTTTGATCAACCTTGCCACGCTGGAGCAGAAAATTCTGCAGGCTCCAGGCCTCACCACCGATTATGATTGGTACGCTCCTTCATGGAGACCATAATGTAGTAACGACTTCAGTCCTAACTATGATTTCAACCCATATGAAAAATAAAACCCTTTGGATCGTAGTCATTGTAACCTTCGTTCTATCCCTTGGTTTTCTTTCGACTTCAGACGCGTTTGCACACCCCACTGTGCAAAGCGAAGAAACACCAACGACTCCCTCGGGCAGTCCGCCAGTGCATGCTGAGATCATCGAAGGAGTCAATAACCTGCGACTGTCGCATGGCATTGCGCCATTGAATGCGCATCCAGTTTTGATGCAGGTCGGTCAAATGGAAGCGGATGGAATTGCCGCAGGCAGGGAAGGTCACTGGCGGCCCAATGGTCTTACGCTGGGGCAGTGGCTGCTTTCGCTTGGGTATCCGCTCTCGGGCGATATTTCGCTCGATGGCTATCGCTCTGAAAACTGGGGTTTTGCCAATGATGCCGAGAGCGCCGTGAACATGTGGCTGCAGGATGACCTTCATACAAATACCATGCTCTCCCTTGACCGCAGTGATATCGGCGTGGGTATTGCAAAAATGCCTGGTGAAGATGTATATGTCATCGTGCTTGAGACCGCACTTCAAACCAAAAGCGGCGAGATGCAATATGACGCCATCGTTTACCTCACCGGCATTCCCATGACCCAGGCCGCCTATTCCAGCATGGCAACCCTCGCCGCCGAAAATGGATTGCTCCCACAAAACGTCGCGCCCGTTTTTCTCAACACCGCCATGCCTGATGGCAACATCTATCACGAAGTCAAATATGGTCAAACTTTGTGGAGCCTTGCCATTTCTTATGGAACCACCATCAAACAGATCCAGCAGTTGAATGGATTGACCGACACGAATCTGCGCACTGGACAAAAACTTCTGATAATGAGAGATGCGACTCAACCTGCGCCCCGCGACGCGTCAAACGTACCGACACTTGCCCAGTCACCCCAAACATTCCCCACCGCGACAATGTCACCCGCCAAAACCGCGGAGCCAGAACCCACACCAACCCTGACCCCCGAACAGAAGCGAGAAAACACGATGGGCATCGTTGCCATCGGAGTCTCTGCGATCTTTCTTGGCGGTCTATTTACCGTGATGACCCGTAAGAAACCCTTATGAAATAATAGGCCAGATAGATTTTCGAAAACCTGTCTGGCCTTGTTTTTTTGATATTTGACTCCTCTCCAGTTACGGCGTTAAACTAAATCAAATCTATGAACCTGTGCGCCCTCACCTGGGGCAGCATAGGCCGCGAAACTGGAGACTTTATGATTTTCTCGAACACTCCGCGCCCTGAGACTTTGAAATCTCTTGCGGATGTGAAGCACGTGCCGTTTTGGTTGGATGACCCGGCACGTCCGGAGCCTGCTTCTGCTTTGACCGAAAGCATCACAGCCGATCTCGTTGTCATCGGCGCAGGCTTCACAGGCTTGTGGACAGCTCTTCTTGCAAAGCAAGCCGACCCGTCTCGTGACGTGGTCCTTCTTGAAGCGGGGGAGACAGGCATTGGCGCCAGCGGACGAAATGGCGGTTTCGTCGCCTCGTCACTGACTCATTCCTTTCAAAATGGATTGAACCGCTGGCCCAAAGAACTCAAAAAGATCATCGAACTGGGGCACAAAAATCTGGACGGAATAGAAGCCGCGATCAAGCAATTCAACATTGATTGTGATTTCATCCGCTCAGGCGAGATCAATGTCGCCAATGAAGAATATCAAATCGAAGAACTGCGCGAGGAAGCCGAACATTCCGCCCAATATGGGGAGCGAATCCAATTTCTCGACCGTGAGCAGATCCGTGCACGAGTCAACTCGCCGACCTATCTTGCCGCGATCCACGACCCGTCTGTGGCGATGGTCAACCCCGCGCGATTGGTCTGGGGCTTAAGAAGAGCATGCCTGGAAGTTGGAGTCCGCTTGTTTGAGGGCACGCAGGTCACGGGTCTGGAAGAGAAGCGCGAGTCGGTACTTGTCAAAACATCCTATGGGCAGGTCGAATCCAAACGTGTGGCACTTGCCACGAATGCATTTCCGCCTTTGCTAAAAAGACTCTCGTTTTATGTTGTCCCTGTTTACGATTATGTGCTGATGACGGAGCCGCTATCCAAAGAACAACGCGATGCGATCGGCTGGCATGGGCGCGAGGGTGTGAGCGATAACGGCAATCAATTCCATTATTACCGCACCAGCGCAGACGGTCGGATTCTGTGGGGCGGATACGACGCCATCTATTATCCAAACAATGAAGTGGCTCCGCACCTGGAAAATCGTCCCGAAACATTCGCGCGTTTGGCGGAGAATTTCTTCCAAACCTTTCCGCAGTTGACGGGTCTGCGCTTCACACACGCCTGGGGCGGTGTGATCGATACTTGTTCACGCTACACTGCGTTTTGGGGTCAGGCTTATGGCGGCAAAGTGGCATACGCAATGGGTTACACCGGCCTCGGTGTCGGCGCATCGCGCTTCGGCGCGCAAGTGATGCTGGATCTGCTCGATGGCAAAAAGACCGAACGCACCGAATTGCAAATGGTGAAATCGAAACCGTTCCCATTCCCGCCCGAACCGTTCCGCTCGCCGATTGTCAATTTCACAAGATGGTCGCTCAATAGCGCGGATGACAACGGCGGCGAAAGAAATTTATGGCTGAAGATTTTGGATGCGCTGGGGTTGGGGTTTGATTCGTGATGAAATTTGGAATGTAACTCACTCTTGTTATCTCTCACAAATAAAGACCTCGGAGGCATCCATCCTCCGAGGTCTTTATACTTCTCACTTTTTACTCCCCTTACTTCTTCGACGGCTTCGACATCTCATCTCTGACCGTATTGTACAAACTCTCCGCTTTCAAATCACTCAGCGAATAGCACGGCGCTTTGAGATGATCTGCTAGCTGTTGGGCGAGTCCCTGATCAAAGGCGGCGTGTTCCATGTTGATGACCACGGCGCGGGTTTTTTCCTGGGCGATCATTTCGGCAAACTTGAAGCCTTCTTCCTGCGGCGGCAGTGTGCCAATGGATACATTGCCTGCGCCATCGGTCAGCACGATCAGCAGCGGTTCCACATCGGGGTGGATGTGCTTTTCGTGAGTGAGCACATCGTGTGCCATGAATAATCCTGCCGAGAGCGGAGTCTTTCCACCGACGGGAATGTCCATCAAGGCGCGTTGTGCAAGTTGGACAGAGTTGGTGGGGGAGAGCACCAGCGTGGCGCGGTCTTTTTGGAAGACGATCAGTCCCACGCGGTCACGGCGTTGATAGGCGTCGGTCAACAGCGAAAGGATTGCGCCTTTGGTCGCATTCATGCGCTCGGCAACGGCCATTGACCATGAAGCATCCACAAGGAAGAGAACCAAATTCGCCACGCGCTTCACGCGGATCTTGCGCTGCAAGTCACTGCGTTTGATGGAAAAGGCCAGCTTCTTGCGTTCCTCGGTGCGTTGATTTTGGAATGGCGCGGCGGCCCGAAACGTGGCATCGAAGGCGATGTCCGTCAGGTTGTCACCTGCAGGACGCGCCTTGATATAGCGGCCATGCTTTCGCTCCGTTTTTGTGAGCGAACGGCGGCCTGCCTGTTTGCGGGTTAGTTTATCGAGCGGGGTGTTGAGTTTGCGAGGCTGGAAGGTCTCACCAGCTTTTACTTTTTGTCCGCCTTCCCACCAATTCGCATTGGAACTTGCAAACACTTCCTGCTGCTGCATGGGTTCAGGGTTTCCCTGCTGGGGACCTTCCTGCTGTTCATCTTCGAGCTTTAAGTTTTTTTTTCCTCGCCTTCGCCATCCTGCTTGCTTTCGGATTCATCATCCGAATCTTCAGGGACGGATTGACCCGCCAATTGCTCGATGCGTTCCTGCAACTGTTCGGTGGTCAATTCGGCCTGCTGGAAAGGCGTGCGTTTGATGCGGTGCGGAAGCGCCAGCTCTGCGGCGAGCGCGATATCGTGATCGTTGATCTTGGTGCGGCCTTCGAAGGCTGCTTCAGCGCGAGCGGCTTTGAGAATAACGAGGTCAGCGCGATGGCCGTCTACGTTTAATGAAGAAGTCAACGCGGCGATGGAGAGCAGGTCACGGCTCGTGTGGGTGACCTGGTCAACAAGTTCACGTCCACGGGCGATCTTCTGTGAAAGCTCATCTTCTTTTACAAGCCATAATTTGCGGAAGGCTTCGGCGTCTTTTTCGTAGGAAAGATTGCGTTCCATGATGGTCACACGTTCACGCGCATCGCGGATGCCGACGATATCCACGGATAGCGCGAAGCGATCCAGCAACTGGGGGCGGAGATCTCCTTCTTCAGGATTCATCGTCCCAACGAGAATGAAGCGCGCTGGATGGGCAAAGGAAATGCCTTCGCGTTCGACCGTGTTCACGCCCATGGCGGCTGAGTCCAGCAGAATATCCACTACGTGATCGTCGAGCAGGTTGACTTCATCGATGTAGAGCAATCCGCGGTTTGCAGAAGCAAGGACGCCAGGTTCAAAATGACGTTCGCCCTTTTGGATTGCTTTTTCGATATCAAGGGTGCCGACGACACGATCTTCAGTTGCAGAAACGGGTAGGTTGATAAAAGGTGTGGCACGCTCGGCGGTGGGAAGTTTCTTTGCCGCAGCATAGCGTTCCTTACATTCGGTGCACCATGTTCCAGATTTATCTGGATCGCATCCGAAGCGACAATCCTGCACGATCTTGACGTGCGGCAACAAAGCGGCAAGTGAACGCGCGGCGGTCGATTTGGCCGTACCGCGTTCACCACGAATCAATACGCCGCCGATACGGGTATCAACGGCATTGAGTATGAGGGCGCGTTTCATGCGCTCCTGTCCAACAATGGCTGTAAATGGGAAGATTGCGGGCATTTTTTCTCCAGTGCGTGATTATAAGCCAAAATTTTCTTTCGAGAAGGAATCTGTTGTTTTAATGCGTATATCGGGGTTGTCAAGTTCTGCATTCACTTGTATAATCCAAATCATATTTCAGTTTAATTGGAGTCACGCGTGATGGATGAAAATGAAGCCCAAACTGGGCAAGGGGCTGTAAATCCCCAGGGAGACCAACCCCACAATCAGACAATGGAGTCACTGCTCGAGACAGAATCTTTGAGTGTCGAATTGCCGCAGGTCGGTGAAATTCGCAAAGGCATGATCGCAAGCATTAGCTCAAGCCAGATTCTCATCAGTGTCGGAGCGAAATCCGAAGGTGTTGTTGCAGGCCGCGAGTTGGAACAACTCACAGCTGAAGAACGCGCCGCACTGAGCGTTGGACAGGAAGTGAACGTTTACGTTCTCAATCCTGAAGATCAAAACGGCAATGTCGTTTTATCGTTCAAGCGCGCACAAGAGGAAATGTCCTGGGAAAATGTTGAGAAGATGATCGCGGATGAAACCGTGATCGATACAAAGATCGTTGGGTTCAACAAGGGCGGCTTGATCGTCGCTGTTGGAAACCTGCGCGGCTTTGTTCCTTCTTCACAGATCAGCGCCGCACGCCGTGCACAGTCTTCCGGCGACACCCCTGAACAACGCTGGCAGAAGATGGTTGGCCAGGCAATCTCAGTCCGCATTATCGAAGTGGACCGCGAACGCCGCCGCCTGATCCTTTCTGAGCGTTCCACCAGCACCGAAACCCGTTCCTCGATGAAGGATCGCGTGATCAGTGAGTTGGAAGAAGGTAAGGTGTACACCGGTAAAGTTACGAGCCTCGCAGACTTTGGCGCCTTTGTCAATGTCAGCGGCGCAGACGGCCTTGTGCATCTCTCAGAGCTTTCCTGGGATCGCCTTCAGCACCCCAAGGAAATCCTCGAAGTCGGGCAGGAAGTCAAGGTCAAGGTTATCAACATTGACCGCGACAAGAAACGCATTGGTCTGTCCATCCGCGCCTTACAGGATGACCCTTGGAAGAGCCGTGTCGAAAAATTCAGCGTCGGCCAGCTTGTTGAAGGTGTCATTACCCGCCTGACCAAGTTCGGTGCATTTGCCCGTCTTGAAGGCGATATCGAAGGTCTCATCCACATCTCTGAGTTAAGCGAGAACCGTGTTGAGCATCCGAAGGAAGTCCTCAAGGAAGGTGAAGTCAAGACGCTGCGCGTCATCCGCATCGACGGCGAGCAGCACCGCATCGGCCTCAGCCTCCGCAAGGTTGACTCGGCCGCCTTCGCCGACAAGGATTTCAAAATGCTCACGCAGGGATTTCAAGACCCTGACGAAGAGAACAAAGACGAGTAAAAATAATCCAGAGCGCACCGAAAGGTGCGCTCTTCAATAATCCCCTATGCCTATTATTGTTGATGCTCACGCAGATATCGCCTGGAACATGCTCAAATATGGGCGCGATTACACCCGCTCTGCCGAGGAAACACGCCAGCTTGAGGCTGGCGGTCCTGCTGTAGCGAACAACGACGACACACTCCTTGGCTGGCCCGATTACCAGCGCGGACAAGTCTCCGTCATTTTTTCAACGCTGTATGCCACACCAGCACGCTGGAGCAAGGGCGAAAACAAAACCCAAGTTTACAAAAATTTTGATGAGGCACATCAGCTTTATCGTGAGCAATTGCTGACCTACCATCGGATGACGGATTCGACGCCTGACAAATTTCGCCTCATCGCTTCCAAACGTGACTTGGACCTGGTCCTCGATCATTGGCAGAATCCCACCCCAGGCAGTGACGGACATCCCGTAGGCATGGTTGTGCTCATGGAAGGCGCAGAAGGTATCCGCGAACTTTCCGAGCTGGACGAATGGTATGAGCTTGGCGTGCGCCTGATCGGCCCAGCCTGGGTTGGCACACGCTATTGTGGCGGTTGGAATGAGCCAGGCCCGTTGACTTCCGACGGCCGCAAATTGCTTTCCGCGATGGCGGAACATAACTTTGTCCTCGATCTCAGTCACATGGATGAACAGGCTGCTGTGGAGGCGCTCGATATCTACCGCGGACCCATCGTTGGCACACATGCCAATTGTTTGTCGTTGCTGCCCAATTCACCATCGAACCGTCATTTTTCAGATCGTATCATCGAAGGCGTCATAGAACGTGATGGCGTCGTGGGGGTGGTTCCGTTCAACAGCTATCTCAAGGTTGGGTGGGTGGCAGGTAAAAGCGAGCGATCAGAAGTTTCGCTTGGCAACGTTGCCAATCACATCGACCATATCTGCCAGATCGCGGGGGATGCCCTCCACGCAGGGATCGGCTCCGATTTTGATGGCGGTTTTGGTTTGCAATCTGTCCCACCCGAGATCGAGACAATTGCTGATTTGCAAAAACTTTCATCCTTGTTAGAGGCGCGCGGTTACAGCGAAACAGACATTGCCAATATCCTTGGTGGTAACTGGCTTGCACGCCTGAGAAGGGATTTGCCCTAATGAGCACGAACAAACCTATTCCTGCATCTACTCCTGTTGACACCACACCATATTCCAACGCCAATGGTCAAAATGCCCCGCGTATTTTTGTGGGTCTTGTAGTCACCTTTATCGGGCTGTTTATCTTTACCATCGGCTCCAAGCCTGATTGGTTTGGTTGGGACCGCAGCGCTGTGGTCGGTTTTGTGCAGATCGCGGTTTTTCTTGCAGGCCTTGCGCTGATCTGCCTTGGCGGATACATCAGCCTGCTTACCTTATGGTCGGGCCAAGAACGGACGATTCTTGCGGACATTGGCACACGGTTGGTTGGCACAGGCTATGTGATTGCCGTCTTCGCAGGCTTGGCCGATGTATTCGGAATGGGCTCACAGTCGTTTCCACAGGTTCCATACTTTGGGCCGTGGCAGGCTACAGGTGTATTGATCGGTCAGGGGATCATTGCATTGGGATTTCTGTTATTTATTCCGTTCTTTCCCCATAAAGTATTCAGACAAAGTTAGTGGTCAGGCAACAAAAAAACCGCTGGAATTCCAGCGGTTTTTTTGTTCAAGATGGTGCCCCCACGGGGATTCGAACCCCGGTCGTGGCCTTGAAAGGGCCGCGTCCTAGGCCTCTAGACGATGGGGGCCTTTTTTTAGAGCGGGCGAATTCTATCATCCCATCTAATGTCAGTCAAGCGATTTTAAGGTTGAATTTCCGGCTTCACCCGCTGATTAATCAAGGCCATGATATCGATCATATTTCGATTAACCAGGATACCGGCGCTCTCAACACGCAAATTTGGAATGAGGATCGCGGTCAATGTGGCGTTCATAACCGGTAGAAATGTTCGGGTTCCATCTGTCATGATTGCAGTGAAATCGAAACGTCCCGGCAGTTCCATCGTTCCTTCCACTTCAAACATCTGAGTTGCGATCCGCACCGGATGCTCCACGACGCTTGCGTATCCACCGCGCACCAACGCCTGCGGACCGAGGTCCTCGCGGCGCGCAAGGCACACAGCATGGATCTGCCTCTTCATCATGCGGATCAATTCAAAATGGTCCACAAGCTTGGTGGGCATATGCAGGCGTGCCAGACGCGCATCGTTCACTTCCATCGCCGAATGGGTCGAATCATTCATCATACCCATCACGCCGTTATTTGTGATCATGATCTTGCCGACCACGCGATAGCCCGATGTCATGATGTCGGCAGGGAGGAAGCGATAGGTGCGGGGTGAAGTGTCGAGTGTCATGGCGTGGGCTGTCCCTCTCAGTTAGGAATCGTGTGCCGTACGGGACGTGCCCGTACGGGGTTTGGGATGCGGCAACGGACGGCGCGACTTCGCGTTAGGCTTGCCTGCATTTGGGTCCAACAGCATATTCAACCAGTTAATTGCTTTTTCATCGTACTCGCGTTTTCCACACACATCACAAACCCATGCGGGGAAATGCGGAACGGTGATCAATTCATTGCCAAGCCACGTGAAATACGTGATGTGACGCGGCTGTAAAATGCCCGAGTGGCATTCATTGCATGGAAACGATCTTGGGATAAACTCGTCTTCGCTCATTTGAATGAATCCTTATTGTTGTACAGCCAATAATTCCTTGTGTTCAATCACATCCCACATGGGCGGTGGCCAGTAGATTAGAACGGCCTTGCCCACCACATTCTCAAACGGGAGAAAGCCCCACGAATGTGAATCGGAAGAATCGTTGCGGTTATCACCCAGCACGAAAAGCCTGTCTTCAGGGACGTTCCATTGGCTGGAGTAGGCAGGAGGGGCCGCGATGTAGGGTTCTTCCAAGGCCTGTCCATTCACATAAACAATTCCCTCGTTCACTTCAATGCGGTCTCCGGGCAGGCCGATCACTCGCTTGATCAATTCCTGTTCGGGATCCATCGGGTAATGAAATACGATAATATCGCCGCGCTGAACATTGCTGAGTTTGTAATTCAACTTGCTGACCAGAACAAATTCGCCGTCATCCAGAGTGGGGCGCATGCTGAAGCCATCCACTCGTACTCTTGCCGAAACTGCGTTGATGCCAAAAAACAGAACCACAGCCAGAATAAGGGTTTCGATAATATCCAGAAAAAAACGACCCCATTTTATCTTTTCCTGGGCGGGCGCCTGTTCCTGGCTGGCCTGCCCTTCGATCTGCCCCTCGACTTGCCCCTCAATGTGTCCCTGAGGTTGTTCTTCTTGTTGTAAAGTTTCCAATCATGCCTCCAATTATTGGCAAAATTATACTTCTCTTTTTTCGAAGTCAACTAATCCTTATGTCTTACCCCAGGCAAAGTAAGTGGGCACATACAGGGTGCGTTCTCCATTTTTTCGCGCTATTTCATCCAAAACCTTCATTTTTTGGATTTCTTCATTTGAAGCGACACCTTCCAAATCTGTTTGGAGCACTGCCCATTCATTTTCCCAATCTTGAGCAGAGCGGATCACCGCCTGACCTTGAATGGGTCCTGTTTCAATGAGCTTGATCCCAGCCTGATGGAAAGTCTCTGCCAGCATCGCGCCGAAGGATGGGTCTGCGCCCTGCCGTCGTAAAGACTCTGCCTGCCATGCCCCCAAAGGTTTGAGTGCGGCGGGTTCATCCACGCGCTGACTGTAATCAGGTTCGGCCAATGCTAACACGGCGCGGCTGACACGTGCCATTTCGCGCACAACCTGCAATGGATCGTCCACCCATAACAGCAGGAAATGGCAATAGGCTATATCAAAAGATTTATCAGGGTATGGGAGGTGATGCGCATCGGCGCGGATAGCGGATACTGTCGGGGCGTGGATCCTGCACTCGTTGAGCGCAGCAGGATCAAGGTCCAGACCGTGAAGCGAGGCGGGGCTGGTGAGGCCGCTTAAGATCGCGCCGGTACCGCAGCCTACTTCAAGAATCCGATTCGCGCTGGAAATCCCCGCCTGTTCGAAAACATAGGTTCTTAATTCGCGAGTCCACGCAGCTTGCTGAAGGTAACGCGAATGCCAGTTCATCCTTCGCAAAACTTCTGATTATTTTTATAAAGCTCGGCAGGGTCTTCCCACCAATTCAAAATGAAATCGACCTGCTCGTCGCTTTCGGGTGAGCGGGGATGATTGTTGTGGTTGGGTCGGGTCTTGAATAAGCTGTCCACTTGTGCAACGGCCTGCTCGTTTGTGATGCCGTGCCGTACAAGATAACAGCCAACGACCAACCCGGTGCGCCCGACCCCGCCCCAGCAATGGATATAAACACAGCGGCCATTGTTGATGGCTTCGTCGATATCGTTGAGAATATCCGTCATCGTATTCGCAGATGGGATTCCGTAATCGCGAATGGGATGGCGTTGATATGAAATGATGGTTCCATAGATCCGCGCCTCTTCCCGCAAAATGGGTTCGTAGTGGACAAGTTCGTGTGATTGGGTGAGATCGATGAAGGTGTTCACGCCCGCTTCAAGAAAGGCGTCTATGCGGAGGCGTGCTGTTTCGGGGTTGTAACTGCCTGGGTATTCACCCGCTAGGAGGCGGCCTTCTTCGACCCAATAGCATTCAGAGATGGGAAGTTTTTTCATTTGATACACTCATTTATTTGATGCACAGGTGCTTTCCAATATGGATTGTCGCAGTTCAACCAGTTCGGGATATTCATAGAAAAACAATATTTTTTTGTCCTTGATCGAATTTTCTTTTGGCTTGGAACTGAACACAAAGTAGGTGAAGGATTCAGCAATATCTTCTGCGGGGTGGGTGGTGGAGTAATCATCCAGGAATTGATCTGGGTGGGTCAGGTAAAAATTGTACAGGCCGTTGTAGTATGGCATGAGGTCGTCTGCGTATTGGAGCCCGTCTATTTTCTCCCACTCCGGGTTGATATCCTCCCAAAAGCGGAGATAAAAGGCATTGATGTAAGAGTTTGGCAGGCTGCATCCAGTCCCAGTGAAATAATGGGGGCAGGTTGCTGTTTTGCTTTCGATCAGGGAGGTGTTGAATGGGTCGTTATAGATTTCTTCGTCAACGCTCACTTGTGAAGCGTTGAGGGTCAGCAGGTGTGCGTATTCATGGATCAATGTGAAGAGAAGCGCATCCTTGTTTTCGAGGTCGGCAATGTCGACTTCGATCACCCATTGGGATGGGTCCGCTGCGATTTGGTCCACTGCGGCCAGTGTGTTTTCGGTGCCGTCGGTGAAGATGTTGTATTGTGTAACCATTTGACGGTCTTTGGCGGGAATCAGATTTGCGAAGATCTGCCAGGCTTCCAGCTGCAACGCCTTATCTTTTTGCTCGTCAGCCAAATCGGCTGGTATCTGGTCAAAAACTGGATTTTCGATCTCATCCCCATCCACTGAATATTTGACCAGATAATACGAGGTTGGTTCAATGTAGTTTGGATCATCCTCCATGTTGTACACGTCGCCTTTTGAGCTTTCGATGACCTCAGCCATTGTGTTGGCGCAAGAGACATTGACTGTCTCTAAAGGCTGGGTTCTCGAAATATATTTTCCCAACATAATTCCCAGTAAAACGAATGAAAAAACAACAATTAAAACAACGATCACTGCCATCTCTGAGTTCTTTTTCATATCTACCTTTAGTTTTTGTATACGATGAGCGGCGGTGTTGTCTTTGAAGATGAATGTCGGAATAGCCTGTTGAAAATAGTTTACTCCAACTCGATTGAATCTGGCGAACGGAGGATAGGTGATGGGGTGATACGCTGTGTGGGTTCGGTAGAGAGGAATGTTTCGGGCGTGGTTTGTGGGTCTGGAAATAAAGTCTGACAGGCGATGGACGACAGGATTAATAACAAAACAGCCACGAATGAATTTTTCATGGTTTTCTCACTTATGGATTTTGATTTCAACTGTGAATTTCCCGTACCTTCGATGGGAAGCTTTTTGTTTTCAGCTCAATATCAATTTTTCGAGATCACTTCCCAACTGTCCCTCAGGAAGTTGCCGAGGGTTTTGTCTGGTTCGCCTTGAGCGGGGAGTACGTCACCATCAGGTTCGACGTACATCCAGGTTTTGCCTGCGCCTGTGGGGATTGCATCGTCTACGGTTTCGATGGAGACTGGGTTGGATGCGGAATACGGCACGGGCAAATCCCAGCGCAGGGTGAGGCGGAGGGAACTGGCGGTATCCTGCAGCTCAAGCATTTCGTCAAGCAGGCTGCCATCGTCTGCGCTGAGGGAGATGTTTTGCACATCAAGATAGGCAATTTTCTGCAGGATGTCTTTGGCTTCCTTGACGTTTTCTTTATTGAGGGTGAGGTGTACAGTGAGGAAAAGATCTTGGGGGACGATGATTTCGATGGCTTTCCATGATTTTGGTTCATTGGGTTGGAGGATGAGCATGACGTGGTCGAGGCCTGTCTGCAGGAGCAGTTCGAGGTAATCTTTTTCGGCGAGTTTAAGGCCGTCTGTGAGCAGGCCGCAGACTTGTCCGTTCTTTTCGGCGTGGGCGATGAGTTGGGGGAGGTCTTCGCGCAGGGTGGGCTCGCCGCCTGTGAAGATGATGTGTGGAATGCCTGCCTGCCAGGCTTTGTCGAGAATGGTTTGCCATTCTTCGGTTGTGAGTTCGCGGTCGACGCGTTTGGTGGGGGCGTACTTGGCGTGTGTGGATTCGGGCAGACGATAGGTGAGGGCGCAATCCAACCTGAGGGTGGATTCTGTTGAATGAGGCTGAACCCGCTCAAAGTTAAGAAAGGATGCGGGGTCTAGGTCGGGTGTCGAGATCAGGGTCTGGATCTGATCTGCAAAGTTGTTAAAATCCGTCAGTGCGGTTTTTCGATTCACCTGATAACGGGCAGCGATTTGTTTTGCGGCTTCATCGGGGGAAGTCCCCTTGATGAAGTGATAGGCATATTCAGCAGCGGTGGGATTGAGTTGCAGCACCGTGGCTGCGTTGAGGATAAGCAGGCCCGAGCCGTCTTTTTGCAGGCGCAGGTGCAGGCGATAGGGTTTCTCGTCTTGCGTGGCTTGCATATGATGGGTTCCCGCGGGCAAGGGTTCGGTTTTGGTGAAGAACTTTTGAATGAAGTTCATGTCAACTCCTGTTCTGTGAACTTATTTTCCGATTTTGAGAATGCCCATATCGGCAAGGAAAAGATACGTGTAGCCGATGAGCATAATCATCCAGCCGAGCATTTCAATGCGTCCCCAAACGCTTTCGAGTGAAAGCGAGAAATTATCCCGGATGGTTTGGACGATGTTTTCGAGATTGTCCAGTTTGGTTTTGACGTTTTCCTTCCAATCCTTGAGGTAGAACTCGCCTTGGATGGCTTCGTAAAGTTTGGCGGTGTACCAATCACCGATGAGGAGCAGGTTTTGTTCGGCGCGTTCGAAATCGAGCATGACTTCGAGCTTGTGTTCTGCGATCTGGCGGATGACGCCGCGGGTGGGACGCAGTCCACGCTTTTTTTCAAAGAATGTTTCGCTGATCTTGTCGAGCATGTTTTCAATGGATTGGTCGAGCATGCGATAGCGCAGCAGTTGATAATTGCCTATTTTCAACAGGGCGATATCGGATTGATAATCTTCGTTGGGGGCGATGATGATGGCGCCTTCCCAGTCGATGAGGGTGAGTTCCACGGCGGAGTAGTGCGTGCGGGAGATCAGGATCTCGTCGATCTCGCTTTTGTCGAACACTTCGCGTTGTGAGCGGATGAATTTGGTCAGTGCGAGGGCATTCTTGTCGATCCATTTATCGGGCGTGGGTTTGGCGTCATTGACGAGCAGAATTGTGTATTCTTCGTAGAGTCCGTTTTGACGATATTGGGTCGGGATGAATTTGCTTTCGAGCGCACTCTGAATTTTGGCGCGTTCCTGCAAAACAGAAACGGCAAACGGATCTTTTAATTCAAAGTGACATTCAACCATTTGCACGCGCCAATCGTAGCGCTGACGAAAGACTTGCACAGCATGTCCTTCGATGAGGACGGTTTCCTCGCCGAGAGTCACAAGGTCAATGTCAATGGGTTCGAAATAAGGCGCATCTTTTAGCCCCTTGAATCGTTCGGGGGCAGGAGCTTTGCCGTCGTCGGCGTCGGGGAAGGCGATCAGGTAGCAGATTTCCATAGGTAATAAGAGTAAGCGATAAGAAGTGAGAATTGAAAGGGGTGATTAGGAACGGATAAAGTGGGGCATTTCAAATGGAATCTCAAGGGAGAGTTCCACAAAGCCAGCGTAAGTACCATCTTTATACCACGGGGATTGGAAGATCATCTTCTTGATCCCGTTCTTTTCGATGGTGTAGACGTTCTTTTCGCGGGCCGACATCAATCGCTCAAGTTTACTTCGAGATGGGTCGTTGTGACAATCTAACACGTTCGACCCGACGAGTTTATAACCACCGTCCTTTTCAAAGGTTTTGGCGGCTTTGTCGTTCATTTCGAGAATGATGCCTTCTTCATCACAGACGGTGATGGCGGCGGGAAATTCTTTGATCCAGACGTGTTCGTTCATGGAACTCCGGAGAAGACAGTAGACAGTGATTAGTAGGCAGCGAGGACGGGGAGGTTGACTCCGAATTGTTCGCGGTGATTCTCGAATTGAAGCGGACATCCGCCGCCGCATTCGGCGACGAGGGAGCAGGTTTCACATTTGAATGGCAGATTCTGTCTTTCGCGTAATTGCACTGAGAGTTTGTGATTCCAGATCGAATCCCATGAGTCGGTGAGCATATTGCCGAGCGGATGATAATAGGATTGGCAGGGCAGCACGTTTCCATTGGATTCAATGCACATGCTATACAGCGCGGCAGTGCAGCCCTTGACGCCAAGGTTTTGAGCAGTGGGGTCGAATTGGCAGTACTGTGTTGGCGTGTACCAGATGAGTTTTTGTCCATGCTCGGCGGTTTTTTGAATGGCAATATCTAAAATGGGCTGCAATTCACTTTCGAGCAAGCCCGTGCCAACGGTCAAGCCCTGACCCGAGTAGATGAGCGCATTGAGTCCAATGGTAGGGACTCCCAGATCCGCGAGAAAATCCAGTGTGGCAGGAATCGTGTGGACGTTGCTGCGGAGCATGGTGGTGTTGGTCATTACGTAAAGATCGGAGGCGAGTACATTATTTAGGCCTGCGATGGTTTGCCTGAATGCGCCTTTTGCGCGCATCATTTCATCGTGAATTTCGGGCACGCTGGATTCAACGGTGATCTGCACATGGTCCAGGCCTGCGTTGACCAGCTTCTTGACATAATCCATGTCCATGAGGCGGCGCGCGTTCGTGTTCAAACCTGTGATCTGGCCGTTGCTTTCTGCGTGGTGGATCAGCTCTGGAAGATCGTTTCGCAGGGATGCTTCGCCGCCCGTGAAGACGATGTGCGGCACACCCAAGTCCCAAAGCTGGTCGATGATCTTGAACCATTGCTGGGTGGTGAGTTCGGGGAAGTTGCGTTCGCGGGCGTTGTAGCAGTGGGCGCAATCATTGTTGCAGCGATACGTGACGGCCAGGTCCATACGATAGGGTGCGGTAGGACGCGCGCTGAAGGGCATGGTCGTATCGAGGTCAAGTTCGTGGACGGGACAAGCCCCATCAGGGCGAATCATTTCTTCAAATTGAAAGAGGAAGTCGGAGAGGTCATTTCTGGCTTTTCTCTTTGAAACGGAATATCGCGAGGTAAGCGCCAGAATTCTATCTTCTTCTGTTTTGCCTTCCAGAATCATCCATGCCATGAACGTTGCGGTTGGATTTAAGTGCATCACGCTGCTGGCGTTGACGATGAGAGTCCCCGTTCCGTCGGGGTCGATGCGCAAATGGATGCGCGATCTTTCCATCTCATTTTCGTGGACGTAGTGATAGAGCCCCGATGATGGAATGCTGACGTTGGACGATGGTTGAAAGATGTTTTTTATGCTATTGAGTAAAGTCATATTTACCTCTAAGTACTAAAAATAGGCGCAAAAAAACTATCGTCCGCCGCCCGCACAGGCACAGGCACAGCCTGCACATGCACACGCGCATGCACAGGAACGTCCGCCGCCGCCGCGCCCGCCTCTGCCGCCGCTTGATGAGCTTTTCGGCAGTGGGTTGGTTGCGCCAGTGACGCGTTCAGTAAAGGTTTGGACATTGCCTAATACTTTCTGTGAGAAGGTTTGTACGCCCGTAACCATGGATGCCGCAAAGTCTGCTCCGGGCAGTGCCTGTCCGCTTGATGAAGGTCGAGGGGCAGATGATGATACGGGAGCAGAACCAGTTGATGGGCGATAGGTTGGGTCATAACGTCCCCACCACATCGGTACATAGACAGGCCCGTGATAGACGCGGCGCGCGCGGTCGTCATAATCTTTATCGAGCATGGTCCATTCAAGAGTTTCGTCGAGTTTCTGACTCTTGACCTCGGGTGTGTCTGCTCCTTCCACTTGCGCCCAGGCTTTTTCCATGATCGAGCGGTAGTAATCCACGGTTTCTTTTCGGCTGAATCCGCGTATTTTTTCTGAAACGGTTTTCACCAGTGACACGGTCATATCCTGCAGGGCGCGCTGGCGTTTTGTTTTTTCAGTTTCTGCGAAAGCCTTGAGAAAATAATCTTCATATGGATGCAAATTGGCAGGCTTTTCAGCGGTGAAAGAAAGATTGAGCGGGTCGCGGGTTTCCACCTGGGCCGCACCTTTTTTGATCACGCCGAACAGGATCATGGTCATAACCTTGTCGAGCGGCTGTTCCATCAGGATGGCGGCTTCCACAGCGGTGAGTCCACGTTTGATGCCGTGGCCTTCGATGGCGACGCGCGGCGGAAGATATTGCATCTTGCGGCGCCGACCTGCAATGGCTGAGATCGCAGGCGCACCAACAAATATGAAGAGGAAGAATCCGCCGCAAAGCAGGCTGAAGATGGTGTCTTCGCTGATCAGTGGCTCTGGCGGCGGAACATAAATGGCTTCCGCAGGAACGTATGTGCGTGGGAACGAAGCGCCGAATGAATAATAATCAGCGGCGCTGGCGGCAGGAGCGTACCATGTGTACGTGACACGGTTTTCAGAATCGTAGGCTGCCTGTGGCGTATCGGGAAATCCGCTCGGTGCTCCATGCCAGCGAGGTTCTTCGGAATTCATATTCGGCGGCAGGTGATAGGTCATCGTGAAATCGGTCGTGCCTGAAACGAATTCCGAGCCGAACCAGGTCGGCGCAAAGATCGCGCTCGTGTAGGTGTCGTCGCTTGAATCGATGTAGAGCACGTTTGAGATATTCGGGACAAAAACATGCACAATGCCCTTTTGCCCAGGCTGAATGGTCTGCGCGCCCATCACGACCGCAAAGCCCGACCCCGAGCCTTGATAATCGGAAGTCGAAGCATTGACGCGTACATCGTTCACTTCGGCGAGCACTGTGGACGTGCTGAAATTGTTGTTGGGCATGCCCACATCCACGAAGTCGATCGGGTGTGAGCCAGCCAGGTTGTTAAAATACCAGGTGTAGTCTATGCTCATGGTGCCATCTGAATTCCAGTAGACATGCACCACTTCCTTGTTGACTTCAAAGTAATACGGCGCGTCCTGCGCGGAAACGTTTGAGAACATGCCAAGAGCAAGGATCAAAATGAATGAAATGATCAGGAATCTTTTCTTCATCTCGTTTCTCCAGTTGTCAATCGCAATATGGGAAATGTAAATTGAATTACCACTTCGGTTCTTCCGTCAATTGATAGGTCGTGCCGCAAAATGGGCATTCCACAGTCGGTGCGCCTGCGATCATTTTGACATTGTCCGCTTTCAACGCGCCGCCGCAGTTGTTGCATTTCATTTGCTCGACTTTGGTTTGGGATGGCAGATCGATCTTGTAGGTGATGTTGTCCCCGCTTCCCGCCGCACCCTTTTGCCTGCTTGCAAAAACAATGAGCCCGATGCCCCCCGCAAGAAAGAATGCTCCCGTGCAGGCGAATCCGATTCCAAAAGTAAGCCATGTTCTGCTCCCCTGTGCAGATGTGGATCCGATTACATTTAGCAAGCCATAACCAAAAAGGCAAAGGCCGATCAATAACAATAGCCCCGCTCCAATATACAGAAAGGTTTTGTTCGCCATAAAGTCACATCTCCTAGGTTGATCTACGAAAAGTTTAGCATTTTCGTCTCAATTCGGCATGTGACTTTCGTCTGGAAATTTTCCTGTTTTAGTCCAATTAGTTTTTAATGCAATATCACAATCCCATTTCCGTCTATTTTGAGTTGTTTTGCGCAGTTTCTGCACGAGAGGGATGAGTCGGTTCTTGAAAAGATGTCGGCCTGTCCACATTGTGGACAGCGCAATACATCTTTCAGGGATTTTTTTCCTGCAGAGATCAACGTGCCTGGTTTGTGTGCGAAAACGCGATTGAACACACGCCACCACGGGGTGATCTCCACGTTTTCAAAGCCTGCATTTTGAAGCAGCGACGTGAGTATTTCGGCGCTGACGACGACAATGCCCCTGCCTGATTCTTCTGTGCCGCGTGAAGTGAGCAGGATTCCGCCCGGGCGCAGGACGCGCGCCAATTCCTTTACGGCGGCTTGTTTCTCGCCGATCAACTCCAGTGCTTCAACGCAGGCTACAACATCAAAGGTTTCGTCGGGAAAGGGAAGTGGGAATGCATCGTATTGCATCAGTTCGACGCGCTCAAGGTGGGTCGAGAGTTTTTTTGCGGCTTGCTTCAACATGCCATGTGAAATATCGACGGCGATCATATGCCCTGCAAACTCGGGCTGATTTGTCAAAGCAAAGGGCAGGCGGCCCGTGCCGGTTGCTACATCAAGAATAAAAGGATCGGGAATATTTGAAAGTTTTGCGAGCAATGGCTTTGCCAGCATTTCTTCATCGTGCAATTGGCCGTCCTTTTTATCGTGGTCGTATTTTTCCGCCCAGCGATCGTACAGCCACGCCTGCAAGCGCGGACCAATGTGGATGCCTTCGTAGCGATAGATTTCCCTGTCAAGCAAAAATAAGATGACGATCACAACTGCGATAATGACGATCCATGTAATCATGTGGCCTCCTGATTGACCGCGTTATTGTCTGTGCGCCGAATGGCAGGCGTGAAATAGCCGAGGATAAAAATGATCGCGCCCGCGATACCTGCCAATAATAGAGTCATCGATAAATGAATTCCGTTTTGTGTGCCCGTGAGTTTGGCCATACCAAGTTCGGCGAGCCAGCCCGAGCCTGCCATGCCGATCAGGTAGGGGATCTGTGTGAGCAATTGCCGCGCGGAGAAAACACGTCCCTGCAGGTTTGCATCCACAGTGGATTGCCAGATGGCGGTGTTGCTGCCTTCGACGAATGGCTCGAAGAAGGAGAAGAAGAAACTGGCGATGGCCCAAACGAGCACGCTTCCAGCCAGACCAAATAAGCTGATTCCGATCAAGCAGGCGCCTACACCCCCGAGCAGGATTCCATTTACCCGTTGTTTGGGTCCGCCCCAAACGCTGAGCAGGCCGCCGCCGATCAATCCGCCGATGGCGCCGATGGATAAGATCGTGGCGAGGGATCTCTCATCGTTTGCGGTGTGACTGAGGATCGTTGGAGCCAGCAAGGTTGCGCCGATGGCGATAAAGAAATTTGCCGCAATGAATAATATTGTCAACGCGCGCAGGTTTGGGTTGGAGAAGATGTAACGGAAGCCGAAGGAAACCTCGCGGGTGAATCCTGCCTGGGTTGTGGGAGCAGTTTCGAGGTCGGCGCGAGGCGGGAATTTTATCCACAATAAAGTGCTGAATGCGATCAGAAAAGTAAGCAGGTCGATCGTCATGATTCCGCTCATGCCGATGGCGGGGAGCAGGGCGGCGGCGATCATCGGCGCGAAGATGCTGGAGGATGCCTGGGCGAGGCCGATCATGCCTTGCGTGCGGGCGTAATCTTCCCTGGGGACGAGTACGGTTGTGGCGGCAATGTAGGCGGGGTATTGAAATGCGGTGAAAAAGCCAGCGAACAAGCTGAGCGAATAAATATGCCACAGGGCCAGGTTGTCTGTGCGGTATAAAAGAAGGACAATGAGTGTGGCGGCGGCACTTCCAAAGTCACTCAGGATCAGGGTGGTCTTATGCTGCCATTTGTCGACGAAGGTGCCTGCGATGGGCATGAAGAGAATGGACGGCAGGAACGCCAATGTGCTGACAATTGCCAGCGAAGACGCCTGACCTGTCTTTTGCCAGACCCAAATGGTGAATGCGAACCAGGTCATGGCGCTGCCAAGCAGTGATACCATTTGTCCAAGCCAGATCGTGGTAAATGCGCGCATTCCTGTGAGGCGGGGCGTTTTCATATGATTCCAATCTTACAGGAAAAGAAACAGTTTTAGAATGAGTTTGCTCATCAGATTTGTAAGGACAACCATTCCTGTTCGCGTTTATTATTGGCGTATTCGTTATAAGGGATTTGCCCCAAGGTATAAAACTTTTTATGAAAGGTGAAACCATGAAGCGAGAGATTGAACTTCATTTTGAATACGAAAACATGAAAAAGCAAGAGGCTGATCTGTTGCGGCACGAATTGGAATTGCGCAGGAGAACCCTGCTGGACCGGGCTGCGCTGGCTCAAGCCCCGGGGTATAGCCTTGAAGAACATGAATGGCTGGAACGGTCTTTTCCCGTCCTCTCCATCCTCGCGCCTGTAATGTCTACTAATGAAGGGAAGATCGAGTTCCCAGGCGACCCGATGTGTTTATATTCTGCGCTGAGTTATGCAGTGGATCAGGCGGTCAAGACGCGCAAAATGGGGATTTGTGAGGAAGCACCGTATAACGACCTGTGTCCGCAATGGGGGGCGCTGCCGTCGGCGGATTATCGCGCCACGGTGGATGTGAACGGGATCCGCGAATATCAGGGTGCGTTGTTGAATACCGACCAGACGGTTTTCGATCCGCGTGTGTGGAACGAAGCGGTGAAAAAATACTTTGTGAACAAGGTCCTGCTGGTGATGCGCCCGAAGGTGGTATTGATCAGCTCGGTCTCCCCCGCGCATCGGTATGCCATTGATATCGCGCGCGTGGTGCGCAAACATCTGCCAGACAGCCTGATCGTTCTGGGCGGCCGTCATGTGGATGAGACACTTCATTTTGACCCGACCCAAAGACGAATCGTGCTGGAGCCAAGCAGTGCCATTGTCAAAATTCAGGATGGGGCAATCGAGCCTGTTTTCGATTTCCTGGTCAGCGGAGATGGATATTACGCGCTGGATCTTTTGATGAAAGCAATTTCCCTTTCGATGGACCTGAACTCGAAGAGCACGAAAGTGCGCTCTGTGATCAAAACACTCTCCGATATTGCACCTTTGTTTGACCCAATCCCAGGCCACTCCGTTATCGTCGCTTTGGATGGGAAAAAGTCAGCGCATGCGTGGGTGATCAATTCAGGCGTTAAACTGGATCTTTCAGTATTGCCTTCGCCCTATCAGGCGTTTGCCATTCGTGCCCTGTTTCCCATTTTTCAACGCAATGAGCGGGTGCTGCGAACCGCGCATTTCATGGTGACCAATGCCTGTACGTATCACTGTTATTTTTGTTCCGAAGGTGTGACCGTTGTAGGTACATTCCGCTCCTATAATTCGGATGGGATTCAGCGGGCGCTGGAAAAAGTGATCGAATATATTTCGTACGGGGCGGAGGCTCTGTTTTTCGATGATTCGATCTTTTGGGGCGGGAATTTCGGTAATGTGATCCATTTTTGCAGGGAGCTGATCCATCTGCGCGAATTGGCGAAGAAATCGTCGACAAAAATGATCAACCTCTTTGGGCGTGAGGTGGAAGCGCAAAAGGTCGTGGACCTGATGTGGGGGGCGCAGTTCACGGTGGATCTGCTGGCTTCGAGGAGAATCCCCGAAGAAGCCATGCTTGCCTTGCATGAAATGAAGAAGGCAGGGTGTTGTTACATTTACATGGGAATCGAGAGCATGTCGGCGCCTGTGATCGATAAAGTCCACAAGAATATCAACCGCAAACAGGCGTGGGATGATCGCGTGCGTACGGCGCTGGGCATGGCACGCTCCGCGGGGATTACGGTAGGGTCTTCTGTGCTTTTCGGTTTGGATGGGGAAACGATGGAGACCATCGAGGAGACCATCTCCAAAGTGGAGGAACTGCTGATGGAGGATATCCTCTCGATCGCCAGCCCGAATATCCTGACCTATCATCCCAATACGGCTATTACCGCCCTGCATGAGATGAAGGACAAAATAGATTATCACTCGATCGGAATCGAGAATCGCCCGCCGTATGTTTATTTTGAAGAGGCGTTCCCAGCCGTGGTGTCGCGGAACCTTTCTGAAGAGCAGATCTGGTTCATTCACGAGCAGGCAACTCGCAGGTGGGGCGTGAAGCGGAATCTCAATCCGATGCCTGAAGTGATCCTGCGCGAAGGGGACTAGGTCAGCTTTGCGGTTTCAGGCGGGCGGTTAAGTCGCGCAGTTGTGAGAACGTGATCGGCTTAATGAGCACAAGGTCGGCATGTCCACGGGTGGCTTCACCCATCTGTGCGTCGGCGGTGGTGACTACCACACGGGTTTTGGCAAGCCGATCATCGGCGCGGATCTGTGTCAGAAGAATGTCTCCGGAGATGTGCGGGATGTGCATATCCAGCGTGATGACAGTTGGCACAATTTCCTTTAGCCGTTCCTGAGCGAGAAGTCCATCGCGAATGATCTCGATCGTAAATCCAGCCGCAGTCAACGCCTGACCAAAAATTTCGGACAGGTCCTCGTCGTCTTCAATGATCAATGCAAGATGATCGCTCATGAGTTACTCCTTTTCGGTTTCTGTGATTGATTCAATTTCCAATGGCATGATCAGAGGCAGTGTAATGGTAAAGATGCTGCCTCCGCCAACTTTGCTATCGACGGTGATCTTCCCCTTCATTAATTCGACCAGTTGTTTGACGATCGAAAGTCCCAGCCCCACACCGCCGTGCTGACGGGTGGCTGCGGCTTTCACCTGGCGGAAGGACTCGAAGATGTAATCCTTCGCTTCTTCTGGAATACCCTCGCCTGTATCCACGGTCTGGATCTGCCAGTTCTGTTCGTCCAATCGTGATAACTTGACACGGATGCTGCCCTTGTCTGTGAATTTGACCGCATTGTTCGAAAGATTGACCATGATCTGTTGCAGGCGCTGTGGATCGCCCATGAGAACAGGCGGTAAGGATGGATCGATTTCAGTGATGAATTCGAGACCCTTGTCTGCCGTGATCTTGTCCATCACGCTGCGAAGGTTATCCAGCAGATCCACGGGATTGCAGGAAACCATTTGTATTTTCAGTTTACCCGCTTCGATCTGGACCTCATCCAACAGGTCGCTGACGATGTGAAGCAGGCGGCTGGAATTGGCCATGATGCGCTCGGAGATGTTCTTTTGCTTCTCCGTCACAGAGCCGTAGACGCCTTCCTTCAATATTTCGGCGTATCCCAGGATGGCATTCAATGGCGTACGTAATTCGTGTGAAACAATACCGATGAAGGTGTTTTTCATCTTCTCGAGTTCCACTTCATGGGTGACATCCCGGAACACAGCCACTGTACCAATGCCTTTGCCTTCGGTATCGCGCACCTGGGCAAAACTTGTGGAAAGGGTCTTGTTGCCCCAGTCAATGCGGATGCCGCTCCCGGCGGCCTGCGGATTTTCGAGCATGCCCAGCAAGGTTCCGCGGGTGGCTGGCGAAAGCAGGTCGCTTTGAATGAAGTCAGTAATCGTTCGGTTGATGATCCCCTGTGCAGGGACATCGGCCAGTTTTCCGAGGGCGGGATTTGCCAGGATCGCTGTATTGAATTCATCGAACACGATCACACCGTCTGCGATTGAATCGAGAATGGCGCGGTTGCGTCCAGCCAGAATGAGTTCACGCGAAAGGGTCGTGGCAAGTTCTTTGGTCTTTTCTTCAACCACTTTATCGAGATTGAGATTGATGGAACGCAATTCCAGAAGGGCTTGTTCGAGATTTCGCGATGAAAGCCAGGCGATCAATGCGACCAGAAAATAGCCTGCAATGGCGGGGGAGTTCGGTTCTTCTTTTATCGATATGGCAAGGACTGAGATGATTGCGCTGCTTACGATCCCAAAGATAAAACTGGAAGCTGGTGTCAGCAGTACACTTGCCATGATGATGGGGATGGTGAAAATGAAGAGACTGCGCCCATTGGATACGTCATGTGCACTGTCACTAAAGATCATGATGCCAGTGATCAGGGTCAGAAATAATGTCGCGGCAATCCTTCCGGGCAGGATTCTGTTCAGGAAAAATATAACAGCCATGCCCAACAGTAATGCGATGCCCCCGTAAACCACCAAATATGCGCCTTCTTGTGCGCTTTGGCCCAGGATCGAAAAGATCATGACAACGATCAGAATGAAGGTAATGACTCCCAACCCGAGCAGCAGAATATTCAACAGCTTTTTTCTGCGGGCATCATCGGGGTCTGTCGTTGAAATGGAAATTAATCTATCGATCATTTTCATGCCTTTTCTAAAAATGGCTTGATCTACAATGCCAATGCAGTCATGATACTGGACTGGATGATCAACTCTGGATAATATAACGTCTTTGCAATCCACATCCATGGATAGGGCGGTTTGGCATTCTCCGAAAGCCACATGGATGCCATTTCAATGCGCCCCTCGGGGACAGGGTTTCCGTTCCTGCGCCAGATCTTGAGCGCCTGCAAGCAAAAGGCGGTTTCCTCAGCAGTAGGAAAGCCGAAGTAGCCCCATGCGCCATTTGCACTTTGATTCTTCAGGATCCAGTCAATGGCGCCTTGGCAGAGTTGAAGATCGTATTCGAGACATTCGATGACCACGTGCGATGTAATGTAGTATGGCGAAACATGCCATTTATCGAACCAGTAGCCGCCTTCGTTGCGGGTTTCGCGCAGGAAGTTGAGGATCTTCTGGATGCTGGGGTGGTCACGGTCGAAGCCTGCAAGTTTGAGCGCGCCAAGGATGTGAATATTCACGCCAACAGACGGGCTGGCTTCATGCTGTACACAGCGGAAATATTTTTCCTCTTCGTAGCTGAGGATCGATTCGATATCCGCTTCACGGCCGAAGCGCAGCAGCACCCGCTGTGTAACGCTCGTATCGTCGCTGTCATACATGGCGCAGTCGGAGGCAAAACCAATTCCCGTTTTAGGCACCCAGCGCTGCGAAAGGTAATCCATGTGCGATTCGATCAGGGCTGTTTCCTCGGGTTTGAAATTGTCCAAAAGCGAGAGATTCCACAAGACCCAGCAGCGTTCGAAAATATCGAACGGGGCGAAATTCGGCACGCCGCCATCTTTCGAAATGCTCTTGAGGTAGTTGAGCGCTTTTTCATCACCCGGCTTGAGATAACGCGCAAAGTAGGCGGTGGAGGATGGGCTGCAGCCCACGGAGCCGTTCGGCTCCTGCAAGTGGTCGATATCGAGCAGGTTGGTCGAATCAGTGCCGGCCATTTCGGCAGAAAAAACCGCGGTGATGTGACGGTTGATCTTTAATCCCGCCAGCTTGGCCATTTTGATCTCCCGTAATTTTTTCAGGCGGCCCAGAATGCGATCCCCCTGTTGTTTGATGATTCCCAGTTTTTCGGCTTCAGCAACGAGGGTTGGAGCGATCAATTCAAATCCGACGGTGGGTCCGCTGGGTGCGGAAGAAAGCCCTTGCGTGGCATTGTCGGTGATTTGCTCCAGCGCCAGCAGCCCGTTTTCGATCTGCTTTTTATCGCGCGCACGCCTGCCTTGGTGTGTAAGGGCGATCATCGCCGAAAGTGTGGAGACGACCCTGTCGTGATAGTAGTAGACATTTCTTGCTCCCCAGCTTCCATCGTGTAATTGATTTTCGCCGATCCATTCCAGGGCGTGGGAGCTCATGTCGTGGTCAATATCGCCGAGCCGCGCAACCCAGGCTGTATCGTAGGCGGTGTTCGACATCGTCCCCAAAGACATATCTCTGAGCAATTCAATCATTGTGCGCATCGTTGGACTCCGTTAAGTTATTTCCTGATCTCTGTATTTGCATACCAGATTCCGCCGCGCATCTCACCGACCCCGTAGGTTGCCTCGCGGTTGACTTCGTAGAACTTGCGCATCGCTTCGAAATCTTTTTGCGGCATGGTGAAATAGTCGGGGTCCTGCACGGGACGCAGATAAAGATAATCGTACAGGATGTTTCGCAGCTGGCGTTCATTCATATAAAGGGATGGAGATGCGGTGAAATATAAACTTTCCTCGCCCCAGCCCAGCATGGGATAATCGAACACGTTGAACTTTTCGAAGCCGATGAAGATATCGGCCTTTTCGATATATTCGCCGTAATAGGTTTCGATCATTTCCTCCCGTGTCGGGATCCTGCCTGTCTTTTGAAAGAATCTCACCGAAAGCTCTGCAATGCTTGAAGTAGCATCTTCAGCGCAGACGCCGTAGAACAACCTGCGCTGTTTGTGATGCGCGGTCTGTTGAGTCGCTTTGTCAAAGATCCCGCTGACATAGGCATAGGGAGTCGGCTCGAATTGTTTGCGATATTCGCCATAAAAATGGACTCGGATATCGTACTCTTCATAAAATTCGTGGAAGGCGGGGTGCTCAGCCAGCAGGGTCATGCCTGTGCCGATCTCGCGCATGTATTCTTCGCCGCGGTTGAATATCTCTCCGCCAAAAACGGGGGCGATGATCGTGTCGAGGCCGTAATCGAAGACCAGTTTATAGGTTGCGATATAGGCCTGCGCGGTGATATCCACATAGGCTTGTGCGGGGTTTTCATGGTCGCTGCGCCCGTGCTCGAGCAGGAACCAGCGGCGCGTGCCATTGAATGGGAACACAATGGACTTCGGGCCTTTGGCGCGCACGGCTTTTGCCACTTCTTCGGCGGGGAGGTTCAGGAATTCTTCGAGGGATGGGATGTTTGGATTCATGTTTTCTCGTATTTTCCATCTGCTTTTGGTTTCAACAGCTGGAGATTATCTCAATGACCTGATCAATGTGCGAATGATAAGACTTGTACTGGATACGACGATGTAATTATTCTCCTCCAGTTTGAAACCCAAACTTTTCTTTACATCGTACGCGCCGCTTCCCCAGCGCATGGCGGCGACATGTTTTTGGAAGGCGTCTTCCAGGCTTGCGTAGGTCAGCATCAGATACACGTAGGGGATGTGATCTGCCAGCCCCAGCGCAGTGGTCAGTTGGGTCTGGTTATCTTCAAACAGCGCGCCGCAGCCGACCAATATTCCGTTCTGTCTGGCTTCGAGCCAGGTGCCTTGCGCCATTTCAAGATTTTCGAGCAGGTTTTTCATCCACGGGTTGGGCGAATTTTTGTAGTGCCGTTCCACGTTATGGATGAGTTTGAGCGCGGCGTTCACATCTGTGACTTTGGAATGTTTCTCGATCGTGATGCCAAGTTTTTCCGCTTCGCGCAATGTGCGCTTGTAATGCTGGCGGTCTTTTTTATCACCGTCTTCCAGATAGGCTTCGAGGCTGTCCCAGCGGTTTTGCATGATCGTGCCCGGGTCGGAGAGTTGAACGGGCGTAAATTCACCCTGCCAGTTCGCGCTTTCCTCTTGGTCAAGAAAATCGAACACCAGCGCAAGATAATGACTTTGCCTGTTGATATTCAACGCGGCTTCGCTGAGCGCGTTGAGCGTTTCGTCATGCAGGGGGCCATTGGGCAGGATCAATCCACTGGCGTTGGAGAGGGGTGAGCGGCAGATGAGCAAGGGGCGTCGGCGCAGAGTCGACTCGGTGATGGTGCGGCCAATTCCGGGGGCGAGAGGAAGCGGTTCACTGCTTATCCTCCACAATGCGGCGCGGCCGACCAATTCATCCTTATGATAAGCCAGCAGGTAGGTCGGTCGGCAATCGTTCATGATGCGTTCGCCGAACCGATACCAGCGGTGACTTTGAAACGGCCGCCCCGCTGAAAGGTTATCCCATATCTGTTCACTTATCTCGTTGATACTTTGCGCTGTCTGAATGGTAAGGTTCGGTGTGATGCTGGTCACTCTGCAATTTTACTGCCTGTTTAGATAACTTCGTCATTTTGCATGCGAAATCTGCGCTAACAAATATGTAAAGTTGTGAAAATATTCCCGCCAATGCGGCGATGAAATCGGGAAGTTTTGCACTCGCCAGCGTGTCACTTGTCCTACAAGTTATTTTGGGTTGGATTTATACTTGGAGAAGGAAAAAATTACCGCGAAGAACGCAAAGATGAAATATTTTCCTGGCGTTTTTTTGCGGTTCAAAAAAGGAATTTAATATGACCCTCAACGAACAATACAACAAATGGAAAGAAAACACGCTCAAGAAGTCTTTGGAAAAGTTCAAGGAGCGGAAAGAGCGCTTCGAATATTCATCGGGACTTGAAGTGCCGCGCCTCTCGCTTCCGCCCGAAGCTGATTCTGCTTACGAAGAGAAATTAGGCTTCCCCGGAGAATATCCCTACACCCGCGGAGTCCAGCCGACGATGTATCGTTCGCGCTTTTGGACGATGCGTCAGTATGCGGGCTTCTCGACGGCGGAGGAATCCAATAAGCGTTATCGCTATTTGCTGGCACAAGGTCAAACGGGGCTGAGTGTCGCTTTCGACCTCCCAACTCAAATTGGGTATGATGCGGATGATCCGATCGCGCAGGGAGAGGTCGGGAAGGTGGGCGTGTCCATTTCTTCCATCCACGACATGATGCAGTTGTACGATCAGATCCCGCTCGATAAAGTTTCGACTTCGATGACCATCAACGCGCCCGCGGGCGTTTTGCTGGCGATGTATATTGCGGTGGCGAAGCGCCAGGGCGCGGACATGCGCCAACTGCGCGGCACGATCCAGAATGATATTCTCAAAGAGTACGTGGCGCGTGGGACGTATATCTTCCCGCCTGCGCCTTCGATGCGGCTCATCACCGATATCTTTTCATTCTGCGCAAAAGAAGTTCCGTATTGGAACACGATCTCGATCTCGGGCTATCACATCCGCGAGGCTGGCTCCACCGCCGTGCAGGAAGTGGCGTTCACGCTGGCGGATGGCATTGCCTATGTGGAAGCCGCGCTCAAAGCTGGCTTGGACGTGGACGCCTTCGCGGGTCAGCTTTCGTTCTTCTTCAACGCGCACAACAACCTGCTCGAAGAAGTCGCCAAGTTCCGCGCCGCGCGCCGCATGTGGGCACGGATCATGCGCGAACGCTTCAAGGCAAAGAAGCCATCCAGTTGGCAATTGCGTTTCCACACACAGACCGCAGGCTCCACGCTCACCGCGCAGCAGCCTGAAAATAATGTGGTGCGTGTGACGCTGCAAGCGCTTTCCGCCGTCCTCGGCGGGACGCAAAGTTTGCATACCAATTCAATGGACGAAGCCCTCTGGCTCCCCACTGAGAAATCTGTCCGCGTGGCGCTGCGGACCCAGCAGATCATCGCCTACGAATCAGGCGTCGCGGACTCGATCGATCCGCTGGCGGGTTCGTATCTGATCGAACACCTGACCGACGAGATCGAAAAAGGCGCGCTCGATTACATCGCCAAGATCGACGAGATGGGCGGCGCGCTGCAATCCATTGAACGCGGATTTATGCAAAACGAAATTCAAAACGCCGCCTATGCCGCGCAGCAGGAGATCGAACGCAAAGAGCAGATCGTGGTGGGCGTCAATCAATTCAACGTGGACGAAGTTCTCACGTTGGAACGTTTGCAGGTTGACCCGTCGATTGAGTTGGGACAGCGCGAGAAGTTGAAGAAGTTGAGAGAGAATAGAGATCAGAGAGTAGTGGAGCAGTTACTAGGGAAGTTGGTAGGACGCGGCCAAAGGCACAGAGAATTTGATGCCGTTGTTCATTGAGTGCGTGGAGAATGACATCACGCTCGGCGAGATCTGCAATACGCTGAGAGGCGTGTGGGGCGAGTACGTGGCGGAAGGGTTTTAGATGAATCCCACCGCCGTGATCGTTATTAATTTAGCCCTGCTTTTTTACTCCATCGGAGTCTGGAGTGAACGCAATTCAGGCTCAAAAGTCTGGCATACCGTTTTCTTTTGGCTTGGACTGGTGTGTGATACGTGGGGAATGGCATGATGTGAGACTATGTGGGTGGAATGAGCTACGACATTCACGGATTTGCAGGCCTGCGTGCCATTATCCTAATGCTTGTCCATGCAGTCTGGGCGACTTTCGTACTCATCAAGAAAGATGAAAAAATGATCGTAAGTTTTCACAAGTTTAGCATCTTTGTCTGGCTGATCTGGTTAATTCCTTATTTTAGCCCGATGGTCTTTCAAATGCTGGAAGCAGCGAAGTAGTATTGCATAATCGATGTTTGTCCGCGGCAGGAATGGCGGGAGGGCAGCCCCCTCCGCCCTAGCGGGCACCTACCACTCGCATTCGCTCGGGTACGCGTCCCCCAAATGGGACAACGAAACATATACAATTTTCATAATAAATTTTCATGTCCCATTTGGGGGAGGAACGCTACTTCTTTTCAAGCGGCCACGTAAGCTGGAACTCGATCTCTTCCGAAGAAGCGCTGCGCTCATGTTCGATGTTGATGATGGCAGCAGCGGGGATGGAAATCCGCTCGCCTGCTACTTGGATTTGAAACTTCTGTCCCTGCTCGATACAGTCCGCCAGACGCCGCAGTTTTTTGACAAACTGCTTTACGGGGTAATTCTTCTCAATGTCACGTTTACGTTTTTTCTTTTGTGCTGCCATTTGTAAACTCCTTTTTAGTAACTAATTTCCATATCCACATTGGGTGCAGAGCGATTCATTGAGGGGCAATTTCGAACCGCAACTGTCACAAGTCAATATCTGCTGGATGGTTGTTCCGCAGCTGTGACAAAACTTTGCGCCTTGAACAGTCTGCGTGGAACACCTGCGGCAAACAATACTGGATAAAAACACCACAGGGTTTGCAGTCACCTGCGGACGGTATGCAGGTCCCTGGGGATACGACCTGGTTGGGTATTGACGGCGCTTGTCATCATCGTCGTCATCGTGATCGTCATCTTTAAGGTCTTTGTCATGAAAGACTCCGCCGCTTTTTTGATATTTGCGCTTGCCAATTTCAAACAACTCTTCTAGAAAGTCCATTTTGAGTAATCTCCTGTTCTTATTGAAAGTTACAACAACCTGCTTGAATGATTCTGTCCACGCGCTGTTTTATTTCCGCGTTACCTTTTTGGATTTGGGAGGCGAATCGTTGACAATTTTAAAACCGTCATCGCTGCCCACCAAAACTTTTCGGCGGTTGGCACTGCTTCCCATTGCACGCTCGTGCGGATAGGAAAGTCGGTCAATTTCCAGACCATTTGCGTCAAACAAAATTGCTGTATCGCCATGGTTGTTCCAAACCTGACCAATCGTCCACAATAATTTTTTCAAGGCGCCCCACTCTTCTTGTGTTGCTTTTGATTCCAACTGCCCGCTCTGAACTTTTACGATCATGCCAGGCTCCAGCATTAAATCGCCTGTAAATGGATAAAACGCATGCCCACGCAGGCTGGCAAGCACCCAACCAGACATGGGTTGAGTAACAGTTCCACGATTGACGATGCTGACGTATTCGTGCAAGCCGTCATTTTTAACTTCTTTGATTTTTATTTTCGCGCCTTTCAACTGACCCATACGGACAACTTGTGAAGTTCGTTCTGGCATTTTTTCTCCTTTAAAAATAAAAAAAGACCACCGCCAGGAAGGCGATGGTCTTGCGTTTTCTTTCAAACAGCCGGGAAATCTCTTTCCGTCTTGACGGCTGTTCTTCCCGAAAAAGTCGGGCGCTACTCCCCATCGGAGTAATTACATTCTAAAGCATAAACTAGCGCCATTCGATTAGAGTACGTTAAGAATTTGTGCGCGGCTATTGTGCTTCAAGACTGTTTGTTTGAATTAGATTTCATCACAACTTTTACATTTTCTCATCATGCATAATACTCGTGTGGTCTGCATCTGCGGCAGGAATGGCGGGAGGAGCCCCTCCGCCTTTGCACTCTTCCCCAAATGGGAACGGAAGCCAGCATTTGGAGCAACCTCGCGTATGATGCCGAGCGAAGCAAGTATTTTGAGTCACTGGGGTATAAAGTAGTCCGCTTTTGGAATAATCAGGTGGAGAATGATATCAATGGGGTCATTCGGGCGATTGAATTTGCTTTGAATGATGAGCATTAGTCACCTTTGATACTTGATAAACCTGATGGCAGTTTGGTTTTAGGATAAAATACCCGCCTTATGGAATCTTCAAAAAGACTAAAAATATTCTTAAGCTGCATCGCTCTTGGCCCATTATTAGGCTTCCTGTTGACCAGTCTCTGGTTCGCGGGTGGAAACACATTTTGGAAGCAAATCGATTATTTCCCCTTTCCTGTTGAAAAGATACTGAATTTACAGCCGTATGGCAACGAGTTTTGGGTGGCGACAGTAGATGATGACATCTACCATGTTTTGTACCCATGTGTGGGAGCCGAAACCTGCTGGGAAAAAGTGGATACCGTTCCTGACGTGGCGCCGAGCGATGAATATGTAATTAGCGATAACACATGCGCGAACGATTATTTTGCCTACCCCTTGTCACATCCGATCAAGACCTGCATTTCTTCCACGACATTTGCGAAAGCTTCACAGAAAGACTCGGTAACTACAATTGAGAATTCCTGGAGGGTCGCACTCGCCCTGACGGATGACGATCGATTATGGATCTGGCAAAAACCCTGGGATTTTCCAGACAGGGTCCTCGCCTATAAGGTCTTTTTTACTTTTATTGGCTTGTCCATGGGGTTGATCATTGACACACTATTGGTTCGGAAGATTAGGTGACCGTTCTGCGGGCAGATGGTAAGGAGACGAATTTAGTGATTATATTGTTGAAGTAAATTAAGTCCGTAATCCCTCCAACATTAAACCAACTGACAGCCGCTCCAGGGCGGCTGTCAGTTTTTGTTTGTAACCCGAACTATTTCGATAAGGCGTTTAATTTCTATTTCTCAAAGATGAACGATACAAGCCTTGGCGGTTTGTGGCTGTCTTCCGCATGCCAGTATTCGTTGAAGTGGATAAGTTTGAAGTTGTTTTTCAGGGCAGTGTTGATAAATTCTGAGATGTGATGCACGAATACATCCACCTCGATGGTTTCATCACCGCGCTCGAATCTGGCCTTGGTACCCTGATACTGCTTGAAGGGATGCAGTTCGTTGATGAGGAATTTTCCGCCAGAGCGTAGAACACGTGCGGCTTCAGAGAATATGTGGGCAAGATCGGGGATATGCTCCAAAACCAGATTGCAGGAGATCAGATCGTAAGCCTTATCTTCGCAGGGCCATTGCTTTGTCAGATCCGCCATCGAAAAACGGACATTGTCGGCCCGTACCTTTTCTTTGGCTTTCTCGATCATGCCCTGGGAAAAATCCAATGCGTGAACGTTTCTGCCGATCTGGACGAAGAACTGGGTGTTCTTGCCAGTTCCGCATCCAAGCTCAAGGATGTGATCAAATTGTTGGTCCGCGAGCAGATTGCGGGTGAGTGTTGAATCAAGGTCGCGGGTCAGGTTTGTATTCGTATCGTAAATTCCCGACCATTCGTTGTATGCATCTTGAATGCCCATTTTCTTATTCCTCTAAATTTACGAAGTCGTTCACCACATGGCGAACGACTTCGTTGTTAATTTTTTGTTGGTCTGTTTTTCTAGTTTGAGCTTTTGGTTAACGCCGCTTCCATGATCTGCTGCACGCGAGCGGCGATACTGGATGGGTCTGGATGCAGCCCTTCCACGAGCAGGGCGCTATCGTAGATCTGCTCGATGATGATGTTTTGCAATTCAGAGCCTGCTTCTTGTTTGAGAAGGCTTTTGAGGATGTTATGCGATGGATTTAATTCCAGCACCTTTTTCGGGATCTCATATTCCTTGCCGAGATATTTGTAAACGCGCTGCATATCTGCGTTCGTGCTGCTGTCTGCATCGGCCAGGCGCGCAACCGATTGATATAAACGGGTGCTGGCACGCACATCGGTCACGCGTTCGCCGAGCACCTGCTTGAAGCGTTCGATCAATGAGTTGAAATCTGCGTCGGGGATCTTTTCTGCCTCGGCTTCGTCTTTCGGCTTTTGGGTTGTATCCACTTCGGCTTGTGCCACATTCTTCAGATCAAAATCCTTGTACTTACGCAAGCCCATGAGCATGAAAGAATCCATTGGGTCGGTGAGCAAAAGAACTTCAGTGCCTTGCGAATGGAAGTAATCCAAATGCGGACTGCGCAGCACAGATTTGGGATCTTCGCCGACGATGTAGAAAATTTCCTTCTGCCCATCTTTCATGCGCGAAACATATTCTTCGAGCGAGGACCATGCTTCAGGGTTCAGATTGGTCTTGAAACGCAGAAGCGAATTAATGGTTTCGGCGTCTGCGGGGTTGGCGGCGATACCCTGTTTCAGATACACGCCAAATTCCTGCCAGAACGTCTGATATTTTTCGGCGTTGTTTTTGCAAGCAGTTCCAATTCGCGCATGACCTGGTTTGTTAGAACCTTTTTCAGCTTCGGCATCAGCCCACTTGACTGAACAGTTTCACGGGAGACATTGAGCGGCAAGTCCTCCGAGTCCACCACGCCTTGCACGAAGCGCAGATATTCGGGCAGCAGATCCTTGTTGTAGTCGTCGATCAAAATATTGCGCGAATACAATTTCAGGCCGTCTTCTTTTCGTAACGCAAAAATTCCACGCTCGGCTTTTGCGGGGATGAACAAAAGCGCATACAGTTGCACGGGCGCATCGGTGACCATGTGTGTGTGCAGCAGCGCATCTTCAAAATCGAGAGTGGTCTGACGGTAGAACTCTTTGTATTGCTCCTCTTTGATCTCCTGCCGCGAAGTGCGCCAGAGCGAGGTTTGTTTATTGACCGCTTCGCTGCTCTCGCCCATATAAATGGGGAAGCCGATATAATCCGAATGTTTATGGATGATGTTCTTCAGACGGAATTCCTCGGCGAATTCAGAGGCATCCTCCTTGAGCTTGATCTCGATCTTCGTTCCTCTCTCGCTCATGTCTGATCCGCTGATCTGATAGTTGTCCTCACCCGTGGCATACCAACTCACCGCTTCAGCTTCTGGATTAAACGATCTTGATGTGACCCGCACCCAATCGGCCACCATGAACACGGAATAAAACCCAACCCCAAATTGACCGATGACTTGCGCGAAATCAACCTTTTGATCTTTGGTGGCATCCAGGAATTTGCGCGCGCCAGATTGGGCGATGGTTCCAAGGTTCTCGATCATTTCGTCCCTGGTCATGCCGATGCCTGTATCCTGAATCGTGAGCATGTGCGCGTCCTTATCCACTTTGATGCGGACATGCAATTCGGCGTTTGAATCCAGCACATTGTGATTGGTGACCATTTCGAAGCGCAGACGGTTAAGTGCATCGGACGCATTCGAGAGTAGTTCGCGCAAAAAAGACCTCGCGATCTTTGTACAACGAGTGAATGAGGATGTTCAGTAGTTGTTTTGTCTCGGCTTTGAATGTAAATTGTTGAGGTGTTTCATTTGTCATGGTTGCCTCCTGGGTAAATTGTTTCCAAATTTTATATCGCCCATGTGAATGTGACGGTAAGAGTTTTGTTAGAAAAACGTCAATGGCGAAGCGCGGTACGTCTTTATAACAAGAGAGATGAATGATGAAAAAACTCCTGCCTGTGTGTATTGTACTGTTGATTTCGATAATGGCATGTAATTTGCCTGTGACGACTCCCACTCCAGCCCCTGACCTGTTCCAGACGATGCAAGCCAGTACGCCCATGCCGACCATTCCCGTTAATTCAACGCTGCCTGCCATCGCCCCGACGGGCGAGCCGACTGGGAAGATTGCCTTCACCTGCCAGGTGTTCAAAGAGATCAACCGTGAACAGATCTGCATCGTGAATGCGGATGGTACAGGCTACCGCCGATTAACCCCTGAAGATTCCATGCGCCACTTTTACCCGTCCATCTCACCGGATGGGGGAAGCGTGATGTATTCCGCGCTTAACGAGCAAAGTAAACACTACGAGATCTATGAGCTGGTGCTTGCGACAGACGAGATCAAAGTGCTGACCTATTCCCTCGGTGACCTGAACGCGCCTGAAATATCGCCTGATGGAAAATCGATCATCTTCACACGTTTCTTCGATGATCCCGAGCATCCCACGACCTGGCTGATGGATCGCGATGGCAGCAATCCACGACAGGTGTCCGATGTCAGCGCGTGGGACCCGACCTGGTCGCCGAATGGGGCGCAGGTTTTATTCGCATCCTACGCGGAAGGTCTGAGTCAGCTTTTTGTCATCAATGTGGATGGAACGGGGCTGCGTCAGGTCAGCAATTTGCCAGCCTTGCGCGGTCGCAGCGACTGGTCGCCCATGGATTTGGTTGTCACGTATTCGGGAAAACCGTGGGAGCGAGAACTTTTTGCCATGAACCCCGATGGCTCCGCGCTGCGCCAGATTTCTCCTGCAGGTGGAAATTCTCAAGGCCCATCCTTTTCGCCAGACGGTCAATGGGTGGCGTTTACCGCCTACTTTGACAGATACGAGGTACACGGTTGTGAGATCTACATCGTACGAGTCGACGGCACTGACTTGCGCCGCCTGACCGATAACGAGTACTGCGATTACCAGCCGCGGTGGGGGCCGTAAAGCGGCACTTTCCTCGAGCAAAAAGACATCCTTGACGCTGTAATTTCGACACGTATAATCGCCCTCATGATTTCTGGACTTGATGGCATGCGGGCAATTGCCTTTCTTTGGTTCTTGGCCTCATACGGATATTCTGAGTTTGGCTGGGTGGGATTGCAGTTATTTTTTGTACTTTCGGGTTTTCTCATCACGGGCATCCTGTTGAGAATGAAGAATTCCCTTGGCAAGCGCGAATATTTCACCAAGTTTTATGGCAGACGTTTCCTGCGCATTTTTCCGTTATATTATTTCTATCTTTTCCTTTTGTTTGGGGTCAATTTCATGGCTCCCAACATGGGTTTCAGCCGCTGATCAACGAGTTTGGCGGAAAGTTTTGGACACAGTTCTGGCCTTCGGTTTTTATATCTACGACTTTTTCATACGACTATTGCCTTTGAACATTCCCGTTTTTTACCCATTTATGGTCGTTATCTGTTGAAGAACAGTTTATATCTTGTGGCCGTTGATTTTGTTTCTAACGCCCAAGACACAATTGAAAAGCTTTACCGAGCAATCATTTTGGCCCGCTGATGCGCGGCCTTATTTATTTGATTTACACCTACTTTCGCGCCCCTTTTGATCGATATGCCCGATGTTGCCTCTACGCCATGCCTTTTTCGCATATCGATGCCTTTGCCTTTGGGGCGTACGCTTCCCAGTTTGAGATACCCCGTCCGCGTTTGCAGCTTATCCTGGCTGCGATCCTTGTACCTGCAATCGGACTTGCGACTCAATATCTGGTCGAAGGCCGTGGGAACACGCTCGGGCAGGAGTTCCTGTGGTTGACCATAGAATATCTGGGGATATTCATTGCTGAATATCTTTTATGGTCACTATTTACAATGTCGCAAAATGGGATTTGGAACACCCTTGATATTGCACCTTGCGATATCTGGGCAAGATTTCATACGGACTGTATGTCTATCACACGGGTGTGATTTGGTTCATTCTGAAATTTAGCAACACCATTGATGCGGGTGCGCCCAGCCTTTATTATTTTTCGCTTGTGGTGACGATCCTTGTTGCGAGCTTGAGCTATTTCCTGTTCGAGAAACCCATCAATGACTTCAAGGATAAATTTTTCCCGCTATCATCGCATTCCTGATGAAAAGTGTTCCGCCTAGTACGAGATCATGTCACCCACGTATTCTTCATTAACCCAGATGGTATATCGCCCCGGGGTGTACACACCGAGCGTGAGATTCCCTTCGAATTGCTGGAAAACATCTTCACAATTTGAGCCTGGGTCCACGACGCTGTAGATCTCGATGAAGACTTGATATGTCTCATTGGGTGGATTAACTTTACACGCAACTCATGACACGCACTTGGCATGGATCCGAGCATATTCAAGTCCACACGCACGGGTGAAAGGTCAGATCGTTCTGAAAGGTTGATGGATGTGATAATGACACCCGCTTGCTGCCTGCCCAGGTCTTCAGGTTTGGGCGCATATGGATTGTCCTCCTGGGAAATGGCAAAGGGTGAACCTGCCGTGGGTGTTGGATCAAGCCCAGGCGGAGTCAGACACGCGCTTAACGTCATACAAAGGATGATTGCGTAGATATATCTCATTCTTCCTTCAAAGCCCTTTCAACTGCTGCTATCGCATGGATTTTGGTGGTGGGGAAGAGCGGCACGCTGCTATCGTTTTGTTTGACGAGCAATTCGATCTCGGTGCAGCCGAGGATGATGCCTTGTGCCCCTTGTGCGACCAGCGTTTGCATGATGCGCTTGTATTCTTCACGCGATGCATCGACGATCTTCCCCTGCACCAGTTCATCATAGATCACACGGTGGATGATCTCCCGATCTGCTTCGTTTGGCACGAGAACATCCAGCCCAAAGTTTTCGATCAAGCGGCCTTTGTAGAAGTCATGTTCCATCGTAAAACGTGTGCCAAGAAGACCGATTCTTTTTATCCCCGCCGCTACAATGTTTTCTGCGGTTGCATCTGCGATATGCAAGAAGGGAATTTTCACGTTGGCAATGATTTGGTCGGCGAGTTTGTGCATGGTGTTGGTGCAGAGCACAATAAAACCCGCGCCGCCGCGTTCGAGGTCTTGCGCGCATTTCACCAGGATTTGCCCCGCTTCATCCCAGCGATCTTCATGCTGCAGCTTTTCGATCTCAGCGAAATCCACGGTCACCATCAGGCTTTTTGCAGAATGCAATCCACCCAGTTTTTCCTTCGCCGTTTCATTGATAATGCGATAATACTCGATGGATGATTCCCAGCTCATCCCGCCGATCAATCCGATAGTTTTCATGATTCCTCCCGCTTCAATTTGACTTGCTCAAATAAGTGCGGTGCGATGACGTAGATCCCGCTTCCACTCACGGCGACAGTTGAATCTGCCAATTTGATTTCTCCTGTGCTGACGATTTTTCTCTCGCCGACCTCGGTGATGCGTGCCTCAGCGAACAGCGGCTGATGGAGCGGGAGCGGCTTGCGGTAGTTGATATTGATGTTTGCAGCCACTACCTTGTGTCCCGCTGCCCAAACCACCAGCCCCATGACTTCATCTAATATCGCCGCAGATGCTCCGCCGTGGGTATGCCCAGGCGGACCTTGATGCGCTTCATTCAACGTGAATTCGGAAGTGAGGATGCCATCGTCGTCTACAAACATGGTGATGCCAATGCCGTGCGGGTTTTCGTTTCCGCATACAAAGCACCAGCCGTGATAGGGAATTTGTCTTTTCATGGTTCTATTTAACCACAAAGGGGAAGCCGTGGTGGTATTTCAGGCAAAAACCTGTTTTGTGCTAGAATCCACGAATGATGATCCATGTCAAGCTGATCGCCAATTACCGTGATGCCCTGCCGCCCGAAGCGAAGCATGGTGTAGTGGAATTGGACGTCCCCGATGGGACGACGGTCTATGAAGCCATCTCCCGCTTTGACATCCCTCTCAATGATGAGAGCGTGATCGTATTGAACGGCCTGACCGTGGATATGAACACGCCGCTTAAAGAAGGTGATATGGTCACCGCATTTTCTGCGATCGCTGGCGGATAAATATTTAAACACGAAGGACACAAAGTACACGAAGGAAAAGACTTTAGGCTTTTGACCTTTTTCATCCTTCATCATTCATCCTTTTCTCAACAGGAGTTTCCTATGTACGGCTGGCACCTCAGAATATTACGTGTAAACCTCACTACTCATAAAGTCACCACCGAAGATGTTGACCCGAAGATCGCGCGCGATTATCTCGGCGGGCGCGGATGGGCGATCCATTATCTGTATAAAGAAATGGATCCGATGGCAGATCCGCTCTCCCCTGAGAACATCCTGATCTTCGCCACCGGCCCGCTGACCGCAACTCCCGCGCCGACTGGGAACCGCTACATGGTCGTCACCAAGTCTCCGCTGACGGGTGCGCTGGCGCACTCCAATTCGGGCGGCGAATTCCCAACGTGGATGAAGCGCACGGGATTCGATATGTACATCTTTGAGGGGAAGTCGCCCGAGCCTGTGTATCTGTTTGTGAACGAGGACCAGATCGAGGTTAGGTCCGCGGCGCATGTTTGGGGGAAGGATGTGCATGAGACCACGGATATCCTAAAGGCAGAAACATCCGAAGAAGCGAGAGTCGCATGTATTGGACAGGCAGGTGAGAACCTTGCATTGATGGCAGCGATCATGAATGATAAACATCGCGCAGCGGCTCGTTCTGGTGTTGGCGCGGTGATGGGTTCAAAGAATCTCAAAGCCGTTGTGGCGATGGGAAATAAAAACCCGCCGCTGTACAACCCGGAAGGAATGCGCGCGTTGAGCGTGGACACATCCAAGAATGTGGGTGCGGATGTGAAGAAGGGCTCGAACATGCGCATTTACGGAACGTCGTATGTGCCGCAAGTGACCAACACGCTGGGCATTTTGCCGACGCGTAATTTCCTGCAGGGCACCTTTGAAGGTGTGAATAACATTGATGGTGACGCGCTCAAGAATCAATATTTGATCCGCCATACCCCTTGTTATCGCTGCCCGCTTTCCTGTGGACGCCTCACCGAAGTACCTGATGGCCCGTACAAAGGCAAAGGTGAAGGTCCTGAGTACGAGACGATTTCGTCGCTGGGAACAGGCTGCGGTGTGAGCAACCTCGCCGCGCTGGTGAAGGCGAATTATCTGTGCAATGAATACGGCATGGACACCATCACCACCGGCATGACGATTGCCGCCGCGATGGAAATGTATGAGAAGGGATATATCTCTGAAGAGATCATCGGCATGCCGCTGAAGTTTGGCGACCACGATGCAATGATCGAAATGATCAAGAAGATGGCGTATCGTGAAGGCTTTGGAAATGACCTCGCGCAGGGCAGTTATCGCCTCGCGGAAAAATATGGTCATCCCGAAATTGCAGTCACCACACGCAAGCAGGAATTCCCCGGCTACGATCCGCGCGGCTCGCAGGGCATGGGCTTGCTGTATGCAACATCGAACAAGGGCGCGTCACACATGGAAGGTGATGTGGCATACGAAGAAGTCTTTGGCGTGCCTGTCAAAGAGAATCCGCTCACAACCGAAGGCAAGCCGGAACTCGTCCGTCACTTTGAAAATTCATTCGCACTGATGGATAGCTCGGGCTTTGTGCGTCTTTGTTGCCATTCGTTACGCCTTCTCTAAAGATCGCATGATCCTGCCCCTGCGCGTCACCGAAATGATGAACCTCTCCACAGGCGCAGAATACACTCCCGAAGAAGTGATGATCGCTGCTGACCGCGTTTATACCCTTGAGCGCATGTTCCTCATGAAAGCAGGCTCTACGGAAGATACACTTCCGCACCGCATGTTGCACGAGCCGCTTCCTGATGGCCCCGCCAAAGGCAAGGTCGTGGAACTCGATAAGATGCTGCCCGAGTTTTACAAACTCCGCGGCTGGGATGAGAAGGGTGTTCCCACCAAAGAGAAATTGGAAGAGTTGGGATTGCCATTGAATTAGTTCGTAGACCCTAAAGGTTTCTAACCTTTAGGGTCTTTTTTATCAAAAAAACTCTACATTACAAGCGGAGGGAACACATCATGGCAAAAGTCTTCATTTCATATTCGCGCAAGGACATTGACTTTGCGAAGAAGCTCACCAGCGAGTTGCAAAAGACTGACCTCGATTTTTGGGTGGACTGGGAAGGCATCCCGCCGACTGTGGATTGGTGGCGGGAAGTGGAGAAAGGTATTGAGGAAGCGGATGTCTTTATCTTCCTGATCAGCCCTGATTCGGCTGTCTCAAAAGTGTGCGGACAGGAAATTGACCACGCAGTAAAAAACGGCAAGCGACTGATTCCGCTGGTGGTGCGTGATATCAAAGAGGACGAAGCGCCGAAGCAGCTTGGACATTTGAACTGGATCTCCTTCCGTGAGAGCGATGACTTTGGCACATCGCTCAAGAAACTACTGGAAGGCATCCATACGGATTACGAATGGGTGCAGAGTCACCGCCGCTTGCAGGTCAAGGCGTTGGAGTGGGAGCGGAATAACAAGGAAAATAGTTTCCTCCTGCGCGGCAAGGATTTGCAGGATGCCGAATTTCAGCTCGCGACGAATACATCGAAAGAGCCATACCCCACCGACTTGCAGCGGGAATATGTGTTCAAGAGCCGCCAGTCTTGGGATAGGCAGCGACGGACTATCACAATGATTTCCATTGTCAGTGCAGTGGTGATGACGGCGCTGGTGGTGTTGACATTGACGCAACTCAACACTGCACGTGCTCAGACGCTGGGAGCCAAAGCACAAGCCGCGTTAGCGGAAGAGAACTACAACGTAGCTATGCTGTACGCATATCAATCCAGTCAAATCCATGAAAACGACACAGCAAAAACTGTCTTGGGTCAACTACCTTATAAGAATTTTGCATTGGGGAAGGCACTACATGGGCATCTGAGTTGGGTTACAAGCGTTGCGTGGTCGGCAGATGGGCGTTTAGCGTCAGGTTCTTGGGATGGTTCAGTCATCATTTGGGATGTCAAAACAGGAAGCCCTATTCAAACTTTGAGAGAAGAATACACTGCGAACACCATTCCTGATGTTTTGCCTAGTGTTACAAGCGTGGCATGGTCTTCAGAGGGACAGCTTGCTACTGGGCTAGACGATGGAAGAATCATTATTTGGAATCTCGGCACAAATAAACCATTGCAAATTTTACATTACTACTCTACTTATGTATCAAGCGTGGCATGGTCGCCGGATGGTCAGCTAGCCTCTGGGTCCAACGATGACACTGTAATTATCTGGAATCTAGAGACTGGTAAACCTGCTCAAATTCTACATGGTCATACAAATGAAATTACCAGTGTCGCTTGGTCGCCTGATGGGAAATTAGCGTCTGGATCGTGGGATAAACTTGTAATTATTTGGGACTTAAAAGCAAGTAAGCCTGCTCAAACCCTAAAAGGTCACACACAGGTTGTAAATAGTGTAGGTTGGTCGTCTGTTGGACAGCTGGCTTCGGGTTCCGGTGATAACACTGTGATTATTTGGAATCTTGAAAATAATCAGCCAGCCAAGACCTTTAAAAATGATAGTTTCGTTTATAGTATGGCTTGGTCTTTGGATGGAAAAATATCTTTAGGCTCACGGGACGGGGTAATAAAAATTTGGGATCCTGTTACGGGTAAATCTGACCAAGCCCTAAAAGGGCACACCAACTCGATCGTGAGTTTGGCGGGGTCTCCAGATGGAAACTTGGCTTCTGGTTCACGGGATAGCACAGTAATTATTTGGGATTTGAGTATTCAGCAGTTTTCTCAGACGCTGAATGGGTTAACAGCCTATCTTGATAGTCCCAAAATGTTCAGGGATGGACGTTTGGCTTCAGGGTCGGATGATGGCACAGTAATCATCTGGGACACTCAAACAGGCAAACCAGCGCAAATTCTGAAGGGGCATACAGATGCTGTAACAAGTGTAGATTGGTCTACCGATGGACGTTTGGTGTCAGGCTCAGCTGATAGAACTATAATTATCTGGGATTTGAAAACAGGTCAACCTGCGCAAACTTTAAAAGGGCATACAGATGGAGTTATAAGTGTTTCTTGGTCTCCAGATGGAAAACTAGCCTCGGGGTCATGGGATGATACAGTAGTTATCTGGGATTTGAAAACTGGAAAGCCAAGTCGAATATTAACAGGATATGCAGGTGCTGTTTTTAGTGTGGATTGGTCGTTTGATGGGCAATTAGCCTCTGGTTCATCTGATGGAACAGTGATTGTCTGGGATCAAAAAACAGGCAATCCTGTCCGAATGCTTAATGGGCATACAGATGCTGTAACAAGCGTAGATTGGGCACCAGATGGAAGGTTAGCTTCTGGCTCTAATGATCAAACAGTAATTATTTGGAATTTAGAAACAGGCCAGCCTGTGCAGGTTTTAAAAGGGCATACAGATTATGTAGTCAGTGTAGATTGGTCATCTGATGGACGACTGGCTTCTGGTTCGCACGACAACACAATTGTCATTTGGGATCTGAAAACAAGCCAACCTTCTCAAATATTAAAAGGGCACAAAGACTTCATAAAGAGCGTGTTTTGGTCACCTGATGGGCGGCTGATTTCCAGTTCGACTGATAATACAATCAAGATTACCAGAGCAGACCTGCTTGGCGGAGATATATGTAGTAACCTATTTCGGAATATGACTATTGACGAGTGGCTAGACACGCAAGGTATTCTTTATGTTTACCAGCCTGCTTGCCCTGATTTATATAATCCAAGTGATTACAGCGTGAGCAGTTGGCTGGATATGGCAGAAAACGGTTTGATTAGTTTGGGGTTTCCTAAACCAGTTGTCACGGTGGTTAGGAAACTTTCTTATTTTCTGGCGATGACTTCAATCATAGGTGCTTTGTTGGTGGATCCGAGCTCTTCAAACTTTGAGGGTATTCTTGAAATCGTAAAAAGACTACTCACCACATGGGATGGGCGGGCGATGATGTTGTTCAGTACACTAGTGTTATTGGGGATCGTGTACTTGGTGGTGAAATATGTCTATAAATTTTTCGTTTGGCTTTGGTACAAGGTGCGAGGTCGCAGGGCAATGGCGACATAATCGTAATTTCCATATCAGGCAGTCTGTCCCAACCTGCCGATTGAGCCGTGATTGCCAGTTCCTGCCTGCTGGGATATGATTCCCGTCATGAATCATCCTGTGAGTGAAAACGAATCTCCAGCCAACCTCCTCTGCAAAGCCTGTGGACTGTGCTGCTCGGGCCATCTTTTTTCCTGGGTGCGGCTCAATGCTCCTGAACTGGACCCCGTGCAATCCCTCGGTGTGACTGTGATCCGCGATGACCCGCGTCAGCGCGGATTTACGCAGCCCTGTCCGCTTTGGGATGGGGTTTGCACGGTCTACACCTCGCCGCACTATCCGCGCAGCTGCAAGACGTATAGATGCAAAGTATTCAAACAGCTACTGGATGAGGATATTTCGTTCCCCGATGCAATGACGGTCGTTCAAGATACCCTGAGCCTGATCCGCGAAATTGAGCCGCTTCTCCCCGCATCAACGGCGGTCAGCTTTCGTGAGCGGGTGATCGCTTACAAAGAAGAGTTGGAAGCAAATAAAGGCGGGCACACAACAGCAGAACAGGAATTTTTGAGCAAGACCGCGGTGCTGCTGGTCCGCTATGAAGATTTGTTTGGGGTGGATGATTTTATTGATTATGATGCATGACGCTCTATTTTTGCTTGAAGCCATGGACTATAATCTCATGAGTTCGTAATTCACTATGGGGTTTGGTAATTTCCCCTTCGGAGCCAACAATGGACAAGGTCAAGGCGCTTCAAAAGCTTTTAAACGGAAAAGCGACGAAAAAGGAAATCGAAATGCTCAAGCAGGCGCTTGCCAGCGGGGAAATTTCGATCGGTGGGGATGTAAACCGTTCGGTGGTTATCATTGGGAGTGGAAATAAAGTTGAGCTGACAGCAGAAGCGCTGGGTATTCTCAAGCCTGAAACGAAAAGTGAAGAGCCCGTGGAGGGCGAACCGCCGTATATGGGGCTGCGCTATTTTGATACGACAGATGCGAATCTGTTCTATGGGCGAGATACGTTGACTCGTGAACTTGTGGGGCGGCTTGAAAAAGAATCGTTTCTTGCGATTGTAGGGGCATCGGGGAGCGGAAAGTCGTCCATTGTGCGAGCGGGAATTGTCCCTGCGTGGAAGGCTGGGATCGATGAAGCAGGCAAGGGGTCGTCGGGAAGTGTGCATGTGCTCACGCCGACGGCGCATCCGCTGGAAAGTCTCGCCGCGAGCCTGACGCGCGAATCAGAATCTGTAACTGCGACATCCATGTTAATGGATGATATGCAAAAAGATTCTCGCAGTTTACGGCTGTATGTCCGCAAACTCGTGAGCAGTTTAGGGAATACGAATATGCTATTAATTGTTGATCAATTTGAAGAAGCTTTTACGCTGTGCAAGGATTATCTTGAACGTAAGTCGTTTATTGAGAATTTACTGTCACTTGCGGAAGAAGATGGGGTGGCCCGCGTAGTGTTGACCATCCGTGCGGATTTTTATCATTACTGCTTTGAACATGAAGGTTTGCGCCTGGCTTTGGAGAAACACCAGGCGAATGTTGGTGCTATGAATTCTGAAGAATTGCGCGAGGCGATTGTTCAGCCTGCTGAAAAGAATGGGTGGGCATTTGAACCGGCGTTGGTGGATTTAATTTTGAGAGATGTTGGCATGGAACCCGGTGCGTTGCCATTGCTTTCCCATGCTCTTCTTGAAACATGGAAACGAAGACATGGGCGTATGTTGACGTTGGCGGGCTATGCCGATGCAGGCGGAGTAAAGAAGGCTATCACCCAAACTGCCGAAAGGATATATGATCATTTAACTCCTGCGGAACAATTTATTGCACGTGGAATATTTTTACGCCTGACTGAGCTGGGAGATGGAGAACAAGATACCCGCCGTCGAGTCAAGATGGATGAACTCGCTCGCATTGTTGATAATCCTGATACCATCTCAAAAGTACTCAAAACTCTTACCGATGCGCGTTTAGTCACAACAGAACATGACGGCGTTGATGTGGCTCATGAAGCTTTGATCCGCGAGTGGAAAACCCTGCGTAATTGGCTGGACGAAGATCGTGAGAATTTGAGGCTGCACCGTCACCTGACCGAAAGGTCACAAGAATGGGAGCACCGCAGGCGAGATCCAAGCGAACTGTACAGTGCGGCACGGTTGAACCGAATACAAGGATGGGTGAAGGAAAATAAACATCAACTCAGCCCACTGGAGAGTGAGTTCTTAAAGGCGAGCCAAAATACAAGAACGCGAAGACGTCTGCAGTGGGGTGTTATAGCTTTCGTAGGTATCATGCTATTAGTGACCATCTCTCTGGCAATGACCGGTAAACTCAATCGCTTGATTTATCAGCCTGTGGACATGGAAGATTATTGGGTAACCATCTCTACTGGGGAGTTTCAGATGGGGAGTGAAAATGGTCGGGATTCGGAGAAGCCTATACATACTGTGTCTGTAGAGGCCTTTGAAATAGCTCGCTATGAAGTTACAAATCGTCAGTATATTCAATGTGTGCTGGCTGGTGTTTGTGGAGCGCCGACAAATCTGACCTATGACATTCAAAAGAACGAGCTGTATCCAGTGACGGATATCAATTGGTATGATGCGCGAACTTTCTGTGAATGGCTAGATGGAAGATTGCCAACCGAAGCCGAGTGGGAAAAAGCAGCTCACGCTGGTATGAAAAGAAGAGCCAACCACAATACTGTAGGAATCATCTGGGAATGGGTTAATAGTTCATTTGATCCATACCCATATGATGCGGGTGATGGCCGTGAGAGTTCGACCCTTTCTGATGATCGGGTGTTGAGGGGAGGGTTGTGGGCGGACGGTAGCGGCAGTGGACAGAACACAAATCGGCTCGGAATTACTCCGGGAACCGCCATCGATAGCATCGGCTTCCGCTGCGCCCGCGATATTCCGTGAGTGCGCTTACCTACGAACGAGATAACCTGATCCTGCTACATACTCACGGATGGCAATGGGCTGGTTTTATCCTTATTTTTTATCCCACCAATTCAAAATCCGTATCGCCCTAAGTGTATTCCACCTGCTGGGTTGACCAGCTTTTTCAAGGTCAAAATATTTTAATCCAGACATGCCGCTGTTCATCGGCCAGGTGCCGTCTTTCTTTTGTTTGCTTTTCAATAATTCAATGGCATCAGACATGCGCTCATCACGCGGAGCATCGCAACTGCGGAAATAATCCAGCGCGCGGATAAAGTCATATTTCCAGCGCGGCGGGAAGGGCATGGTGGTCATTTTCGCATCGAAGACCTTGCCTGTGCGGTGTGATTTGTACAGCCGATGCATGAGCAGGAATTCATGTCCACGCGCGCGGACTTTGCCAACGATTTTTTTCTTTTCGGGAAAAAGACATTCGTATTCGAACAATCCTTCCAGCGCGGAGATCGTAGTGTGAAATGACGAGTGAGTTGCACCCTTACGCGATTCGCAATTCCAGCCGCCGTCGGGCATTTGCTCTCCGATCACGTATGAAGCGATGTCGTGAATGCGTTTATCAGGGGAACGGAAATAAGTCAGCAGGGCGAGGATCATGCTGGTGACGCAGGTTTCGCTGTATTTCCATGAGTATGAAAAGAAATTGATGCCCCCGTCTGTGTAATAGCCTTCATCGAGAAATATCTTGCAGGCCCGTTTTGCCTGCGGATGATTCGGCGAAAGGCCAAGCAGGCGCAGGGTTAGCATCGTGTACGTGGTGGATATCCATTTAGGGCCATAGAGTCCGCCAGCCCAGGTTCCGCTGGGATCTTGCAGGGCAAGCAATCGCGCGCCCCAGCCTTCCTTTGCGATTCTTTTTTGCTCGGCTTCATATTTTTTTGGAGATGCGTGTAATAGATCGCGCTGTACCTGCCAGCGGATGGATGGGTCGCCTTCGAGTAGCCAGGAAATGATTTCAGGGTTCATAGGACAAAAGGGTTTTCAGGTCGGCACTTGCAAAGTATTTTCGATAGGCGGCGGTTTCGTTGAGTATGCCTTTCAATGCAACGAACAATTCCGCTTGCAGATACGGATTCTTCTCCTGCTTTTCAGCAGACAGGACGATCTGGTCTTCGTCAAATTCCACCGAGAGTTGACCTCCCGCCGACATCCACTCCAGACCGATTTGAATGGCACTTTCACGGGTCGCCATTGCCGCGGCCAGTTCGCGTACGGTCACTTTACCGCGGCGTTGATTGAGCGTGAATTTGCACAGACCTGCAAGGTGGGTCAGAAATTCCTCTGGCTTTTCTTCGGCGGGTGGAATGGCAAACACGTAAACGATTTTCGGCTTGACGATGCCCAACGCCTTGCGCAAATCAGCGGGGGAGGCGGGTGTGGTGTAGATCGAGAGTTCATCGGCGGGGCGCAGTTCGAAGCGCGGCATGCCAACGGCTCTGTCAGCCCCTTCAGCCCAGATCAATGTGGATGGTTGCAAATTGAGCAGGGATGGCTGCAAGCGCATGTCTCGGATCTCAACTTTGGATTTTCGCGCTTCGATGGGTTTTTCTTCCACCACGCGAAACTCTTCGAACTGTAACGTGACCTGCTTCTGCCCACGGAATGTGGAGGCGCGCAGGGAATAGGCAACGTCAAATTTATTATCAGTGGGCGGCATTTCCTCACCCGCGCCGCCCCACCACAAAATGCTTTGTGTTTTTCCTGTTTCATCTTCGATGGTCAGGCGCAGATGTTCTTTGGTTTTGCCGATGGTTGAAACGGATTTCAAGGTCACGCCGCGTGTTGCCAAAGTCAACGCTGGATTCCCTGCGCCAAACGGGGCGAGCATTTCCAATGCGTCGGCGAGAGAAATGTTGATTTCTGCCAGATCAAGCCAGGCGTCGAGTTGAAGCGTTGGTTCGTCAAAGACGATCTCTCCCAGTTGCCTCTCAATCGCTTTGCCGAGTCCCCGCCGAAAGTCTGCAAGTTTATCCAATGGCATCGAAAGGCCCGCCGCCATCGGATGACCGCCGAAACCGAGCAGCAGGTCTTTTTGCGTGGCAATGGCTTCGGTGATGTGCAGGCCTTCCACCGAGCGGGCCGAGCCGCGCACGATGCCGTCTTCTGTTTCGGTCAGGAGCAATGCAGGTTTGTGATAACGATCCACAAGACGATTGGCCACGATGCCCACCACGCCGCCAGGCCAGCCAGGATGCGACAACACAATGGCAGGCTCGGTCAGCAGGTCGGGGGCTTCGCGCAATTTTGCTTCCGCCGCTTCGTACACCTGACTCGTCAACAAGCGCCGTTGTGCGTTGAGACCTTCGATCTGTGCGGCCAGCACGCGCGCGCGCGGCGGGTCTTGCGTGAGCAGCAATTCAACTGCAGGGTTGGCATCGCCCAAACGCCCCAACGCATTCAAGCGCGGAGCAAACGTAAAGCCGATGGTTTCTTCGGTCAGCGTTTCGAGTGCGGTGCCCGAAAGTTCGGCAATGACCTTCAACCCCAAACGATTTGTTTTTCGTAAGGCCTCAATTCCTTTTTGTGCAAGTGCGCGCGTTTCACCTTTAAGCAACGCTACATCTGCGATGAGGCCGAGGGCTACAAGGTCAAGCAGATTGGCGAGTTCAGATGGATGATTTTCAGCAAGGAACGCTTCGGCAAGTTTGTATGCCACGCCCACGCCCGCGAGATTTTTCAGCGGATGATTCTCTGGCAGCAGTTTCGGGTTGATGATCGCTTTTGCATTTGGTAATGTCTCACCCAGATCGTGATGGTCGGTCACGACCACATCCACGCCGCGCGAGTTGGCATACTCAATCGCTTCATGCGCGGTGATGCCCGTATCGCAAGTGAGCAGCAACTTCGCGCCGTTATCGAGGATCGGCTTGAGGCTTTCGATGTGCACGCCGTGGCTTTCCTTGCCGCGGATCGGAATGTAATAGATCACATTCGCTTTCAAAATTTGCAGGGTTTGCACCAGCAGGGCGGTGGAGGTCTGCCCATCCACATCAAAATCACCCCACACACAAATCAAGTCGTTTTTGCGTATAGCCACTGAAATCGCTTCGACTGCTTTTTCGATATCTGGAAAGGCCGCAGGTGGAGTCGCATTGGGATGAAGAAACGCTTCCGCTTCTACGGGAGAACTGATCCCGCGTCGGAGCAAAGTCTGCGCGACGAGCGGGGGCAGGCCCAAAGCATGGAGCGAATCGGTGTTGACAGGTTGTGGGTCAAGCCAGCGTGATGTCATGGTGAAGTGATTTTATCGCTTGTCATGATTTTGTGTGCCTTTTTCAATTTGCAAGCAGCCCCTTACTTGTGGCGCATGTCGGTTTTTTCATCATGCGTTATCATTCTGATACATCTCTTTCACGATGAGAGGAAATGAAAATGAAAATCGCAATTATCGGCGCGGGAAACATCGGCGGCACACTCGGAAGAAAATGGGCACTGGCTGGGCATGAAGTCCGTTTTGGGGTACGAAACCCCGTCGACTCAAAGTTTGACTCGTTGCGCGCGGTAGGGAAAGTCGCATCGGTTGTTGAAGCGCTTGACGGGACCGATGTCGTTCTACTGTCCATGCCTGGCGGCGCGGTGGCAGATTTTGCCGAGCAGCACGGTGCAAGTTTGGCGGGGAAAATCGTGATCGACTCGACCAACAGCATCCGCAACACTTATATGAACAGCCTGACCGTCTTGAAGGAAAAGGCACCCGAAGCAAAATTGATTCGGGCATTCAACGCTTTGGGATGGGAGAATTTCGAAGTGCCACTGATCAACGGTGTGCAGATTGACCTGTTCTACTGCGGTCACGTTGATTCGCGTACGGTGACCGACCAACTGATCGCGGATATTGGTCTGCGCCCGATCTACATCGGCGACCTCGACCTCGCCGCCGTGCTGGATGGCATGACCCGCATGTGGTTTGCCCTTGCACTCGCCCAAGGCCGCGGACGCAGAATCGCATTCAAATTATTGGAGGAGTAATGGCATCTGTTGGTTATTCTGGAATCCCGCTGGCAAAGAAACTCGGCCTCAAGCCTTCGCTGACGCTTTTGACGATCAATGCGCCGAAGGAATATCGCTCTTGGCTGGGCGAATTATCTGGCGAGGTGTCTCTGGTGGAGAAGGCGAAGGAACCGTATGAAGCGGTGCATGTCTTTGCTTCGGAAAGTGCATTTTTGAACGCGACACTTTCCAAATTGCGCAGGGAACTGAAACAGGATGGTTTCGTGTGGGTCTCCTGGCCGAAGAAATCATCCAAAGTGCCGACGGATATTACCGAAGATGTCATCCGCGAGATCGCGCTGCCTCTCGGGTTTGTGGATATCAAGGTGTGTGCGGTGAGTGAAATATGGTCGGGGTTGAAGCTGATGATTCGAAAATCAGAAAGAAAGTGACTCTCTCACGAAAATCATGGCTTTCGACGACGCGTTTAGTCTCCTTTTCCCAACCCTGCCTCTCGTGCGCGGACGATCGCTTGCGAGCGGTCTGCGACCTGCAATTTGGTGAGGATGCTTGAAACATAGTTTTGCACGGTCTTGATGCTCAGCGATAACTTGTTCGAGATCGTCAAGTTATTATGTCCCTGCGCGATCAGATCCTAAAATTTCCAGCTCACGTTCGGTCAACTCGGCGAATTCGTCGGGTTGATTTTTTTTGGATAAGGCAGACGGTGACGATGAAAAATATTGCATCATGCGCTGGGCAATGGCGGGACTGAAGATCGCCTCGCCTCTTTCCACGGCGACGATTGCTCTGACAACCTCATCTTTATCCGCATCTTTGAGCAGGTACCCGCGCGCGCCTGCGCGCATCGCGGCGAAGACAGAGTCATCATCATCGAACATGGTGATGACCAGCACGCCAATGTTCGGATGCGCTTCGTGGATTCGCCGTGTGGCGTCGATGCCGTTCATGCCAGGCATTTTCAAGTCCATGAGAATGACGTTCGGCTTGAAGTCTTTGGCTTGAGCAATGGCTTCTTCGCCATCGTTGGCTTCTCCGACAACTTCAATTTCGTGGACAGAACCCAACAACGCGCGGACGCCTTCACGGTAAAAGACATGGTCGTCTGCAATTAATACTTTGATCGGCATGGTCTATTCCTTTCCAATCGGCAGCCGTGCGCTGACACGCGTTCCGCCCGTTGGAATATTTTCAATGACACATTCGCCGCCGAGTTCAGCGGCTCGTTCGTGCATGGACGTGCGCCCAACTCCTGCGCGGCTTTCTGCGGATAAGCCTTTTCCATTATCCGATATTTCCAGCAACAAGGATCTATTCTCGATCTTTATCTTTATCTGGCAGGCGCTGGCTTCGGCATGTTTGATAATGTTCGTGAATGATTCCAGCGCAATGCGATAAGCAGCGACTTCCACAGCGGCGGGCAGGGACGGGAGCGGCTCGGTCACATCGAAGGTGATGGTCATGCCGTTGGGTCCGCTGTATTGAGCTACATATTCACGGATGGCAGAGACCAGTCCGAACTCATCCAGCACGGGCGGACGAAGGGCGTAGACCAATCTGCGGATTTCAGAAACCGTTTCCTTGACTTGTCCTTTGAGCTCTTTGAGAAGCTGCACACTTTTCTCGGGGTCGCTTTTGACGAACTCGGAGGCTGTGTCAATACGCTGGGAGAGACTGGCGAGCGTGGGACCGACTCCATCGTGCAGGTCGCGGCGCAGGCGGCGGCGTTCTTCTTCCTGTGCGGTGACGAGTCTTTCGCGGGATTTTTGCAGGTCATTGTTCAGGCGCACGGTGTAGGCAGCGACACCTGCCTGTTGGGCGATGATGTTGATGAGTTTCATATCTGCTGTGGAGAAGGATTCGCCAGCGGCGCGCGGGGCGAGGATCAACTCTCCGACGCGTTCGGTCTGATATGTCAGAGGGAGATGAATCAGTTCGGACGGAGGCAGTTGTCGGGTGGATGCGAAGCGCGGCTCTTCATCCAATAAAGAAATGGCAGCGTACGGGAGGCGCAGGGTTTGGGCGAGAGTTTCGACAATCGTCTGCAAAACGGAATCAGGCGCGAGCGCGGAGTCGAGGCGTTGGCTGAGTCGGATGAGAACTGTGGCGGGATCATCGCGTTCGCCATACATGAGTCGATTCACGGCGCGTTGTAATCGCTGGCGCAGCGGTTCAAAAAGAATGGCGACGACTCCAGTGGCAATGAAAGAGATGACGAGGTTGGTTTCGTTGCTGCGGAAGTACAACGCAAACACGCCGACGGTGAGAACATAAAAAAGAATGGTGAGGAAACTGAGCGCGCCATAGACGAGGGTGCGGTTGATGATGGGGTCGATATCCCACAGGCGGGAGCGCGTGATGGCGATGCCGATGGAAATGGGAATGAACAAGATGGAAAGCATCATGCCTGTGATCGAGATCAAGCCGTAGGTTGTGCCTTCTTCCATTGAGATGCCGAAGGAGGCGGGCAGCGTGACGATGAAGAAACCGATGATGGCGGCAGAGATGCCATACACCACCCATTTGGTTTGTTGACGAAGGACAGGGTTGGACATGCTGCGATAGCGATGCACAGGCACATACACCATGATGACCATTGTGATCAGTGAAAGAGTTGCACCGACTGTCCAGTTGTTTTGCGGGTTGAGCTTGCTTTCAGGGAAAAAATTTTCGATCACCAACAAACCAAGCATGACCACGGCAACGGGTTTTGTCCAGCGCGGGGTGAAGCGCCCATCGGGGAAGATCAGGAAGAAGATCAACAGACTGCTCGACATCAACAGGTTTGCAATCGCACGCGGCAAGCGCCAGAAATCAGGCTGATCTGCAACCCGTTCGGCAAGGGGCCAAAAAGTTGTGCCGAGCATAACGAGAAAGAAAGCAGTGAAGACAGCGATGCGTTCATTGGGACGTTTGAAAATGATGATGCCCGCAATGACAAGATGAACGAGCATGTAGATGGAGCGAAGCCCCGTCAGGTAGTTGGCGTAGACGCGGAGGCTGATTCCATGGTCGGCAAGGTTTTTTTGCAGGTTGAGAGGCGCATCAAGCAATTCACTGTACGAAAGATTAACTTCATAAATGAAGAACGCCAGCGCCAGCAATGTGACCAAAATCCATAGAACCTGCGCGGCGCGCTGCCAGCGGGCGGGAAGTTGCGGGGCGGAAAGATCTGCGATCATGTCGCGGAGCATACTTTATTTTATTCCCAAAGTGATGGGAATGTACTCCCGTTTGCCTTGGGAAAATTTCCTGCGCGGTTGGTGAGCCTGCCCAGATGTCAGCGGGAAGGAGGAGTTGTATCCTGTGGACATCATCAAACAAAAGGAGACACAACTATGGAATTCTTATCCGACTTTCTCTCATGGGCCTGGGCGCGTCATCACAACGTTTTGAGCTGGTACATCCGCCCGATGTTCATCCTGCCCTTCATCTTTTTTGCATACAAACGCAACTGGCAGGGACTCGTCGTCACGGTCATTGCCCTGTTCACCAGCATGTTCTGGTTCCCTGCACCCGCAACCGTTGACCCCGCCGTGGAACAGTTCCTGCAATCCGAAAAGGATTACATCCTCGGCGATTGGACTCTTTCAAAAGTTTTGGCTTCACTCACCGTGCCCGCGTTTTTCTACTTCCTCGCATTGGCATTTTGGAAACGATCCTGGTGGTGGGGTGTGGCGGTTATCAATCTCGCCGCGCTAGGCAAGGTTGCATGGAGCGTTATCTCGGGCGGCGAATCAGGTTGGGCGGTACTCGTCCCTGCTGTGATCGGGATGCTGGTCTGCGATGCGGCGGTGTATTTTGGAGTGACGTTTATTAACAAGCGGCAAACCTTATCTGCCACAGAAGCAAAATAAAAAAATAGTAGTCGAAGGTCAGTTGACTCCGTTTGGATCGGTCGCTATCCTTTGAGTAGAATAACCCGAATCCATATTTAATTTCTTATCACTGAAAAAAGCGAGGAAAAATGTTTATCAATATATTCTTTTTGTTGGTTATGGTGGCAGTTTCGGTTTTATTCGGCTGGCTGGCCCGGCGATCCTGGAAAACCGGGAATGTCGTTTCAAAATGGGCTGGCACCATCCTGAGCGGCTTGCTCTCGGTTCTCGTTGGCCTGCTAAGCATATTGACTGTGATCGGTCTGGTCAAAGCCTATGCCCCACGCACCGCACCCATCCCCGACTTGAACGTGGCCGCGACCCCGGAACAAATTCAACGCGGCGAACATATCGCCAACACATTCTGCACTTCCTGTCACTCGCTCAACAAGGCATTACCCCTGACTGGCGGCGTTGATCTTGGTCTAGACATCCCAATACCCCTTGGTAATTTTGTTTCACCCAATCTAACCCCGGCTGGTCCACTACAGGATTGGTCAGATGGTGAGATTTTCCGTGCCATGCGCAATGGCGTTGGCCGCGATGGGAACTGGCTTTTCGTTATGTCGAATGTCAGAGGGCGCAACTTAAGCGACGAAGATTTACAGGCCGTAATCGCCTACCTGCGCAATCAACCGCCTGCCGCCAATGAGACTCTCGATCCGCCTGACCGGCTTAGTCTATTGGGACTCATCATGCTGGGAGCAGGCATGCTGCCAGCAGGGCAGCCACCAGTTACAGACGTGATCGCTGCGCCTCTTAAAGGCCCGACAATTGAGTACGGTGAATACATCCTGAGCTACCAGGATTGCAGAGATTGCCATGGCGAGAATCTACTTGGAGGCACAGACCAGTTGGCTCCCATTGGTCCAAACCTGAAACTGGTGAAAGGCTGGACGCAGGAACAGTTCATCGTCACACTGCGCACGGGTATTGATCCATTGGGCCATGAAATTGATCCAGCAAGAATGCCATGGAAATCCATTGGGCGCATGGATGATGAAGAACTGACAGCAATCTACCTTTACCTGTCGGGCTTGCCGTAGAAGAGGTATGACCCATAAATGTTTTGGTTCCTGAGGTCGCATGAGCTTGGGAACCAAAAACAAAAAAGAGACTCGAAAATGGGATTCTTATCTGATCTTCTTTCATGGGCGCGTCATCCTAACGTTTTGAGTGGGTATCTCCGCCCAATGTTTATCCTACCCTTCATCTACTTTGCCAACAAGTACAATCGGTAGGGACTCGTCGTCACGATATACTGCTGTAGTGTGCAGATAATAGGAGTATCAAATGACCGCAAAGAAAATTATTATCATCGGCGGCGGGATCGGCGGACTTTGTACCGCCATTGCCCTGCAGCAGAATGGATTTGACGTCCACGTATATGAGAAGGTGAAGAAGCTTGGTGAAGTAGGAGCGGGGCTGACACTTTGGTCAAATGCCATCAAAACCTTGCGTGCTCTCGGGGTGGCAGATCAAGTCATTCACGCAGGCTCGAAGGTAAATCGCTCCTATATTCGCGCCGCGAATGGTGACATTCTCCAGGATGCGCACATGGATGAAATGAAAGCGCAATACGGTGAACCTGTAGTTGCCATCCATCGTGCTGCGTTACATGATATTTTGATCAACGCATTGAAGCCAAACACACTGACTCTTGATGTTGGATTCGTAAAGTTCGAACAGGATGAAAACAAAGTCTCCGTTCATTTTGACAACGGCAAAACCGACTCGGCAGACCTGCTCATCGGCGCAGACGGCATTCATTCCGCGGTGAGGAAGCAGATGTTCCCCGAGATCCAATTGCGCTATTCGGGCTATACCGCATGGCGCGGCGTGGTCGAAACAGAGAACGAGGCTGCTTTAGGTCTCACCTCTGAGTCTTGGGGTGTGGGCGCTCGCTTTGGCATCGTCCGTGTGGACAAAAGCCGCGTCTACTGGTTCGCCACATCCAATCAGCCTGCTGGGGAGAAATCTACGAGCGACCAGCGTAAGGCAAGCCTTTTGAGAGCATTCAAAGATTGGCATGACCCGATTTACCATCTATTGGATTTGACTCCCGCAGACATGATCTTGCAAAACGATATCTACGACATCTCACCTTTCGCCTCCTGGACTCAGGGACGGGTGACCCTGCTCGGCGATGCCGCCCACCCGACGACTCCCAACATGGGACAGGGTGCGTGCATGGCAATTGAATCTGCTTACGTGCTGAGTCGCTCTTTGAAAGAGGATGCAGATCACAGGTCCGCTTTGAGGCGATATGAGGGCGAGCGTCATGCCCGCACCGCGTGGATCACAAATACGTCGTGGATGATCGGCAAAGGCGGTCAGGTTGGGAATCCGCTGTTGTGCAGGCTGCGGAATTTTTTGGTGAAGATCACACCTGCGGGGGCGATGCAAAAAAATCTCCAGCGTGCGGCGGGTTTTGATACGATGAAAGATAGTTGGAAATAAAAATCGGGTCACGTTTCAGGCGTGACCCGATTTTTCAATTAACTTGAACTCTCATGTAAGCGATCAGGCCGACGATGGTGAGCGCGACCCCCGCAATGCCAAGCGGACCAGGAATTGTGCCGCTTAGAAAAATGATTTCGCCGATCAAAGAGAAAACCACTTCCATGGATTGAGTCGCGTCGACGGCGGCGATCTCGTAGGGTTGATGACAGAGATGACGGGCGTAAAGAAAAAGGGTTGTGGCAATGACGCCCGATAATAATGCGACGAGCGCCGTGCTGAGAAGCTGTCCGCTGGTGGGGGCAGGGGGAGAAGTGAACAGGATCAGCGCAATCCAAAACGGAATCGAGCCGAGGGTCAAAAGCAGTACGCGGGCGAAGCCGTTATCCAGAATCGGATTTTCGATCTTTGGGATTCTCGAACTGTGACCCGTGCGTGCCTCCCAAACCAGTTGATTGCCGATGGGGTAGGCGAAGGCGGCGATCAAAACGGGCAGCGCGCTGAAAAGCACTTCGCGCAAGCTGGTCAGCGCGGCATGTTCGATGTTGACGAGGATGATGCCCACGAAAATGATGCCCGTGAAAATCAAGCCTTTGGTGGGCACTTTGCGCCCGAAGAAGATCAGCACGATGGGCGTGGCGAGGATGGTGGTCTGCCATGTCGTGGCAACGACCCAGCCTGCCGCGTATTGCGAGCTAAAGGTGATGAGCGAGTAAAAAACGCCGAAGCCGATGCTGCCTGAAAGAATCCAAAAGAGCCAGTGTTTTAGAAAAATATTTTTGACTTCAATCAGTGCTTTTTTGCCCTGTGTGACGAGCAACAGCAGAACCAGAAAGACCAGCATGAATCCGAAGCGCAGACTTGACGTCCACACCCAGTGGCCGCCTTGCAGGCTCATGGCGCGGTTGAGGACGAAGGTGCTGCTGAAGAATAAAGCGGCAAGGCTGCCGATTGCGATTAGTCGTGTCATTTGATTTTCACCAATAATCGCAGGGGCGACCCATTGGGTCGCCCCTGCATTAATTTACAACGGCTCGAACCTTGCGGTGAAATGCCTGAGCAATTCGGGCGCGAAGGTGAATTTGTATCCGCGCACTTTGTCGGCGCGGGATTTGATTCGCGCGGCGCAATCCGCTACATAGTCCATGTGGCTTTGCGTGTACGTGCGGCGCGGAATGGCGAGGCGCAGCAATTCCAGCTTGGGGTAGATCATCTTGCCCGAATCAGGGTCGGGGTAGGCGAACATCACCGAGCCGATCTCCACGCCGCGGATCGCGCCTTCGCGATACAGCTCCACGGCCAATGCCTGCCCGGGGAATTCACTCTGTGGAATGTTCGGGAAGACATGCGCCGCATCGAGATACACGGCGTGCCCGCCTGCGGGTTGAATGGTGGGGATGCCCGCTTCGTTGATCCGCGCTGCGAGGTAGGCGGTTTGCGAAAGCCGCGAGGCAAGATAGGATTCGTCCAAGCCTTCGTACAGACCAACCGCCATCGCTTCGAGGTCGCGCCCCGCGAGTCCGCCGTAGGTGGGGAAGCCTTCGCGCAGGATCAATTCATTGCGAACGTTGCCAAATAATTTTTCATCGTTCAAACATAACAGCCCGCCGATATTGACGATCGCATCTTTCTTCGCGCTCATCGTCATGCCGTCGGCCAGCGCGTACATCTCGCGCGCAATATCGATCACGGATTTATTTTCGTAGCCTTTTTCGCGCAGTTTGATGAAATAGGCGTTCTCGGCATAACGCGCGGAATCGATGAAGAAGGGGATGTGATGCTCGCGATAGACAGCGGCGATCGCCTTGAGATTTTCCATCGAAACGGGCTGACCGCCTCCTGCGTTGTTTGTAACGGTCACCATTCCGAAGGGAATGTTCGCCACCCCGACCTTTTGAATGAAGGCGCGCAGTTTGCCGATATCCATATTGCCCTTGAAGGGATGCGGATTCGCGGGGTCGAAGGCTTCGTCGATGACGAGATTGGTCGGGCGTCCGCCGCGCGCGCGGATGTTGGCATCGGTGGTGTCGAAGTGCATATTCGAAGGGACGTAATTCCCTGGCTTCACCAGACAGGCCGAAAGAATATTTTCCGCCGCGCGCCCCTGATGGGTGGGGACAAAAAACTTGAACCCGAAGATATCTTCCACTGCCGCTTTGAGGCGTTGATAGGAGCGTGCGCCCGCATACGACTCGTCGCCGCGCATGATGGCCGCCCACTGCTCCTGACTCATTGCGCCAGTGCCTGAGTCGGTCAGCAGGTCAATGAAGATGTCTTCCGCTTTCATCGAGAACAGGTTGTAGCCTGCCTCCCTCAATGCGGCTTCGCGCGATTCAGATGAGATCAGGCGGATGGATTCAACTACTTTGATACGATACGGTTCGGGGGGGTAGGGATGTGTCATTTGGTCTCCTGAGATTTGAGTATTCGTCAAATTTTGGGTAGCGAGCCTGACGCGCATCGCGCGTCATTCGGTCTCCAATGACGTGGCAATTCTACAACACATTTCAGCGGACGCCTCGAAAGAAACAAAAAACTCGGAGTCGATTGCTCCGAGTTTTGTTGCCATTTGGCTTATCGCCAGGCGGCTGGACATTTACATAAGAAGTCTTTTATAGGCTTTGTTTTTTCTTTGCTTTGATATCGTAGAGCGCTTTATCTGCCGCGCGGATCAGTTCTTCGATGCTGTTACAGGTTGGATAGGTGGCAATGCCAGCAGAAAAACTTACCTGAAGTTGACTGCCTTCGTGAACGATATGGATAGCCTTTGCCCGTTCGCTCCATTCCTGAAGGCGGACAGCGGCTATTTGCTCATTTGCGTTGTGCAAAATGACCAGGAATTCATCCCCGCCAAAGCGGCAAACAATATCTTCAGTGCGCGTCTGGTCTTTGAGCAATTTGGAAAGAGACTTCAAGGCTGCATCGCCAACGACATGACCATGTTTGTCGTTCAGGGTTTTCAGGTTGTCCATATCCAGCATCACCACACTGAAGGGCTGGCTTCCCCGACTTGCGCGGGCAAATTCCTGCTTGAGGGCTTCCTCCATAAAGCGGCGGTTGTACAACCCCGTGAGCGGATCCTGGATCGCCTGCTCATGCAAAATGGCTTGCAGTTTTTCGATCTCCCCCAGCTGCAGGCGCAGCTGATCGTTCATATCGTGGAGTTGGTCTGCGACGCGCCTGCGTTCGGTGATATCTCGGGTGACCGCAATGAATGCCACGGGGATGCCAAATTCATTCTTGATCAAGGCCGCGCTCAGTTCAGCGGGGAAAGTGCTGCCGTCTTTGCGCTGGAGGTCGAATTCAATGTTTTTGATGATCCCATCGGCGCGGGTTAAGTTCATATACTTTGTCGCTTTGGGGACTTCGCTCAAGGGAAAAAAGCCAAAGGCGCTTTTCCCGATAAATTCTTCGGTGCTGTCATATCCATGCAGGGCGGCGGTCTGTTTGTTGGCGAAAATATAATTACCGAGCAGGTCTGTCACGGCGACCGAATCAGGGGAGGTTTCCATCACGGCATGATAAATTAAACTGCTGATCTGCCTGCCTTCGGCATCTTTCCCTTTTTCGTGTGCCGTGTCTCCCCGTGAAAAGATAAAGCCAAATGCCAGCACCCCCGCCAGCCAAAGGACCACGTGGGTGATAATTTCGCTTTTTAGCCATATATCCCCAATGAAGTAGCTGATAATCACCACGAACGTCCAGGCAATGGTGACCTGAATGGATACTGTCCGCCCAAAGATCTTGTTGAGATTTGGCGTCTTCATGGCTGTGTCCTCGATTTTGGCGGAAAATTCATCATTCCTCATTATTTTGCATTGCTTTTTCAATCTCCGCCAGCGTTTCCTGCGCTGATCGCAAACTGGGATGACGCTGGTGCGTGAAAATCTCGACAGCGCGGCGGGTTACAACTGTCCTTGAGAGGTTTTTAATCCTGACAGGGAAGGTTTTCAAAAATGTACTGATATTTTAGTGAAAATGTGCTGACATCTTTGGAAAAATGTGCTGACATTTTTGGAAAGACTTCGAAATGTCTTTGCCAAGACTTATCGAAGTTTTCCGAAGAGACAGTCACCTCACAAGTGACTGTCTCTTGCTTTCTTTCTTGACCTCCGCCAGCGTTTGCTGTTATGGCAAACCGTCCACGAATAACCGACTTCCAATCGTGGACGGTCTTCGTGCGATCTTTACTTCTTTATCGCATTATCCCGCCCAATTCTTTGAACAGGCTTCATGTCCTTGCCAGGGAAAACCCGCCGATAGTCCAATCTTCTGCGCCCAAAGTTGAACAATAGCGCGACAGGCGCGCCTGTGGCTTTCAAATAATTGATGACCTGTGCCAGTTCGTCATTGGTCAGTTGATGACTGAACGCTTTGACTTCTACAACCACTTGCTGATTTGGAAATAAATCCAAGTAGAAGGTCGCGACCCGTTCGCCTTCGAAATCGACAAAGACTTCGTGTTGGCGGTTCGGTTCAATGCCTGCATGGTTGAGTTTGACTTCCATGGCTTTCTCGTACACTTCCTCTTTGAAGCCATGACCAATTTCATTGTGGACTTCCATTGCAAGACCGATCAGTTTGTAGGTTAGGTCATTTCCCGTTGAGTCAACTACAAGGGGCATAGTTTCTCCGTTGATTGGTTTTATTTTGAAAACACCGTCCACGAATACTCGAATATGTCGACTTCCATTCGTGAATTCATTTTCGGATGGATGTTTCTTTCTTCAGCCAAACCGTCCACGAATATCACACGAATGCACGAATGTCCGACTCCCGTTCGTGACTTCACCTACGGACGGTTCTTTCTCCCACAAAACCCGTCCACGAATTTTCACGAATAAACGAATACGCATTCCGTGAACATTTGCGCCCACTTCGTTGCAGCGTTCGTGGTTGGCTTCCTTTCGATCTCCCAGCTCCCTGGCAACCCGTCCACGAATATCACACGAATACTGAATCGCCGACCTCCCATTCGTGATTCGTGGTTGGTCTTATTCGTGGATGGCTCTTTCGATCTCCGCCAGCGTTTCCTGCGCTGACTGCAAATCGGGATGACGCAGGCGCGTGTAAATCTCGACGGCGCGGCGGGACATGGATAAGGCTTCATCCAAATTATGGTTTTGTTTGAGCAGGGCTTTGGCGAGGCGGTGACAATCGCTGGCAATCAACTCCTGCCGCCCGACTTTTTCTGCCAGCGCGAGGGCTTCGCGGGCGAGGGACTCGGCTTCTGCCCACTGCTCGCGGTCGAGGGCGAGTTCTGCCAGGTTGCCTGTGTAAATGGCAATGCCTTCATCGTTTTTGATTATCTTTGCAATGCGCAGGGCTTCGCGGTAGTCGCGCTCGGCGGCGGGGTAGTCTTTGTTGCGTTTTCCGCGCTTGCTAGAAGTTCAGCGCAATGGCGACATCATCGCTTTCGGGGAGATGGAGCGGAAGATTTCCACGCTTCGCGGTAGGCGGCGATGGCGGCGGGGTAATCTTTGTTCAGTTCGTGACCGAGTCCGCGCAGTTGGATGGCAATTGCTTTGTTGCGCGGTGTGCTATCCTGCCAGTGTTCGGCGGCGCGGGCGGCGCACGCCAGCACTTCGGCGGGTTGGTTGCGGAGGTAGTAAACACATCCTACCCGATACGCTCGCCAGCCCGCTTTCTCTTTATCATCAGCGGCGAGGGCGCATTCTTCGGCTTGTTCGGAAAGCCAAAGCCAATCATCCCATTTGCCCGTGAAATTGAAGAAATGTAAAGTTGGTCGCACACCGTTTGCAGGCGGTCATTGTCGCCTGTCAGCAGGCGCGGCAGGGCGGCGGAGATGAAGTCCCATTCGGCGTCCAGCGTGGGGAATTTTTCGTAGTCTTTGCTTCTCCGCCGTATTGCATGGCGAGGGCGTAGGCGCGGTTGGTGAGGGCGTCGCCTGTCTGGGTCACGGCTTCGGGGCGGCGCGTGCGGATGAATTTCGCTGTCAGCGGGGGTAAAAAGTAGGTTTGGGCAGACAGGTCAGAGGTCAGGATGGAGCGGTCGGTCAGGTCTTCCAGCGCGGTCTCGGCGGCGCGTTCGGGCAGGTCGGTCATGTCCGCGATCCACTTGAGTTTGGCGGGCAGGCTGAAATACGTCAGCGCGGCGAGGACTTTCGTCTCGTCGGCGGTGAAGGTCTCCAGCAGGTCGCCGAAGATGTATTCGAGCGGGTCGTTGCCTTTTGGGGCTTTGTCAATGAAGGCGCAGGCTTCGGCGATGGTGCGGCACTGCGAGCCTGCGCGCCCCAACTGCCCCGCGATCCAGCGGATGAAGAGCGGGTTGCCCTGCGTGATCTCGTACAGGTCTTCGCGCTCTTTTTGGGAGGCGCGGGCGAGGCGCGGATATTTGGCGGCGAGTTCGGCGATGAGTTGCAGGGCTTCGTCGCGGGCGAGGCGGTCGAGGCGCACGATGCGCGCGTCCACGTCGGTGCGGCGGCGGGAGGTGACGATGGCTTTGTTGCCTTCGGGCAGGCGCGAGAGGAATTGGAACAGGCGCGTGCGCTCTTCTTCTGGCAGGGTTTCCAAATTGTCGAAGATGATCAGCGCCTTCTTGCCCGCCAGCGCGAGGCGCAGTTCGTTGGGACGCTCATCGGGCGCGAGTTTTTCGAGTCCGTCTGCGCCCAATTCCTTGCCCAGTTCGTCCAGCATGGCGAGGTAGGTCGGGCGGGTGAAGTCGGTCAGTTTGGCTTCGCCTTCGGCGGTCAGTTCGCGCACTTTGGCGGTGATGAAGATTTTGCGCTCGAAGAGTTCCGCTGGCGCGTCATGCGCGGCTTTGATAGCGAGGGCGGTCTTGCCGATGCCGCCAGGTCCGTCAATGAGTGCGCCCCAGGTGCGGGACTCTGGGGAAAGGGCGGAGCGATGATTTTTAGTTCTTTGCACGTCCGAAGAAGTAATGCTTGATTGGGGAGCGTGTTGCCTGGTAGATTGGGAATTGGGAGGTTGGGAATTGCGGAGGAGTAGTGGTAAATGTTGACGATTTGGGCACTTGTGACTTTTTGACATGATTTTGTGTTGAATCTTCTTGTTTGGCTCAACGTCTTTTTTGAATACATCCATCCAGCCCTTGACGCTTGTTCTCAGCCTTGAAGAAATCAAGATGATGAATTCCTGCTGTGCTGAATACTCCGCCATCTTTGGGCGGTTCAAACCGGACGACAATAGCGGTGATAACTCAAGAACGAGACCTAAAATGGGCATTTTGATATGGCACGAGTTTTTGTTGGTGATGGCGTAATCCTTGGGTCGAACCGTCCACGAATTTTCACGAATGCACGAATTCCACCAAGGCTTCGCATCCGTGGTCGCCATTCTTGATTTTGTGATGGTTTTTCATCATGCGCGGCTTTGCGGTGTTCGATCAAGTCAATGTAGGTGGAACTGAGGAAGACTTTCATGGTTTTGTCCCTTGTTTGTCGGAGATCGTCTCTCGCGTGATTCTACAACAGATTGCCCAAGTATAGTTTGTCAAAAAGAAAGAACCCAGAGATGATTACTCTGAGTTCTTGTTAGATATGCCGTGTCGCTCTGAGGGAGCGTTCTTCGCGACCGAAGAGTCTCGCATTTTGGGCGTAGAGATCCTCACCGCACTCCCGAAAGAGCATCGGGACGATGTGGCGCGCGGCGCAAGTGTCGCTTCGCTCAGGATGACGTTTTTGAGACAAGTTCCAGTTTAGAAAGATGCGATGGCTGTTTTCAGATCATCGTACTCTTCGATGTACATATCGAACCCCGTGGTGACAAAAACAGCCTTTGTGTCGGCTGAAAGATTGACCAGTTTCAAGTATGGAGATTTATAGGAGCCGTCGATGATGCCTTGCTTCATCTCGTTTTCGCTCAGGTTGGTGTCGGGATGAATGGCATTTAATTCCTTGAAGATCTGGCTTAGAACACGGAATCCCGCGCTGCTTACATAGGGCGAATGTTCCAGATCGACAAGAATATGACGGGAGCCGTTTTGGATCAGTTCTTCAGCCGTTTTTTGAAACTTGGTAAAGGATGACGAATCAAGATTCCCGTCAATGTGGATGATCGTCACTGGCACGCGGCTGTTTTGGGTAGTTACCTTAATCTCCATGATATTCTCCTTAAAGTAATTTGATTAAGACGATTTTTCATTAGACCTCTTGCGAAAGTTAAGTTTTTACCACGGAGACACTGAGTCACGGAGTTTTTAATTGGTTTTCCTCTGTGTCTTCGTGTCTCAGTGTTTCAAAAGGTTTTTCACACAATTGTATTGTGACTTATGCAAGAAGTCTATTATACATTTTTGAAGATAAATGTTTCTGATTCTTTAGGATGGTACTCTATTGCTCAAGGTGGCGTCCCCGCCGCCGAGGACGGCGGCTTGAGCGGGGAGTCTTGAGTAGGGAGTTTTTTTGTCACTTCTTTTTGCGTGCCTGATATGGATTCACGATGCTTTTCTTTTGATCGCCAGCAAGGTGATGTCGTCGAATTGCTCCGCTTCACCGATGAACTGTTTCAGGTCCACTTCGATTTCGTTCAATAGCTGGGTCGGGCTGGAATGATTCATCAGCAATTCCCGCAGACGCTCATTGCCAAAGAATTCACCGTCGATATTCTGTGTGTCTGGAATGCCGTCGGTGAAGGCCACGAGCAGGTCATCGCTGGCGAGGGTCGTTTCCTTGACGGTGAATTTGGCCTGTGCGATCGCCCCAATGGCGGGACCTGTACGGGTCAATGTGGTGTGAACTTTGCCGTCTTTGCCAACGATCAACGGAGGTTCGTTTCCGCCGTTGATGTAGGAAAGTTTTCCGCTGACAGGGTCGAGGATGCCGATGAATACCGTGGCGAACATGTTGGATTCCTCATGAGTTTCCGCCACGTAATTATTGGTCAGCGAGATCACATGCTGCAGGCGTTCCGCCGGGCTGAGGGATTTTTGTTCCTGCCCCGGGGAGAATTGATCGGAAATGGATGCCGCGTGGATGAGACTGCGGAAGAGGGTCATGAACAATGCCGCGCCGATGCCCTTTCCGCACACGTCCGCTACGAGGAAGGTCAGCGTGCCATCGGGCAGGGTGAAGGCGTCGTAGAAATCGCCTGCCACTTCCTTGGCGGCTTCGAAATACGAGGCGATCTCCCAGCCCGGCACGTCGGGAAGCTGCGCGGGCAGGAATTCCTTTTGAATATCGCGCGCGATGTTCATTTCACGTTCGAGGCTTTTGAGGTAGAGGTCCTGCATGTCGCGCAGGTGTTTCTTTTCAAGGCTCGATTGAATGCGGGCTTTCAACAGCGTCGGCTCGAACGGCTTGGGCAGGTAATCTTCCGCGCCGAGTTGGATTCCCTTGACCACGCTTTGCAGGTCATTGTTGGCTGAGATGACGATGATGGGAATGTTCCGTATGGCGGGGTCGGCCTTCACTTTTTCGAGCACGGAGAAACCATCCATGATGGGCATCATGATATCCAGCAGAACCAGGTCTGGCGATTCGCTGACTATTTTTTCCAGCGCATCCTGTCCGTTGACGGCGGTGGCGGTGATGTAATTCAGGTCTTCGAGTTCCTGTTCGAGGTAGTCCACGTTGAAGGGTTCGTCGTCAACGATCAGAATTTTGGATTGACTGTTCATGATGCTCCAGGGCTTTGGATTATTTATTCACAACGCTTTTGATCTCTTCGACAAGTTTCTCGCCATCGAAGCCTTGCTTGCGCATGACGAAAGCGACGCTTTCCTTCAATCGGGTGGATTCGTCATCGGTCAATTCTTTGGCGCTGATGACGATGATGGGGATGTCTTGCGTTGCGGGGTTGGCGCGCAGCCGTTCGATGACGCCGAAGCCATCGAGACGCGGCATCATGATATCGAGCAGAAGCACATCGGGACGGATCTGGGAGATGGCTTCGAGCCCAGCCACGCCATCTTCGGCGGAGCGCAAGTCAAATTCAGAGGCGGGCAAAATTTGTTGCAGCATGTCTGCAATGTGCGGGTCATCGTCCACAACCAGCACGTGAATGTGGGAACGGTCCACCAGTTTGGTGACGCGGCTGAGGGTGTCGAGTACTTCGCGCGGATTCAGCGGTTTGAGCAGATAGGCGGCTGCACCCAAACGGAAGCCAAGCGCCTTCTTGTCCACGATGGTTAGGAGAATGACTGGAATGTTCGTGGTTCTCTCGTCCACTTTCAGGTCATGCAGCACCTGCCAGCCGTCTTTGTCGGGGATGAGGATATCGAGCAGGATGGCGTCGGGCATGATACGGCGGGCAAGTTGATGGCCTTCAGAGCCATTGCGCGCGCCGATGACTTCGAACTCATCACTGGTGAGCGATTCTTGCAGAAGATAAACCGCATCGGGGTCATCATCAATGACGAGGACGCGTTTTTTAGTGGAGATCTCTTTCCGTGTGGATTTTGATCCTTGTGCAGAATCAGGCTGCAGGTCCGATAGGGAGGCGTTCTTTTCCTCTCCATAATGGATCGGCAGGGTCAATGTGAATGTGGAGCCCTGGCCCGGCGCGCTGACCACCGTCAGGTCGCCGCCCAGCAGACGGGCGAGGCTGCGGCTGATGGAAAGGCCGAGACCTGTGCCGCCATATTGACGGGTTGTGCTGGTGTCTGCCTGTTGGAATTCCTCGAAGATTCGGCTGAGGGCTTCCTCGTTCATGCCGATGCCGCTGTCTTTTACATCCACCATGAATGTGGATTCGGCGTGGCGCACGCTGATGGCGATGCTGCCATCGTGCGTGAATTTGGCGGCATTGCTGAGCAGGTTGAGAATGATCTGCTTGATCTTATCCTGATCGGAGTAGACCAGCGGCAGTTCGATGTCGTTGTTTTTATTAAACAAGATGTGTGGTTTGACCAGCGGCTGGGCGGTGTTGTAGCATTGGTCCACCAGCGTATTGATGTTGAAATTGGCGGCTTGCACATCCATGCGGCCCGCTTCGATCTTGGCGATATCGAGCACGGTGTTGATGAGCCCCAGCAAATGCTCAGCGCTGGAAAGCACCTTGTCGAGATTCTCGGTTTGCTTTTCAGGCAATGCGCCTTCGGCTTTTCTGCGGACGATGCGTGTGAAGCCGATGATGGCGTTGAGCGGAGTGCGCAATTCGTGGCTCATGGTGGCGAGGAAGGCGCTCTTGGCCTGGTTGGCGTTTTCAGCGGCGGCGCGGGCTTCCTGTGCTTCGGCGAAAAGCTGTGAGTTCTGAATGGCGATGACCGCCTGGCGCGCGAGATTGTTGAGGAATTCCAATTCGGATTCTATGAATTCGAGTCCTTTGCCTGTGCGCCAGACCGACATGAGTCCTTTCAATTCATCGTTGGCGAGCAGGGGCACCACGAGCATGTTTTCATCGGGTGTGTTCTCGGTGCCCACAATGGTAACGGCACGCGGATCGTTGTTGGCGTCATTGATGATCTCGCCGACCTTGGATTTGGCGACACCGCCGAGAATGCCCTGCCCGAATTGAATCGTATCGTTGCGAAGTTCGTCGGAATTTTGTCCGATGGCCGCAATGGCGCGGAAGATCTCGCCGTTGCCTTCAGGGAGGAAGAGCGCGCTGAGTTCGCCGTGCAGCAATTCCATCGCGTTTTTGACGATACTCTCCAGCACGGTGGATACTTCAAGGGAGGATGAAATGTCGCGGCCCACTTCGGTGAGTGTGGCCATTTCACGCGCGCGCCTTTGGGTTTCAGCGTGTAATTGCGCGGTGTGGATCGCGGCGCCTGCATTCGCGGCGATGGTGTTCAACAGGCGCAGCGAATCTTCATTGAAGACGCCTTCCTGTTTTGTGTTTTGCACGCTGATCACGCCGATGGTATCCCGCCCGGACTTGATCGGCACGCCCAAATAAGAGCGGGCACGCCTGCCCAGACGGTTGATTCCCATCGCGGAGCTTTGTTCATCGAGGTTTCTATTGAAGAGCAGCGGCTGTCCGTTTTGGATGATACGGCTGGTCATGCCTTCGCCCAATTTGAGGGTCGGGAGGGTATCGCCATATTGATACGGGAATTGGATGGTGTTCGTTTGCGGATCGAGCAGCGCCAGATAGGCGATATCTGCATCGAAGATATCGCGGGTCTGACTCCCGATGAGCTGGATCAGGTTATCGAGTTCAGTTTCAGCCACGATAGCTTGAGTGACCTTGCTGATGGCGCTGAGCTCGGCATTGCGCTGTTGTGTGTCGTTGAGCAGGCGCTGGGTTTCATCAAAGAGGCGCACGTTCTCGATCGCGATCACAGCCTGATCGGCGAAGGTTTTGATCAGCTCGATCTGCTTTTCGGTAAACGGCTGGACCTCCTTGCGGCGAATGGCGATGGCTCCGAGCGGCTTGCCGTCACGCAATAGCGGAGTTGCGAGCGCCGTGCGGTATCCCCAGCGTTTTTGAAGAACGGCGCTGATCGGATAATCCGCCTCGTCTATTTCCGATGCGGCATCGTGAATGTGAATGATCTGCTGGTCGATGATCGAACGCCCGATCAATGAATCGCGATTGAGCGGCAGGAATTCGCCAGCTTCCAGCCCGGGGATCGGGCCGCGATGGGTCCATTCCTTGAGCGCATCGCCTTCAATGCGATAGATGTGAGCGTCGTCTGCGCCGCACACTTTGGCGACGTTGATGGCAATGATCTCCAATAGGGTGCGCAGATCAGGTTGGATGCCGCTCATGGCGCGGAGCACTTCACTGGTTGCGGTCTGTTGTTCGAGAGTCTCAGTGATCTCGCGGTTGCGGTTTTGCACTTCATTGAAGAGACGCGCGTTCTCAAGCGCCACGCCCATATTGGAGGAGAGCGTTTGCAGAAGGCGCACATTGTTTTCGTTGAAGGCATGTTTCTTGAAGCTTTGGACGTCGATCACGCCCATCACCTTCTCGCCGACCATGATGGGCACGCCGAGATAAGACTGCACATCGGCGGTGTCGTCCGGTGCTGTGACATAAGCCTCCGCACCCGCTTCGTTGATCTCCTGGGCGGTATTGAGCTGGAGCGGCTTTCTGGAGCGGATGACCCTTGCAGTCAGTCCGCCTTCCAGTTCCCAGGCAGGTTCCTCTTCGAAATAACGCTCGAAGTAACTGTAGGCGAGGTTGACCGTATTTGATTCAGGGTTATACATCAGAATATCGACAATTTCAGCGTTGAAGATCTCGCGTACCTTGTCGCCGACGTTGTAGGTGAGGGTCTTTGTATCGAGTGTGCTGGTAAGCGCTTCGCCAATGTCGTTGAGGATGGAGAGTTCTGCGGCGCGGTCTTCTGTGATCTGAAGCAGGCGCTGGGTTTCACTGAAGAGACGCGCACTTTCGAGCGATACACCCATGCTCGCCGCCACGGTTTGCAACAAGCGCACCTGCGCATCGCTAAATGCATATTCTTTTTCGTGGTCATGTACGATGATCGTGCCGATAACGCGGTCGTTGCCGATGATGGGCGCATTGACGCTGGATTTGCTGGCTGTTGTGCCTGGTAGTAGCTGAAGCCCCAGTGTTTCGCGTTCGGCAAGCGTATTGCGCACAAAGGGCTGGCGGGTTTTCATGATTCTTTCGAATGTGCCGCCTTTTTGAATCGGTCTGGGCGGAGTGTTCAAACGCCGCCCTTTCTCGTATTCATAGACGTAATGCATGAGCCCGGTTTGCGCATCGTACAGGCGAATGCCCAGGTCTTCGGCGCGCAGAGCTTCGCGCAGTTTGTCGCCGGTCTGCTCCACAATGGCTTGCGTATCTAATTCCGCTGCCAGCCCTTGTTGAATGCTGTTGATCACGGATAGTTCGGTGGCACGATCTTCGGTGATCTTTAAGAGGCGCTGGGTTTCATCAAAGAGGCGCGCGTTTTCAAGCGCCACGCTCATGGCATTAACCACGGTTTGCAGCAGACGTACATCTGAATTGCCGAATGCGTTTTCTTTTTCGTAATTACTGATGCTGACCATGCCCAGCGCTGCGCCGCCCACCACGATGGGCACAGCCATAAAAGACTTTTCCATTTGCGTGCCGGGCACCAGCGTCGAGCCAAACTCTGCCATGCGCTCTGCCAGGTTTTCGTTGATCACAATCGTCTGACGTGTTTCATAGACTTTCTTCGCAAACCCGCGCAGAGGGGAGGGGGGGATTTCCATTCGTTCGCCGTGTTCACGCAGATAGGGGAAGAAGACCTGGTTGGTTTCCGGCGAGAAGATGCGGATATCGATATCGAGGGTATTCATCACTTCGGCTAATTTATCGCCGACCAGATCGTAAATGGCTTGCATCTCCAGTTTGGAGGCGAGCCCTTCCTGCACGCTGTTGATGATGGCAAGCTCGGCGGCGCGGTCTTCGGTGATCTTGAGCAGGCGCTGGGTCTCATCGAAGAGACGGGCGTTTTCAAGCGCAGTTCCCAACGACGCGGCGATGGTGGTTAATAGACGGATTTCAGACTCACCATAGGCGTTCTCGCGTTCATGATCTTCAATGATAATTTGCCCAACGACCTGATCGCTTGTGATGATGGGAATATGTGTGCCTGATTTCGCCATATCTGTCCCAGGAGCAGATGTGACCCCAAAATCGATTTGTTCCTTGATCGTATTGAAAATAATAGGAATTTTCCTTTTCCTAAGTGTATCGAACAATCCGCCCTCTTTTGGGGTTGCCGATGGAACGTGAATCTTTTTACCATGCTCGTATTCGTACATGGGCACAATTACATTATTTGTGCGGTCATACCAGCGAATTCCGATATCGCCCGATTTGAGCACTTCCCGCAACTTATCGCCGACCAGATCCACAATGGCTTGGAAGTCCAACTCGGCGGCGAGTCCCTGCTGAATGGAGTTGATGATCTGCAATTCAGCGACGCGTTCCTGCTCGGCTTCAAAGAGACGCGCGTTCTGAATCGCGACGCCCATGTTGGCGGAGAGGGTTTGCAGGAGGCTCAGGTCATTTTCATTGAAGGCATGTTGTTTATAACTGGTGACCATTGCCACACCCAATACTTGGTCATTGACAATGATTGGCACGAGCATCGACGATTCTGCAACTAAGTCACTACTGCTTTGCTCCATTATTTCAGGAGCCATGTATGAACCATTTGCTCTTTGTTCCAATAACGTGCCCATAAGCAACGGTTTTCGTGACTTAATAACTTTCGATGTCATGCCTATGCCAAGCGGGAAGGGTTCAATGTAATCAACAACACCCTCTTCTTCGTCGTATTCATAATGCACATGGATCATGTTGGTCTGTGTGTTCAGAAGCATGATCGATACGCCTTGAGTATGGAAAATATCGCGGACCTTATCGCCCACGATTCTTGTCACCGTTTTGACATCCAGCGTCTTCGCCATCGCTTCGCCCACGGAGTTGAGGATGGCGAGTTCGTCCACGCGGGCGTTGAGTTCTTCGGTTCGTTCTTCGACCTTGCGCTCGAGTCCTTCCAGCAGACCAGCATTATCCAAAGCGACAGCGCCTTGATTCGCCAACATGCCGAGCATGTCGCGGTCGGTGTCGTCGAAGGAGCCGTAGAGCGAGTCCATATCTACATATAAATATCCGATGACTTGGTTTTGGGCGATGAGCGGGGAAATAATTCGGTTGAGACCAGCCTTCTTAGGGAGAAGCAGTTGAACGGTCCGCGTTTGACGCGCTTGATCTAAATATTTTCCAATGCGCTTGAGCACATCCTGTGGGTCTTCGGCGGTTTCGTAGCCTTTACCTGATTGGTAGGAGGGGAGAGGCAGGATAGATTCGACGACTTCACGCGTAGTGCTGAATTCATTCGGCGTTTTGGTTTGCCGACTAAAGTCGGCACTACGTTCCAAGATCAACATCACGCGCTCGCCGCCGATCAGTTCGGTGGCTTCTTCGACGAGGAAGGTTTGGATCTCGCTGACAGTTTTCAGCGCGTTGAGGCGCAGACCCGTATCCGCGAGGCGCTGGAACGGTTCGCGCAGGTTGGATTCGATGTTGAGATGCGCGAATAATCGTTCCTTTGGTAACTTGCGTTTCGCCCCATCCTTCACCCAGAATTGCAAGATTTTGCGATTGTCTTCGACCTTGTTGAGCGCGTTGCGGCGCAAACCTGCATCGCGGATGTTGGTGATGCCTTCCAGCAAGAAGTCGTAGGCGCGGTCGAGGGCTTCGCGCGCTTCTCGCGTTTTCTTGTTGGCGTTCAGCGCCTGCGCATGCCACCACCAGATATACTGTGAAGCTAGTGGCTTCGGGTCTGGCAAAGTTTTGGGCGCGATGCAGGGCTGTGGCTTTGCTTGTGGCTTTAAGCGCGGCGGCGGGGTCGCCTGCGGCGAGATATTTAGCCGTTGCCAAGTGGTGAGGTTTGTATGCTCCGTGCCCGATCTGTGATTCTCTGGTCAGTTTTCAGCGCAGATTTTTGATGGCGAATGGCAGTCTGGATGTCGCCTGCGGCAAATGCCAGGTCTGCCCGTTGGCTGAAAAGATTTGCTTCCATGATTGGGTCGCCGAGGTCGGGGACGAGCGTTTCAAACTCCTGAAGGTGCAGATGGCGCCCGCCAAGTCACCGAAAGTTGTTTCTGATCCGATGAGACCCATCAGGTCATAGGTCACGCCAGTTTTGCGCCCATGGCGCGATCTATTTCAACCAATTCCCTTTGCAGACGGCGGCCATGCGGGTGCAAACCCAATTCGCCATACGTATTTCCCAAGTTGCCCATGACAGCGCCTTGCCGCTCGACATAGCCCGCGGTTTCAAAAGCGCTCTTTGCATGTTGATAGTGTTGGATTTGTTCGGCGATATCCACATCTGTATTTGCCAACGAAAGCAGGGCATTGCCGATCCCATACGAGTCGCCTGCCTGCCTGCATAATTCCAGCGCGGTCTGCGCGGCGCGGCGCGATTCTTCGCCGCGGTCTGAGCGAAAGAAAACACCTGCTAACACCCAATACCCGCGTCCCGTTCCTGATGTGTCGCCAAGTTCTTGATACAGGGCGAATGGCTTTTTGTGCGGTCTCGACGGCGGCGTCGAGTTGTCTTGCGCGCCATTGCGCTTCGGCAAGGCGGAAGAGGCTTTCGGCGCGTAAAGCGATTTTGATTGACGATTGACGATTTCACCTGCCTTGCCGTGGCGGATTTTGACTGCGGCATTCAAGTCACCCGTCCGCATTTGGACGAGGGCGAGTCTATTCAACGCCTGAACCTTCAAACCTGCAACCTTTGAACCCATCTTCATCATCGCCTTGGCGTCTTTCATGGCGAGGTCGAGTTTGCCGAGGGCGATGTAGGATTCCGCGCGCAGGTCGAGCAGGGACATTTGCTCGGCGGGTCGCATTCGCGTTTTCGGCGCGGCTAATGCCTGTGTCGCTGAATCAATTGCCGACGCGTGTTGACCCGTCCACGCGAGTTGGCGGATGTGGTCAATGGTCTGTCGTCCATCGTCTGCTTTAATTATTTTCTTCGCCATATAAACAAATCCTATTCGCCCAGGTATTTTTTCAGCATCTTGAAAAGCAGATCGTCGTTGACGGGTTTGGTCAGGTAATCGGTGCAGCCCGCATCTTTTGCTTTTTGTTCGTGGCCGTCCATGGCATGGGCAGAGAGGCCGATGATGGGCAGGCTCGGCAGGGTCTTGCGGATGGTGCGTGTGGCTTCGTAGCCATCGAGGATCGGCAGGGAGATATCCATGAGGATCAGGTCGGGGGTGTGTTCAGTGGCCATTGATACGCCTTCGATGCCGTCTCTGGCAACGAGCAAGTTGTAGTCATCTTCGAGAAGCTGGGTGATGAGGTCAATGTTCAATTCGGTATCTTCCACAACAAGAATGGTTTTCATGGATAACTCCTAAAAGTTTAGATTTTCCTGGGTTGATATTGAATGGGCAGGGTAAGCGTGAAAGTGGATCCTTTGCCGAGTTCGCTGATGGCAGTCAATTCGCCGCCCAGCAAGCCTGCGAGGTTGCGGCTGATGGTGAGGCCGAGACCCGTGCCGCCGTATTGGCGGGTGGTGCTGGAATCAGCTTGTTGGAATTCGCCGAACACAAATCCCAGCGCTTCTTCGCTGATGCCGATGCCCGTATCGCTGACCGAGACCTGAAAACTGGGCACGGGAACTTCTGGCGAAACATCCACTTTGTTCACTGCCAGCGTGATCTGTCCTTCGTGTGTGAATTTTGCGGCGTTGCTAAGCAAATTGAGCACGATCTGTTTGATCTTTTCCTGATCCGAGTGGATGAGGGTGAGGCGGTCACTGGTATGCCTGTCGAATTTCACGGTGGGTTTCATTAAGGGCACGGAGAGGTTGAAGCATTGATCAATCAAGGCGTTGATGCTGAAGTTCGCGGCATGCACTTCCATGCGGCCCGCTTCGATCTTGGCGATATCGAGCACAGCGTTGATCAACCCGAGCAGGTGTTCGCCGCTGGTGAGCACTTTGTCCAGATTTTCGGTTTGCTTTTCAGGCAGCACCCCTTCGGATTTTTTGCGCACGATGCGGGTGAAACCGATGATGGCATTGAGCGGGGTGCGCAGTTCATGGCTCATGTTGGCGAGGAAGGCGCTCTTGGCGGCGCTGGCGGCATCGGCGGCGGCGCGGGCCTCCTGCGCCTGTTGATACAGGCGCGCTTTTTCCAATGCCACGCTCATGCTGCTGGCGAGTGTGGTGAGCAGGCGTACATCGGTATTACTAAATGCATTTTCGCGGTCGATATTATCGAGGCCGATCACGCCGCGTACTTCGTCGCCATCCATGATGGGCACGCGCAGCAGGGATTTAGTTGGTTTGGTGCCTGGCAGGGTTTGTGATTTGATTCCAATGGCGGCCAAACGCTCTTTGAAGTTTTCGTTGATCATGATCGGACGTTTGTTTTGGATCAGGAATTGTGAGAGCGGGGGAATCGCCGCATCGGGGATCTCGTGGCGCTGTCCCTGTTCGAGGAGATAGTGATAATGGCGTGTGCCTTTTTTTAGATCAAAAGAGATGATGGAGATGGCCTGCGAATCGAACATACTGCGCAGCTGTTCGCCGATCAATTCATAAATGGCGTTGACATCCAACTGGGATGCCAGCCCCGCCTGCACGCTGTTGAGGATGGCGAGTTCATCCACGCGTGCATGAAGTTCAGCGGTTCTTTCCTGGACCTTGAGCTCGAGTCCCTGTGCCCAATTAACATTGTCCAACGCGACAGCGGCCTGATTCGCCAGCATGCCGAGCATGTCGCGGTCCACTTCGGTGAAGGTGCCGTAGAGCGAATCCATATCGGCGTAGATGTAGCCGATGATCTGGTTCTGCGCGATGAGTGGGGCGATGACTCTGTTCAAAGTGCTGACACTGTCGCTCGCAGGCAGGATCAGTTGTACGGTCCGCGTGAGGCGTGCCTGGGTGAGGTAAGGGTCAATTAAGTTGAGTACATCCTGTGCGTTTTCTCCGCGTGGGAGGATGGATTCAGCCGCTTCGCTTTTTCCATTTTTTTCAAGAATGAACAACACGCGCTCGCCGCCGCTTAATTCTGTGGCTTCTTCTACAATGAAGGTGTACATCTCGGTGGCCGTATGCAGGGCGTTGAGGCGCAAGGCTGTATCGGTCAGGCGCTTGAACGGTTCGCGCGCATTCGACTTGAGGTATTGATGTGCGAATAGATTTTTTCTCGACGGTTTCCGCTTTAAATCTTTGCGTGAGCCGTCGCTGATCCAGAATTGCAGGAGGTCGCGATTCTCCCTGACCTTGTTGAGGTAGTTGCGGCGCAAGCCTTCATCGCGCACGTTGGCAATGGCTTCAAGTAAAAATGCGTGTGCCTGTGCAAGCGCCTTGCGGGCTTCTGATTCTTTGTTATTAGAAAATAACGCCTGTGCATGTGCCCACCAAATTTCGTGGGAGGTGAAACTATCTGGCAGTTTGTAATCCTGGCTGCGGTGGATTTCAGTGGCTTTCGTTGAGGCTTCAAGTGCCGCGACAGGGTCGTTGTTTTTCAGGTGCGCCATGGCGAGGTAGGTGAGATGGACATTTTCATTTCCCAACTCGACTTCGCGGGCGATCTGCGCACCTGCTTGAAAGTAAGGGATGGCTTCCTGCGTTTTTCCTTCTGCCAGCGCCATGAGACCTTGATTCGTGCTGAAACTGGCGGTCATGCGCGGGTCGCCGAAATCGGGCACGAGCTTGCCCATTTCATTCAAATGTTCGCGGGCTGATTCAATGAGTCCCATTCTCAATTCAGTGTCGAATAGATTTTCAGACCAATATGCCATGCCGATTTTTGCGCCCATGCTTCGGTCTATGTCCAGGGCTTTGCGGGTCAGTCGGCGTGCGTGATTATACAGGCCGAGTGCGGCATAGGTGAATCCCAAATTTCCAGTGGCGGCGGATTGACGTTCCAGATATCCCGCTGTTTCAAAGGCCCGAATGGCTTGCTGGTAATGATGGATGCGTTCGGCAATATCCGGGTCAGTGGAGCTTAATCCGTTGAGGGCGTTTCCGATTCCGTATTGATCGTTGACCTGCTGACACAATTCCAGTGCAGTTTGCGCGGCGTGACGTGATTTTTTTGCATGGCCCAAAACGTTATAGGCAGGAGCCATGACCCAACTGGCCCGTCCCGCTCCGGAGAGATCTCCTTGAGCGAGAAAGATCTCCATGGCTTTCTGTGCTGTTGTGATCACCGCCTCGTAATGACTGATGTTTTTATAAGCTTCGCTTAATCGGTAGAGACTCAGTGCAAGCAAGCGTTTATCGTGTACCTCTTCCGAACTTGCGATCTCGACTGCCAAGGTGGCGGTTTTGATGGCATCCTGCACATCACCTGTCTTGATTTGTACAAAAGCTTTGCGGTTGAGCGCCTGTACTTTCAATTCCCCATGATCGGCCTCGGTCATTTCCATCATTAATTCGGCATCTTTGCTGGCAAGGCTAAATGTCCCCTGAGCAAGATAAGACTCGGCGCGCTGGTCGAGCAGGTTCAGTTTATCTTTAAGCGATTGGTTGTCTTTGGCTAATTCCTGTGTGGCGAGTTTGATCGCCTGTGTATGTTGCCCCACCCAGGCGAGGTCATGGATCTGTGAGATTGGAGATGACGGATCGGCAACAAGGAATGTTGGACGATGGCCTTGCAGCCTTTGACCTTCCTTTTTCGCCTGCGCTTTTAGGTCGCTTTTAACGGCCCTGCCTACGGGTGATGCTTTTTTTGCCATGCCCGTTGCTCCTCAGTCCTCTGATTTGATTAAATGGAAGTTTATCGGGCGGTGCACCTTAAGTCAATGGGAGAAGTTCGGCTGGATATATCTGTAATACATCTTTAATTCGATCTTAACCCGCTGACAACCCACGCTTAAGACCATGCTTCTATACTTTGATTATCATGTGGTTGAAAGAACAAGGATTAAGGCTGATGTATATTCTTTTTGTGTTTGCACAATGGATCATCTCGTCGCTGCTTCAACGGCGTGAGCATGCACAATACATGAAATACCTGTTGTTGGATTCTTTGTCGTAATCGTTTTAACTTTTGAATTGAATCATTCTTCACAAACTCGCTATAAAGCGGGCGTTTTTTGTTAACAAATCTGTTGCTTTCTATTTTTCGGGGAGTATAATGGGCGAAATCAATTCCGCACCACCTCTGCAAGTTATCCCATTTTCCAAGGATTTGCATGTGACAACCATATTTTTTGCGACAGATATACACGGTTCGGATATTTGCTGGAGCAAGTTTCTTAATGCGGGGAAATTTTACGGCGCCGACAAACTGGTACTTGGCGGCGATATGACGGGCAAGGCGGTTATCCCGTTTGTGCATCAGGGCGGCAAAAATTACCGCATCACTTTGCTGGAACAGGTGTTTGATACAACAAATGAAGAAGAGCTTGCGGATATGACCAAACGTGTCCGCAGCCGCGGCTACTATCCATACATGACCAACCCCGACGAGATCGCGGAACTGGAAAAGGATCCCGAACGAGTCAGCAGGATCTTTTTGCAGGAAGTGCTCAAGGTCGTGCAGCAATGGATGGATCTCGCCGATAAAAAGCTGGACGGCACGGACATGAAAGTCTACTGCTCGCCGGGCAACGATGATATGGATGAAGTGGACGAGATTATTCGTTCGAGCAAGCGGGTGATGCTGGTCGAAGGACTGGTCTCCCAGTTGGACGACAATCACGAGATGATCGCTTCAGGCTGGAGCAATATCACACCCTGGAAGACGCACCGTGAAGAGAACGAGGACCAGCTTGCAGTCAGGTATGAGGCGATGTACTCACAGCTCAAGAATCCGCGCAACTCCATCTTCAATATCCATGTGCCTCCTCACAAATCAGGTTTGGATGAAGCGCCGGAGTTGGACGCGGATTTGAGACCGGTGCTGGCAGGCAATTCGATGATCCCCGTCGGGTCAACCGCCCTGCGAAAGGCGATCGAAAAAGTGCAGCCACTGTTGAGTCTGCATGGTCACATTCACGAAGGCCGCGGCGCGACAAGGATCGGCAAGACGCTTTGTATTAACCCGGGTTCCATGTATGAGCAGGGAACCCTGCTTGGCACCATTGTAAAGTTAGGAAAGAACACGATCGATAATTACGTTTTGACAACAGGTTAGGTTACATGTAGGGATGCACCGCTGCGTCCCTGCTGAAAATATCATAAAGAGGAGAGAGTTATGAGCAACTTGTTTGTCCGTAAGGCGACTGGCATGGTACGTTCGTGGTCAGTCTTCGACGCATTTATTTATGCGTTCTTTTCCATCAATATCGTGACATTGGGGTTCTATAGCTTCAGCCAGATGTATTTCTTCAGTGGCGGCATGATCAACGCGCTCATCGTGAGTGCCGTATTTTTGATCTTCGAGATCATCGTATATGCCTCCCTGATTTCCGTAATGCCCCGTTCCGGCGGTGATTACGTCTGGATGACCCGCATATTTGGCGGAGGCGTTGGTTTCATCCTCGCCATTACAGGTTGGTGGTTCACGTTGTGGTTGTGGACCCCGGTGTATGGTGACATGTTCCGACAGGTTGTGATGGTGCCCATTCTCGGTGTATTTGGATTGAAGGATGCCGCCGTTTGGTTTGCGGGCACAGGCACGCCTTTATTTGTCAGCACCTTGATTGCGCTTGGCTTTGTCGCACTCGTGATCATGCTCGGTATGAAAACCTATGCGCGGATTCAAAAATTTTCCTTCTATGCCGGTATGCTTGGACTGCTGATCGTGATCGTCCTGCTTTTCACCGGTTCCCCCGATGCCTTCAAGGCTGGCTACGAAAAGAATGCAACTGCTTTGTTTGGCGCTCAGGCCGGTGCGTATGATGCCACTGTTCAAGCGGGTACAGAGGCCGGCGCTGCAACACCCTTAACCGGCGGAACCTTTAAGCTGGTTCTCCTCACGCTTCCGTGGCTTGTATTCTTTAACTTGTGGCCGAATTGGGGCGCAACCCTCTATGGTGAAGTCCGCGGCGCAACGGATTACAAACGCAACTTCTCCGGTATGGCTTGGGCTCTCGGCGCTGTGACTACGCTTGGAATTGTCTTCTTTCTCGGCGTAGCCAGAACCATTGGGTGGGATTTTTATATGCAATCCAACGGTGCCTGGTGGAATTCCGTATGGTATGGAGCTACAGTGCCTTTGCCTGTATGGCCCTACCCTGCCTTGCTTGCGCTTTTCCTGACCAGCAATCGCCTCATTCAGATCGTTGTCGTTGTTTTGATGAGCTTCTGGTGGTTTGGTTGGGCTGGCACATTGTTCCTTTCTTCCACACGCGTGATCTTTGCTGCGGCTTTTGACCGCTTGCTGCCTGAGAAGGTCGCCGAATTGAATGACAAAGGCACCCCGGTCAACGCCATGTTGTTGATGGTGGTGCCCGCCTTGCTTGTGTCATATCTATATGCCTTCAACGTGGGCGGCTTTTACTCCATCACCCTGGCTGCCACGCAGGGCATTGCCTTCATGTATTTCGGCACAGCCATCGCAGCGATTGTTCTTCCATATAAGAAGAAGGAACTCTTCGAAGCCTCTCCGATTGCCCAGATGAAAGTGTTCGGCATTCCGCTCATCACGGTCGCGGGTGTAATCTTCGCCAGCTTCCTCGGCTTCCTGCTCGTGGAATGGTTGTTCGATCCCTGGCTCAATACGGGCGGTGAAGGCGGCGGGTTGTATGGCATTAGTTTCAAGAATACGAATTCCATCATATTCCTTGTGACCTGTTATGCATTGTCCGCGGCCATTTATTATGGCTTCAAATCCTACCGCAAAAAAGGCGGCATCGATATGGATAAGGTCCAGACCGAAATTCCTGTTGAATAAATAAACTCCAATGGGTGACAGTTATCTTGTGAGAGATAACTGTCACCTTTTTCATTTCCCACGGGAGTGCGTTTTATGCCAGTAATAGACGAAGTGGTTTCCAAAATAGAGGATTGGAGCGGGAGGGATGTTTCGATCGAACATCTTTCAGGCGGGCTGACCAACACCAACTACAAAGTCCATGTGGATGGTCAGCCATTCTTTATCCGCGTGCCGGGCGAAGGTACCGAGCTCCTGGCCATTGACCGCAAAAACGAATATCACAACAGCAGGGCTGCGGCGCAGGCGGGAGTCGCGCCAAAGATTTTGCATCACTTCCCTGAACACAGCGTGATGGTTCTTGAATTCCTGAACGGCAAGACCATGTCGAAGGATGCCTTAAATGGAAAGGGTATGCCGACGCGCATGGCTCAATCCATCAAGAGACTCCACTCTGGCGAACGCTTCTTGACGGACTTCAATATGTTTCGCCTTACGGAATATTATCTGCGCCTATGCAAAGAACGCGACATCAAGATCCCCGATGGATATTCCGCCAGATTGGACACGGTCGCACAGATCGAAAAGGCCATGTCGGTCAATCCACTGGCGACTGTCCCATGCAATAACGACCTGCTTGCAGAAAACTACATCGACGATGGCGAGCAGCTCTGGTTGATCGATTATGAATACAGCGGCAATAACGACCCGACCTTTGAACTTGGCAATACCTGCCAGGAAATGCAATTCAATGACGAACAAATCATGGAAGTTTGCGCTGCGTATTTTGGAGATGCGACCCCCGAGCTGATCGCGCGCATGAAATTGAACATGATCATGTCTGATGTGGGTTGGGGATTGTGGGCCGCCATTCAACAGAAGATCTCCACCATTGAGTTTGATTTTTGGGGCTGGGCGCTGGAGCGTTGGGGCAGAGCCGAGGAGAAAATGGCCTCGGCTGATTTTGGGGTTTGGATGAAGGATGTAAGGCAGTGAAAAGGTGAACACGTAGACACACGGGTACGGAAACATGTATACTTATTTACCTGTATTCATGTTTACATTTTTCCCAAAGGATAGAATCACTTGGACATCATACAAGAAATGCATCGCCTTATCGATGCGGCGAACGCAAAAAATATTCAACTACGCGCCATTGGCGGGCTGGCGGTGCAGGCGCATAACAAAAAAAATCACCCTCTGTTCCTCAGGGAATTTGCCGATCTTGATTTTGTGGTTGCCAAAAAACAGCGCCGTGAATTCGAGGCGTTCATGCCTGAGGTGGGCTATGCTCCTCACAGGCAGTTCAATGTGTTGAATGGGGACCAGCGTCAGATCTACTATCACAATGAATCCGAGATGAAGATCGATATTTTTGTCGGTGATTTTATGATGTGTCATAAGATTCCGCTCGAAAATCGTTTGAAGGCCGACCCCATCACCATTCCACTTGCGGAGTTGTTGTTGTCGAAGGCGCAGATCGTGCACCTCAACCGCAAGGATGCGCTGGATATTGCCTCCCTGCTTTTGAACACTGAAGTCGGCATGGGTGATGATGAAGTGATCAATTTGAGTGTCATCGCTGCCTTGTGCGGCAGTGACTGGGGATTGTATAAAACCACATCCATCAATTTGGAGCGGGTCAAGGAAGTGGTTTCTGGGGATGATGTCGCACTCAATTCTGACGAACGGGCATTGATTGTTGCGCGCGTTGATCGGGTGCTGGATACATTTAATGGAATGCAGAAGTCCCTTGCCTGGCAAATGCGCGATAAAGTGGGTACGCGCGTACGTTGGTATGAGGAGGTGGAGGAGGTGGCGCGGTGAAAAAACGTCTGCGGCTTTTCCTTGCTCTTGCTATTCTTGCCTTGTCGATTTCGTTCCTGGCTTGGGGATATTTGCCTAACTCGCGCGAAACGCGTATTCAAGTCATCGCGCCGACGGAAATGCAGCTTCCATGATGAAAAATGTCCCTCGCTCATTTTATTTGTTGATCATCTTCCCTGTGTTGACGGTCTTTTTCCTGTCTCTGGCCTGTGCTGGGACGAGTGCACAACCTTCCTCTGGAGCATCGGGTAAACCGACCCCATCGGCTCCCAGCCCGACAGAATCCGCTGACAGTGAGTCTGCTCAATCTCCTGCGATCCCTGAAACCCGCCGACTCACATTGGAATTCCCGCCCAAGATGCGCGCAGGCGTGGAAGGGGATATTGTCCGCCTGACCTTGGAAGTGGACGATCTGGGGAATATCACACCGACGGCGCAGTTCGAGGGGAACGTGATCACGGGCGAAGTCATTGAAATCCCTGACCTGTATGAAACGCATAATGTCACAGCCGAAGCACGGCTTGATATCGCTGGCATGCAGATCCAGCCCTCGGGTGCGATCTATGAGCCGCTGAAACGTGGGCAATCTGCAACGTTCTTTTGGAGCATCCGCCCGCAGGAGACAGGCATCTACCGTGGTACGGTCTGGCTGCACTTGAACTTTGCGGAGATCTCAACGGGAGAACAAAGCCGAATTGCCGTATCCGCTCAGACGGTCGAAATAGAAGCGGTGGATTTTTTCGGGCTATCGGTCAATGTGGCGAGGACCTCCGGGGTAATTGGGTCCATCATCGGCGGAATTGTCGGGTTCCCGTTTTTAGAGGATATTTTCAAGTTTTTTTTGAAGTTTCGGAGAAAAAAGCAACCGTCATAGGCCAAATAAATATATGACGAAAATCACCTAAAATATTGACATGCAGTTATAGGGGCGATTTGTTCTATATGGTACAATTTCCAAAATTACAAGATTTTTTGCTATGGAGCGTACAGATGAATGAATGGCTTTACGTTGGATTGTTTTTTATTGTTGGTTTGATCATTCCCGTGGGTGCAATTGGCGTCGGCTGGCTTTTAGGACCCAAGAAGCCCAATCCCATTAAACAATCAACTTATGAGTGCGGCATTGAACCTGTCGGCGAGGGCTGGGTGCAGTTCAAGGCTCAATATTACATTTTTGCGCTGGTCTTCCTCGTCTTTGATGTAGAAGCCGTTTTTCTTTTCCCCTGGGCTGTAAAGTTGAACCAGTTGGGATTGTTTGCCGTTGTTGAAGGTATCATTTTCATTCTCATCCTTGTTGCAGGCCTGGTATATACCTGGCGCAAAGGGATGTTGGAGTGGGCGTAGTTTCCTAATACATTGTAGAGAAGGCTGATTGGATTTTTCCTTTCAGCCTTTTCTTTGTGTAATGCAGGTAAATTTTCGTAGAGCGAACTGGCACTTCGCTCTACAGATTTACAGGAGTGACTTATGAATTTTTGGAATGACCCTCTAAAAGTTGCCGCGGACTGGCTGACAGGTATTTTTGTCGGCTGGGGCATGAACGATGTGTTCGCACAGGTTCTCGTCGCCTTCCTCGGCATATTGATGCTCATCACCATTCTGATGGTGGTGGATATTTTCCTTGTGTGGATCGAACGCAAGGTGGTGGCGCGTTTTCAGGATCGCATCGGCCCGAATCGTCTTGGACCGTTCGGCCTGATCCAGCCATTTGCAGACATCATCAAGCTGATGATCAAGGAAGACACCACGCCCGATGGCGCCGACAAGGTTGTGTACAACCTTGCGCCGATGCTCTCGATGATGTCGGTGTTGATCCTGTGGGCGGTGGTGCCGCTTGCGCCTGTGATGCTCGGCGTGGATCTGAATGCGGGCGCGTTGTTCATCATCGCGGCTGGTTCGATCGGAACGCTTTCGATCATCATGGCGGGCTGGTCGTCAAACAACAAGTTCTCGGTCATCGGCGCATTTCGCCAGGTGGCTGTGATGGTTTCGTTTGAGATCCCGATGCTGGCAACCCTGCTCATCCCGACGATCTTTGCGGGTTCAATGGGTATGAATGCGATCATTCAAAGCCAGGATATTTGGTTCGTTCTGCTTTCGCCGCTGGCGGCGTTGATCTTTTTGATTGCGGCCATTGCGGAATTGGGACGTGCACCGTTCGACCTTGCTGAAGGCGAATCGGAACTGGTCTCTGGTTACAACATCGAATATTCTGGCATGAAGTTCGGCATGTTCTATGCAGGCGAACTTTTGCATGCCTTTACGTTCGGTGGTTTCTGGGCAATTTTCTTCTTTGGCGGGTATCGCTTCTTTGGTCTGGAAAAGGTCAGTCCCTTCCTTGCGATCGCGATCATCCTGTTCAAGGCGCTTGTCGGTTACTGGGTCATCATGTGGGTCAAATACACAGTGATGCGTATCCGTATCGATCAGATGCTGGCATTCAACTGGAAATTCCTCACCCCCGTTGCTTTTGTGCTGGTGATGGTGACCGCCCTGATGAACGCGCTTCTGCGCGACGCTTCGAGCTGGCTCTTCATCACAGGCATGCTCCTCTCGAATGTCATTGTCGCGTGGATTTCGCTGGAGTTTGTCCGCTCGGCGAGCAAAAAGGAGCGCGAACGGGTTGAAGGTGTAAAACAGGTGGTGGAGGCTCACCACTAAATCCTTCGCACTGAGCGTAGTTGACAAACCCTTTGGTGAACTGCGGGCAAATCCTTCGACTACGGGCTTAAAAAAACAAGGCCCTCCGCTCAGGACGAAACAGGAGATCTTATGACAGCAGAACAAATCATTTTTCTAATTGTTGCAGGTGTCACCCTGGCATCAGCTTTGCTGGTGGTGACCACGCGAAACCTCGTCCATGCGGCGTTGTGGCTGGTGGCTACGCTCTTTGGCGTGGCGATCATTTACACCATTCTCAACGCGGGTTTCATCGCAGTGGTGCAGGTGGTTGTATACATCGGCGCGATCGCCATTCTCTTCATCTTTGCGGTCATGTTGACCCGCAGGGAATTGCGCGACAATACTCCGCAATTGAACAGGAATTGGTGGTCGGGCGCGCTCGTGGCTGTGTTGACCTTTGTGGGTCTCGCCTTTTTGCTTCAGGGTTGGAGCGGCTTCTCGAAAACCGCAGCAGCCATCCCGTCAGGTTTTGATGCGGTGGCCGAGTTGGGCAATCAACTCGTCTCACCCGAAGCTTACGTCCTGCCGTTTGAAGTCGCATCCGTTCTTCTTCTCGCGGCGATGGTGGGCGCAGTTTATGTCGCGTTCACACGCAAATAGGAGGCTGAAGAGATGATCCCACTTTCCTGGTATCTCATTTTTGCGGCGGCGTTGTTCAGTGTTGGTTTGTTTGGCGCACTGTCTCGTAGAAATGCCGTTGCGATCCTGCTCGGCATCGAATTGATGTTGAATGCGATCAACGTCAACCTTGTGGCGTTTTGGCGTTACGGTGACGTGATGGTGCTGGCTGGGCAGGTTTTTGCCGTCATCGTGTTTGCGGTTGCCGCGGCGGAAGTTTCCGTGGGCCTGGCTTTGGTTATTTCCGTGTATCGCCGTCGCAATACGGTGGTCGCGGATGAACTCGATATGTTGAAGTGGTAGGGACGTATATGACACATGAATTTGTGACTAATCTGGTTTGGTTCATTCCCTTGCCACCTGTAATTGCCTTTGCGCTGATCGTGTTGTTCACGAATAAGAGCAAGGTCTTGAGCCATACGGTGGCGATCAGCGCGGCTTTCCTTTCGTGGCTGGGAGCCATGATCGTTTTTTGGAATGCGATAAAGGTCGAGCATTTTGCAGAAGAACCTTTCGCAAGCTCCATTAATTGGCTGCCGACAGGTGACACATGGTTGAAGATCGGCGTGTTGATCGATCCGCTCTCTGCGACCGTTTTGTTCTTCGTTGCGTGGACGGTGTTGATGATCTTCCTCTACAGCGTTGGCTATCATAACTTTGGCCAACCTGCGGGCGATCACGATCATGCAGGCCTGCCGCCGCATGGAGCAACCGTAACCGATGACCTCGGCCACAAGCACACTGTGCTTTCAATTGAGCCGATGTACTCGCGTTTCTTTGCATTCATCAGCTTGTTTGCATTCGGCATGTTGACACTCGTGGTTTCCGATAACATCCTGACCCTCTTTGTAGGTTGGGAGATCATGGGCTTGTGCTCGTACCTGCTCATCGGTTTCTGGTATGGAAAAGAATCCGCGCGCAATGCGGCCATCAAAGCCTTCATGACCACCCGTATCGGCGATGTCTTCATGCTGCTGGGTATTGCCTTCCTTTACAGCGTGACCGGCACATTATCCTTCCGTGAGATCTTCACCGAAGAGATTTTGCACACCCTTGCCTCTGTTCCGAGCGGAGTGTTCGGTCTTTCCGCGGCGGGCTTGATCGGCTTGCTGCTCTTCATCGGTACGGTTGGAAAATCGGCACAGTTCCCGCTGCACGTCTGGCTGCCCGACGCGATGGAAGGTCCGACCCCCGTCAGCGCCATGATCCATGCGGCGACGATGGTTTCAGCGGGTGTGTATGCGGTCATCCGCATGTTCCCGATCATCAGCCTCGACGAAAAGACAATGACCGTTGTCGCTTTCATTGGTGCGTTCACCGCACTCTTCGCGGCGACCATCGCCGTGGCGCAGAACGACATCAAGCGCGTCTTGGCTTACTCGACGATTTCACAGCTTGGTTTCATGATCGCAGCGCTCGGTATCCATGCCTACGTTGCGGCTGTCTTCCACCTCGTGACACATGCCTTCTTCAAGGCTTTGCTCTTCCTCGGTTCTGGCTCTGTCATTCACGGCATGGAGCATGGCGTACTTCATACTGGTAACCACAAAGTTGATCCGCAGGATATGTTCAACATGGGCGGCCTTCGCAAGAAGATGCCGATCACATTCTGGACCTTTCTCATCGGCGGCTTTGCCCTCTCAGGGTTCCCGATCGTAACTGCGGGTTTCTGGTCGAAGGATGAAATCCTTGCGGATGCGTTTGGTCACGGCCATACACTTATTTTTGCGACTCTCGCTTTTGCGGCCTTCCTTACCGCTTTCTACACCATGCGTCAGATCACGCTGACCTTCCTCGGTGAACCTCGCACACAGGAAGCCGAACATGCCCATGAGACACCGTGGACCATGACGGCTCCGCTCGTAGTGCTCTCGTTCTTTGCTGTGACCTATGGCTGGGTCGGCATTCCCGAGCATTTCCCACTCCTCGGCGGACTCGTGCCCAACTGGTTCCATGAATTCGTTGGCAGTACGCTGGCGGAACATCCCGAAGCGGTGGAATTCAGTCCTTGGCCATTGATAACATCTCTCGTTGTTGCCCTCGGTGGCTTGGGATTGGGCTGGCTGGTTTATCGCAACGTCAATTCTCCCGCGGAAGACAAGTTGCAATTTAGCCTACTCAAGAACAAATACTACTTCGATGAGATTTACGACGTCATTTTCGTCAAGCCTGCCTACTGGCTCGCGGAAAACGTCATCTACAAGTTCATGGATCAAGGCGTGATTGACGGTATCCTGCACGCTTTTGGTCCCACTACTGGTGGAATTGGTTCGGCCATCCGCAATTACTTTGATGTGCCCTTCATCAACCAATTCATCGGTGACGGTTCCGCTGACGCAACTTACTGGATCGGTAAGAACCTTCGTCCCATTCAAACAGGGCGTATTCAGCAATATCTCATCCTTTCGCTGATACTCCTCTTCGTAGTAGGCGGTTTGGTCTACTACATTCTCACGCTGGCATAGGAGCGCAAGATGGACTTTCTCAATTCTCATCTCCTTAGCCTGATCTTGTTCCTCCCGACCGTTGCGGCAGTACTTATGCTTTTCCTGCCGAGTGAAGAAGCCAAACTTCATCGCTGGTTTGCGTTCGCTGCCAGCCTCGTCCCGTTTGGTCTCACCCTTTATTTATGGAACGTGTTTGATCCCAACAGAACAGGCTTCCAATTTCAGGAACAATATCAATGGTACGAAGCTATCAATTCCACCTTCCATATCGGAGTGGATGGTATCTCCATCACCATGGTTTTGCTCACTACACTTCTTACGCCGCTTGCCATCCTTGCCTCTTTCAACATCAGCGACAAGGTCAAGGCGTATTTCATGCTCTTCCTCTTCCTTGAGACAGGCATGCTCGGCGTCTTCATGGCGCTCGACTTGTTGATCTTCTTTGTCTTTTGGGAGATCGGCCTCGTTCCGATGTACTTCCTCATCAATCAGTGGGGGAGTGCCAATCGGAATTACGCCTCGCTCAAGTTCATGATCTACACCATGGCGGGGTCGCTTGGTCTGCTCCTCGCTGTGCAGATGCTCGGCGTTCTCTTCGGGACCTACGATCTGGTGGCTCTTTACGAGCGTTGGAACTCGCTGGATCCTGGTTCCATTTTGCTTGGTATGCCAGTGCATACCGTCAAGAGCATTGCCTTCTGGGCCTTTGTCATTGCCTTTGCGATCAAAGTTCCCGTCTGGCCTTTCCATACCTGGCTGCCCGATGCGCACACTGAAGCCCCAACCGCTGGCTCGATGATTTTGGCGGGCGTGCTGCTCAAACTCGGCGCATATGGATTTATCCGCCTCGTGCTTCCGTTCTATCCGCTTGAAGCGAAGATATTTGCGGGTGCGCTGGCTTTCCTTGCTGTGGCGGCCATCGTCTTTGGCGCGTTTTCATCCTACGCTCAAACAGATTTCAAACGCCTTGTTGCATATTCCTCTGTCAATCACATGGGGTTTGTAATGCTCGGTATCGCCGCAGCAGGTTTGGCGTCAGGCACGAAAGATGCGCATATCGCCATGAGCGGCGCGGTCTTGCAGATGTTCAATCATGGACTTTCGGCGGCGGGCATGTTCTTCCTCGTCGGTGTCATTTACGAGCGTACGCACACCCGTAATCTCAATGATTTTGGTGGATTGTTCCCGCTTGTGCCAGTATATGGCGGCATCCTGATCTTCACCAGTATGGCCTCGCTTGGCCTGCCCGGACTCAATGGTTTCGTTTCCGAGTTCATGGTGGTTCGAGGCGCGTACCCTGTGTTGACCATCTACACCGCCATTTCCATGCTCGGCCTGCTCTTCACAGGCGCCTACATTCTCAAGGGAATCAAGAGCGTTCTGCACGGCCCCTTGAATGAACACTGGGCGCATGGAGAGCACAAACTGACTGAAATCAATACCCGCGAAATCCTTGTCATGCTTCCGTTGATGGTCCTCATTTTGGTCATCGGCGTCTGGCCTGCCTGGATCCTCGACGTCATCAACAAAGCCGTCATGGCTCTGTTCTAAGAGGTGGATGATGAATTTTCCCATCCTAAGTGTTATTACCTTCCTTCCGATGTTTGCGGCAGCCATCATGCTGATGATGCCCGCAAATCGGAAGAATGAAACGCGTGCGGTAGCGCTTGCTGCTGCGTCGCTCGATCTGTTGCTTTCGGGCTGGCTGTACCTGCAGTACCTGCTTGGCGACATGACAGGCTATCAATTCATTGAACAATACAACTGGCTTCCCGCGCTGGGTATCAATTTGAAATTCGGCGTGGACGGCATGAGCACTCCGCTGGTGCTGCTCACAGGTATTGTAATGTTCACAGGCGTGCTCATCTCCTGGGGTGATGAAGATCCGCATGTCAAAGCTGGCATTCAAGACAGGCCGCGCGAATTCTTTGCCTTCCTCTTCCTGCTCGCAGGCGGTGTGTTCGGCGTATTCGTTTCACTTGACCTGTTCATGCTGTTCTTCTTCTATGAGATCGCCGTGTTCCCGATGTACCTGCTCATCGCCATTTGGGGCTGGGTAAAGACTCGCGAATACGCCGCCATGAAACTGACCTTATACCTGTTCATCGGCTCCGTCGTTGCCCTCGTCGGTGCACTCGCCATGTACTGGACCCAGTATCAGAACACGGGTGTGCTTTCCTTCGATATGATCCAGATGGAGAGTGCGGGATTTTCCGCTACATTCCAATATATCTGGTTCCTACCTGTCTTCCTCGGTTTTGCGGTCTTGGGCGGTATCTGGCCCTTCCACAACTGGTCGCCTGACGGTCACGTTGCGGCGCCGACAGCCGTTTCCATGTTCCACGCAGGTGTGTTGATGAAACTCGGCGCGTTCGCTGCGTTGCGCGTGGGTGTGATGCTCCTGCCTGAAGGCGCGAAGCAATGGGCGTGGCTCCTGATGATTTTTGCAGCCGTTGCGGTGGTTTACGGCGCATTCATCGCCTTCGTCCAAACAGACATGAAATACATGATCGGCTTCTCGTCCGTTTCACATATGGGTCTGGTGGTGCTGGGCGTTTCCACGCTCAACCATGACGGTCTCGTGGGGGCGGGTGTGCAAATGTTCTCCCACGGTGTGATGACGGCTCTCTTCTTTGCTGTTACAGGCATGATCTATGACCGTGCCCATACCCGCATGATCCCCGAACTCGGCGGCATCGCCAAGGTGATGCCTTTTGCCACGATTGGTTTTATCATCGGTGGTTTGGTTTCGATGGGCATGCCTGGTTTCTCTGGTTTCGTCGCGGAATTTCCCATCTTCATGGGCGTGTGGGGACGCCAATGGCTGGTGGCTGTCATCGCCAGCATTTCAATTGTCATTACTGCGGCCTATATCATGATGAACATTCGCAAGGTGTTCTTTAGTGAGATGCCTGAGAATCTTCGCGGTCACATCGGCGATATCACCATCCTGGATAAAGTTGCGATCACAACGCTTTGCCTCTTCATGATCGTTATCGGTATGTTCCCCGCTGTCATGGTTCCCATGGTGGAAAAAGGCGTTGAGAATGTGCTTCGCCTGTTGGGAGGTGCATAATGTTTACTTCAACCGTTTTCGCTTCCATCCTCCCCGAAATTTTGATCCTTGTCCTCGGTATCATCCTGCTCATTGTTGAGCCGTTCTGGAAAACAGAACAGCGCCGCAACGTGGGCTGGCTTACCGCGGGTGGTCTTTTTGTCGCCATGATCGTGAGCTTGCTTATCGGTCAGCCTGGCGAGCCGACAGCCGTCCTCGGCGGCATGATCCGCTTTGACTGGCTGGGTTTCTTCTTCAAGATGCTGTTCATGTTCGCAGGCGCGGCAACAGCCCTCCTGTTGATGGATCATGACAAGGCAGGTCAGCGTGGCGAGGCTTATCTCATGCTGCTCGCCTCCATCATTGGTATGAATTTGATGGCCGTTTCCGCCGATTTGGTCATGCTTTACCTCGCCATTGAAACCGCATCCATTCCGCTCTATATTCTCTCTGGCTTCCTCCTGAGTGACGACCGCTCCACTGAAGCAGGCTTCAAATATTTGTTATTTGGAACACTTGCCTCCACCGTCCTGCTCTATGGATTTAGCCTGATCTTTGGATTTTCCGGCACGACCAACATTTACAAACTCTCTGAAATGCTCGCCGCTGGACAGCTTCCGCTCTATGTTTCCTTTGGCTTGATCGGCCTTCTGGTGGTGGGTCTTGGCTTCAAGATTGCGGCTGTCCCAGTCCACTTCTGGGCCCCCGATGTCTATCAGGGTGCGCCGACTCCTGTGGCGGGTTTCCTTTCCACGGCTTCCAAGGCGGCGGGCTTTGCGGTGATCATCCGCCTGTTCTTCGTGGCGCTCCCCGACATTGCCTCCTCCTGGACGACCATCCTCGCAGTTCTCGCAGCGGTGACGATGACCGCAGGTAATTTGCTGGCTATTTCCCAAACCAATATCAAACGCCTGCTTGCTTATTCTTCGATCGGGCATGCGGGATACGCGTTGATCGGTGTGGTGGCATTTAGTCAGCTTGGCGCGGCGAGTGTGGTCTTCTACCTTGCGGCCTACATCGCGACAAATCTTCTCGCCTTCGGTCTTGTCATGGCTTTTAGCCGAGTTACTGGCTTGGAAGACATCACAGATTACGCTGGTTTGAGCCGCCGCAATCCCTTGATGGGTTTGATGATGCTGGCCGCTTTCCTTTCGCTGGCGGGGATGCCTCCGTTCGGCGGTTTCGTGGCGAAAGTCTTTGTCTTCGCCGCGGGTGTTCAGGCGAATTACACCTGGCTGGTTGTGGTGGGTATTCTCAACTCCATCATCGGCGTGTACTACTACTTGAACGTGTTGAAGTATGTGTATCTCTACCGTATGCCGAACGAGGACGAGGAGAACCACCCCATACCGTTGACTCGTCCATACACCATTGCGCTTGTGGTATTGGTGGTCGGTGTGATTTTGGTCGGTACGGTCTTTGCTCCGTGGTTCAGCTGGTCTGACGCGGCGGCGTTGAATTTGTTCTAGTAATCAGACTGTGGACGATGGCTGAAAGGCCATTGTCCACGGCCTTTTTCGGTGTTGATGATCTTTTCGAAACAGAAGCAGACCAATGGTCCAGACAGGTGCGTTGAAGAGGGGCGACGCAGCTGAATGGCAGGGAGTTGCTCATGCGTTGAAAATGCGCTTCGGGCGGGAAATCCCAATTTGGATTTCTGTTTGACATCCTTTTGACCTGTCAGTTATAATCGTGCGGCATGACACAAACCAAACAGACCAATCGTCAGAACATGGTATACACTTTGCTCGTGGTAATGATCGGGCAGGTGGGTTGTATTACCATAGCTATTATTCTGGCTTCTGTGTTTGGCGGGGTGTGGCTTGATAAAACGTTCGGAACGAAACCGGTGTTTACACTGGTGTTGTTATTTGCTGGAATCCCTCTTTCGGTCTTCCTGATGATGTATGCGGCGCGAAAAACGCTGGCGCGTCTGAGGGAAAAATACGAAGCCGAAGAGAAACAAACTACTGCTTAGGAGGCGGGCTTGGAGACCCAAAAACGTACCCCCTGGCGGCGCTGGATTGTTCTAGTGCTTATGATCGCTGGTTTTATTCTGGGCGGGATTTATGTCCCTGTTCAGCCTGAGATCACGGTTGCCGCCGAAAAATTGATCGAGGAGCCACTGACTGAGAATTTTCTCGGTTTTGCTGGCCCCTTCTATTTGGTAAATACTCTCCCCACTTTGGCAGTGACGATTGTCCTGCTATTGGTGATTGGATTTGCCGCGAACCGTTCACTAAAGAAGAGCCAACAGACTGATCTCGTGCCGACTGGTATTGGTAACGTGATGGAAGCCATTTTGGAAATGTTGTATAACATGACCGAAGGTTCTGCTGGCACGAAGTGGGCGAAGGCGATCTTCCCCTGGTTTGCAACGATCATGATCTATGTGTTGTTTGCGAACCTGCTCAAGTTGATCCCTGGTTTTGAGTCGATCGGTGTGATCCACCACGCTCATGGCGAAGGTCATGCCATTGCTGAGTTGGGCGGTGGTTGGGCGAATATTCTTCCCTGAGAAGGTTGAAGAAGGCGGCTATATTCTGGCTCCGTTCTTCCGCGGTATCTCTGTGGATTTGAATTTCACCCTTTCATTGGCTTTGATCTCGTTCTTCTCCATTCAGGTGATGGGCGTCCGCGCACAGGGACTTGGCTACTTCAGCAAGTTCTTCAACACGAAGCGCATGTTCAAAGTGCCGTTCTTCGGCGCGATGGATTTCCTCGTTGGTTTGTTGGAAATCATCTCTGAATTCGCGAAGATCCTTTCATTCACATTCCGTCTTTTCGGTAATATGTTCGCGGGTGTGGTGTTGGTGGCTGTGGTTGCTTCATTGCTTGGCAAGATCAGTATTTTGCCTTCAATGATCATGATGTTCGAATTGTTCGTGGGTGTCATTCAAGCCTTCGTGTTCGGTATGTTGACCATGGTATTCATGGCAATGGCCACGCAGGGTCATGGCGACGAAGAACACGCTGAACATTAATTTTTTGAAAAATAATTCATAAATAATTAGGATAAACCTAAGGAGGCTTGTAACATGGATGGAAATATTTTAGATGCGATGCGCTATGTGGGCGCAGGTTTGGCTATGATCGGCGCCGCGGGCGCTGGTGTAGGTATCGGTTTGAGCGTGCAGGGCGCCCTCGGCGGCATGGCCCGCAACCCTGATACATACGGTAACTTGTTGACCAACATGATCCTTGGCGTGGCGTTCTCTGAATCAATCGCTATTTACTGTCTGGTCATCGCGTTCCTCATGCTCTTCAAAGTCGTGTAATTCAAGGAGCATAGAAACATGGAAGCTCTTGGTATTAATCTCGGATTGCTCATTGTCCAATTGATTGCGTTCGCAATTGTGTTCCTCACATTGAACGCCTGGGTCTACAAGCCCATGTTGGATATGATGGAATCCCGCAAAACAAAAATCTCACAGGGCCTCGAAGATGCCCGTGTAGCAGCCGAAGCCCGCGCTAACGCGGAAAAAGAAGCTGCCAAGGTTCTCGCTGAAGCACAGGCCGAAGCCGGCAAAGTCGTGCGTGAAGCCACTGACCGAGCTGCCACCGCAGGCAAGGACGTCAAAGCCGCTGCCGAAGCTGAAGCCGCCAAGGCCCGCGAAGCCGCCATGGCCGAAGCCGAAATGGAACGCAATCGCATCCTCGGTGATCTCCGTGGACAGGTTGCCGCCCTCGCCATTGCCGCTGCGAACAAACTCGTCGGCGAAGCTCTGGATGAGAAGAAACAGCACGCGCTTATTGATGAATTCTTCTCCGGCGTGAAAGCTGGCAAAGTGGTTGTCGTCGAAGGTGAATTCAAGGGCGAATCCGCCGAAGTCACCAGCGCTCTGCCGCTCAGCAGCCAGGAACAGGAAACTGTCAAGAAGAGCTTCAGCGCCAAGGAAGTTTCCTTCAAGGTTGATCCCGGCATCCTTGGCGGCTTGGTCGTCAAGATCGGCGACAAAGTCCTCGATGGTTCCGTCGCTGGCAAGCTCGAAGGCCTGCGCCAGACGTTGAAGTAATCGTAACACCTCAGTCGTTTATAAAAAGGGTTTTGGTAAAATTACCAGAACCCTTTTTGTTTTAAACCATCACGAACGGAGATAAACAAAGATCAATGTTATTGAAAAATTTGTTTGTTGATTTTCCTCTTTCCCAGCCTGAACATATTCCTGATGCCGAAATTACCGGCATTGCCATTGATAGCCGCGCTGTGAAGCCTGGTTATCTTTTTGTCGCCATGAAAGGCGGATTCGCCGATGGGCATAACTATATCCAGAAAGCCTTCGAGAATGGTGCATCTGCGGTCGTAGGGGAGTTGGGACGGGTTGTCGCCCCGACCTATCCTTACGTTGGATTGGAAAACCCGCGTCAAGCCCTGACCTGGTTGGCTGCTGCGTTTTACAACTGGCCTGCCCGCAAGCTGACGGTGATCGGCGTAACCGGCACGGATGGCAAAACGACGACGAGCAATCTGCTCCACAAGATATTGGTCGCGGCAGGGATCAAAGCTGGCATGATCTCCACTGTCAATGCCGTGATCGGGGATGAAGTGCTGGATACAGGTTTTCACGTCACCACACCCGATGCGCATGATGTGCAAGCGTATCTTGCAAAGATGGTGGATGCAGGCTTGACTCATGTAGTGCTGGAGACCACATCGCATGGATGGGCGCAGCATCGCGTGGACGCTTCTGAGTTTGATATCGGTGTTGTCACCAATATTACGCATGAGCATATGGATGAACATGGCAGCTACGAAAATTATCGCGCCGCGAAAGCCAGACTTTTTACCAGCCTTGAATGGACACATGCGAAGCCGCTGGGCAACCCGCGGCTGGCTGTCATCAATCGTGATGATGCCAAATCATTTGACTTCTTGAACAAATTCGTCAAAGTAAACAAGATCAATTACGGGCTGGGCGAGGATGCGAATGTCCGTGCTGTGGATATCGAATACGCTCCTTCGGGCATTCACTTTAATGCTGTATCAGAAAGTCTTCGCGTAGGCATTTCGAGCAAATTAGTTGGATCCTATAATGTCTCGAATTGTCTTGCGGCTTTTACTGCGGCTGTCCATGGTTTGGGTATCGAACCCGAGGTTGCCGCGCAGGGAATCGCCTCATTGGATGGAATCCCCGGGCGTATGGAACGCATTGATATGGGACAGAATTTCACTGCCATCGTGGATTTTGCTCACACACCCAATGCGCTCAAAGTTACCTTGGAAGCGGGCAGGACCATGACGAAGAAGCGCGTCATTTCCATTTTTGGGTCTGCTGGGTTGCGCGACAAGGAAAAGCGGCGCATGATGGCAGAGACCTCGGCAGAACTGGCGGACCTCACCATATTGACCGCCGAAGACCCGCGCACCGAATCGCTGGATGGAATCCTCGAAGAGATGGCTGCAGGCGCACGGTCAAAGGGTGGGCGCGAAGGGGAGACATTCTGGCGAATCCCTGACCGGGGCGAGGCGATCAAATTTGCTCTGCAGCTTGCTCAAGAGGGCGATATTGTATTGTCCTGTGGCAAGGGCCATGAACAATCCATGTGCTTTGGAAAAACGGAATATCTGTGGGATGACCGCACTGCCATGCGCGCCGCACTTGCGCAATTCATAGGTGTGGAAGGCCCAAAGATTCCCTACCTGCCTTCACAGGATAAGAGAGAAGAGGATTGGTTGAAGGGATAATTCCTGGAAACTGGTCGGGTATTCATGGATATTTTGACTGCTTGAAAAGGGCCCGGTCGAGACTAACAATGATCAACTATCTTCACCGCGAGCAAATTCTCCCTGCGCCCATTGAAAAAGTCTGGGCTTATTTTTGTGATCCAAAGAACCTGAATGAGATCACCCCACCTGATATGAAATTCGAGATCGTTTCAGGCGGTGACGTGAAAATGTACGAAGGTCAGGTCGTTGAATACCGTGTGGAATTTGTTCGCGGATTGCGTTCGTTGTGGCTGACCGAGATCGCGCATGTCCGCGAGAATGAATATTTCGTGGATGAACAGCGCGTGGGGCCGTATCGTTTTTGGTATCACGAACACAGCTTCGAATCCGTGCCTGCTGGCGTGAAAATGACCGATCATGTCACTTATGCCGCGCCGTTTGGTCTCATTGGAGATGTTGTAAATGCAGTTTGGATACGCCAAAGATTGAATGGCATCTTTGACTTTCGATATCAAAAGATCGTGGAATTGTTTGGGAGTGTGAAATGACAATGCCGTGGATAACCCCAGTCACTTTACAAGGTAAACACGTTCGGCTTGAGCCTTTGAGCGAAGCGCATATAAAAGGACTCGCTGAAATTGGTGTGGGGCAGGATTTTTGGGATTATATGCTTTATGGCCGCATGGAAACCGAAGAAGATATGCGGAATTGGGTGTTGGATATTATGGGGCGCGGTGAAAAAGGGACAGACCTGCCTTTCACGGTCATCCACCTGGGCTCAGGCCGCGTGGCAGGTGCAACCCGTTATCTGAACATCATGCCCAAGGACCGCGGACTTGAAGTGGGCGGCACATGGTATGGCCTTGATTTTCAGCGCACCCCTGTGAATACGGAATGTAAATACCTGTTGCTGACGCATGCCTTCGAGACCTTGAAGTGCATCCGAGTGCAGATCAAAACCGATTCGCGAAATGTCCGCTCGCAGAAAGCCATTGAGCGGATTGGCGCTGTAAAGGAAGGTGTTTTGCGAAATCACATGATCCTGCCCAGCGGACATTACCGTCACTCGGTGTTTTATTCCATCATCGATAGCGAATGGGAACAGGTAAAGAAGAATTTGGAAGCAATGCTGGGTGGATAGTTTCGGAAAATTGATAACAAAAATCCCCGTGAATTTTTATGATTCACGGGGATTTGCATTTTGTATATTGAAAATTCTAGGCGGTTGCAGGACCTGCGTTCATGAATGGGCCAAGTAGATATCGGATGACATCTTCAGCGGAGTAGCTGGTCTTGCCTTCCTTGAGGAACTGCCCAACTGCCACCAGATCATCGCCGGAGGTGATGATGGGCTCTTCTACATAGCCATCCTTGCGGACCTGGGGAAAGCCCGCCGTGGCGGTCAGGTTATTGCACAGACAGGAACGATTGACGGTATCTTCGATGACGCCGCCTTTTTTGACGAAGGCGTCCACGGGTTCGGATGCACAGCGATAGCCTACCGAGCCGTCTTCGCGCTTGTAAAGAATGCGCAGAAAACCGAGATCGCAAATTCGGTTGCGGGCGCCGTATGCATCGGGGTCGGATAATGTGCCTTCGAGCTGTGCCACTTTGAATGGGAAGCCGGTCGGCGAAACCAGCGGACTGGTGAACACCTGTGCCTCTTCGGCCCGCACTTTATCGATCAGGCGTTGTTTCAAGTCGGCGCGCATGCCGGATTCGTTGCACAATGAAAAAGCTGTTCCCACTTGTACGCCTGCCGCGCCAGCTTCCAAAGCGGATTGAACCTGTTTCGGGTTTCCATAGCCGCCAGCGAGCCAGAAGGGCAGGCCGAGGAGTTTCATCTTATCAAGGTCGACCACATCCTTTTCACCGTAGACGGGTTCGCCTTTTTCATTCAAATTGACCGTACCGCGCGGAGGGGCATTGTGCCCGCCTGCCGTGGGGCCTTCGATCACAAATCCGTCCACTTCGCCTTCGCTGCGTTTGATCAATGCCTGGGCCAGAACCACCGACGAAATGATGGGCAGGAACTTGGGGCGCTTGAGTTTGCCGACCAATTTGGCAATGCCGGGGAATACGCTCTCAGGGTCGAAATGGATGCGATGATCGTCATCCTTGTCTGCGCCGTGGACATCGAGGCGGTAGGAGACAGGTTCGTGGTTGGACAATTTGTCGAGGATGCCAGCGATTTGCGTGGGAATGCCAGCGCCCATGAGAACCACGTCTACGCCTGCGAGCATTGCACCGTAGAGGGAGGCCAGGTTTGGCATCTGCACTTTTTCGAGCAGGTTGATTCCAACGATGCCGGAATGGCCTTCCTTGGCGAGGAAGACTTCTACGTAGTTGGCGATTGCAGTGACCTGATCGAGAAATTTTGGCGGTTTGATGGTATAGGCCGCCGGTGTTTTGTAGGGTGTTGTCGCGGATTTTCCGCCGGGCGTGTAGTACCGATCAATGATCTGCTGTACGGGTTCCGGAAGTGAAAAATTTGCCAAAGCACGGCGCACATTTCCGCTGATGTCGCCGTCCATGAGGCGGCTGGCGAGTACGCGGCTGATGCCTGTGCCGGAGACCACTCCCAACTGCCCGAGCTTCGAAACTGTTTTGGCGAGCCTCCAGTCGGAGATGGCGACGCCCATGCCGCCCTGGATCAATTTAGGTAGATTCATGCATTACTCCAGTTCATTAAAATTAAAATCGCAACCAGTATGGGTGGCGGGTAGTGCTAAGTTAATAACCCCTTTTGCCTGCTATCGTTCCTCTTTTCACAGAGGCATTCAGCGAAATTTCTAGCCTTCGGCCTCGTCATCGAATGGGTTGGCGGTGAGGATTTCATCGAATTCCCTTTGCTTTCTCTCCGCCCAGATTGGGTTTGCCTTGTTGAGGAATTCGATATTTTTAGCGAATAGCTGGCGGCGAAAACTTTCGCCCTTGATTCTGTGTTTGAATTCGTATGCCATCGCTCTGCCCCATGCGATGTCGTCAACCAGCCAGTAGAGTAACTCTTCCTTGTCCTCGGTCGTCTTTTGGCTGAGGATGAGTCCGCGCTCGGTGGCGATGTAGTGATAGGCATTGTCACTGACCTCAAGATGAGAGGTGCCGTCATCGCCTCTTGAGGTTTGAATGGTTGCGTGGGCAAGGGCTGGATCAATGCGGCGGCAGTAACCGCGGAATTCCTGCTGAATTTTTTCGATCGATAATTCGGTCATGGTGTTTTCCTTTCGTGCTGTGAATCTTTCAGGAGGCAGAATCAGCTTTAGGCTGGGTGCGAAGCGCTGATCTAGCCAGGGTGATGTTGTTAAGTGCGATCAATCCAAACGTGCTGGTCAGGCCGATGAGCAGACCTCCAATCCAAATGGCCTGTGGGGCGATTCTGTCGTTGATGAACCCGCCGATGAGCGGGGAGAGTGTGCGGGCGAGGCCCCAACCCAGCCAATAAATTGACATGTATCTTCCGCGCAGGTCGGCGGGGGCGGTGTCGGCTACGTATTTGCTGGCGGTTGGCACGACGATCAGTTCGCCGAACGTAAGCAGAACCATGCTGAGCCAGAAGCCCCAGAAGCCTGTCATGAGCGCCACACTGCCGACGCTAAGCGCGTAAATGAGCATGCCTGTTGCGGCAACTGGGAGGGTTCTGTGCCGTCGTGTGATCTGCGTGACCGAAAATTGAACGAAGACACACATGATGGCATTGGTGGTGGGGATCCAGCCATAGAGGGCTTCGGGCAGGCCGAAATTTGTTTTGGCATATACGGGCATGAGGATCCAGACCATGGTGGGCGCGATGAGACCGATTGCCATCAGTGCGACGAAGGCCATGTAGCCTTTATCTCGAAAAACGCGGACGTATCCATCTGCGCCTTTAGGCTGTGGGGCTAAAGAATTAACAGTACCTGCGCTGAGGGTTTTATCGAGCGTCTCGTGCGCGAGGAAGAATAACAGCAAACTGTAGGAGAGGAAGCCCGCAGCGGCTCCGTAGAAGGCGAGGTTGTATGAATTGGATGCGAGGAATCCGCCGATGGCTGGGCCAAGCGCAAAGGCTGAGTTGCTGGCGATGCGGTTAATGGCAAAGGCGTCGGTGCGTTTTTCAGAGGGGATCAGATCTGCCAGCATGGCATCTGCGCCCACCTGATACAGCGGGTTGGACAGGCCGATGAAGATCATCAGTGTAACAAATTGCGGGTAGGTTTCGGCGCGCATGAGAAAAAGATATGCGATTCCGTTCATGGCGAGGCTGAAGACCATCACGGCTTTGCGCCCGACCTTGTCTGCCAGTGTGCCAGCAAGGAACGATGCGAACAGGCCTGTACCCGCGTTGATCGAAATGAGGGTGGCGACGGTGCTGAGCGGCAGATTCAATTTTCCACTCGCATAAATGAGCAGGAACGGCCAGATCATGCTTCCGCCAGCGGTACTGATGACGATGCCTGTGACCATCAACCAGAACTGGCGCGGATATTGATCGTAGAGGAATTTGAATTTGGAATTCATCGGAGCATGAGTCTAACATAGATGGAGGCTCAGCGCTTTGGCCTGTGACTGAAAAAAGCGCGGACTCGAATCCGCGCTTTCTATTTTGCAATATATTTCTCTGCCATTTTGTTGATCGTATTGATGCCGCGCAGGGTCGTTTTTAGCCCAAGTGCCTTTTCGAGCACGACATTGGATATCTTTGATTCACTTTGCTTTTTGCGGCACAGCCAATACAACTCTCGCCCGTGGATGTGAAAGTCGTCAATATCGGTTTTCAATGAAATCAGCTTTTGTTTTGTGACGGCCTCGGGGGTGTCTGCCAGGAAGCCGATATTGAGAGCGGCTGCTGAATCCAGCAGGGATTGCGGGAAGGGTTTGTATGCAGCGATTGCTGTAAATTCGGCGTCCGTTCGGACAAAGGTGGCGACTTCGTAGTCCAAGAGCCTCTTTGAGTGCCTTCTCGATCTTCTTCTCAAGGGATTTGCCGTCTGCTGTTTTTGCTTCAAAGATGACATTTCCGCTGGCGATGAATGTCTCGACGTTGGAAAACCCCAGCGACTCGAATAACTGGCGAAGAACGTCCATTTTGACGGTATGCCCGCCGACATTAATTGCTCGAAGAAATGTGAAGTAACGCGTCATGTATTTTTCCTGTTTGGAGTGGATTACTGACTGACGATCGGTGTTGCGAGGTAATCTTTCATCTTGCGCGTTTCGTAGATTTCGCGCCAGACTTTGTTGATGGTCTCATCTATAACCTGATGATTTAAGCTGTCTTTCCGAATGGCAAGGCCAAAATCAAATGCTCCGGGGTAATAGTCGTATTGCTCCCAAAACTCCTGTGAGTCGATGATTTCCGTTATGATCTTTGTGTAGTCGTAATGTGGGAACCAGATCAGGTCAGGTTTGCGCTTGAGAAATTCGTCGACGGAGAATCCGTTATGGGCGAAGTAGGGATCGTGCAAGCCAACGATGTCAATAATTTGAATGTTTGGTGCTTCCGCACCGACAAATCCATATTCAGATTGGGCGAAGGTTGTGCCCTGTGGCAGAGACTTCGAGATCTTCGCCACAGCGAGTACCATGGGCCAGGTTCCGCGCTCGGGGAGCTCTTTTGCGGCTGGGGTGATGTATTGAGTCGATGGAGAGTAGCGTGTAGCCGAGGAAACCAACATATTTTTGTAGGTGTTACCGGCGATCATTTTCAGGGTGGATTTGGAAAGAAGCGAAACGAATAGCAATATGACTGCGAGGCGAATCAGCTTGTTGCTGGGTGATTCTTCGCTGCTATAGGATGCGAGTTGTCGGTCAAGCATCAGGAAGCTGGCGACGATCAGATAGGGGGCCGCTGGGAAGTAGTATCTGGCCTCAAATCCCATGATCTGGATGACCGTAAAATAATACGCAAATGTCAAAATGACGGGTGCGGTAAAAGCAGCAAAGAGCTTCGCTGTTTTTGTCGTGAACGAAAAGATGATCACGACCAGGAACGGCAGGGCAAAGGTTCCGAACTCAAACAAGTATTCGATTGGATTCCATGTGCCTGTTCCCATGTAGCCTTCGTAATATCCACTCGATTTGGCGTAAAAAGGCAGTGGCAGTGGATCGCGGAAAATTGCGAACTTGATCAATGTGTCGAATGTGAGTATGGCGAACAGCCATCCAAAGAAATGGATGATCCGCTGTTTTTTGTCGTCACCAGCCAGGAGAAGGATAGCCAGTAGTGGAAAAAAGAATACATAAAGGAGATTGTCAGGGCGGGCTAAAAAGGCGAGGTAGCCTGCAGAGACAGTCAACGCGAGGAAGAGTTTGTATTTGCCTCCATTGTAGACCCAACCCAGAGTGGCAAATATCAGGAGCGTATTGCAAAGCAGTGACAGGGTTGTGTCCATTCCGCTTGCCATGTGAAATAAATATACAGGGGCTATGACGAAAAACGCAGTGAGGATCACTGCCACCCATAAAAAGGAGTTCTTTAGAAGTTTTGACTCCGCGTACCAACTGCAAGTGTAGGCGATCATTAAAATCGCAAGCAGGCCAAGCCCTGCAGATAGGAGTGTGAGCAGTCCGCCTGAACTCATGCTTTGGAAAACGGTCCGCGCAACGACGACAAGCGCAAGGTATAGAATGCTTGTCGCGCCATAAGTCTGGACACCGTCGGGATTCCATGCAACTCCGTGGCCGTTCAGGAAATTATCGGCATAACGGATAAACATGTAGGCATCGTCAAATTTGGTCGGTCCAGCGAGTTTAACCAGGCTGATATGGTAAATGATCAGTGCTGAAAGTAGCACAAATAAAAGGGTGTTGCGCCATTTTCCCGAAAATAAAAAATCGGAAAATGTATTTCTTGTTGTGAACACAGCTTAATGCTCCAATTGTTTTTTTTGTAGTCTAAATCGTTGTGTCGAAATTATAGCACTGCTCATTAAAACAAAAGACGAACGAAGGTATCCTCGCTCGTCTTAAGAACATCCTGCCTTGTATGCTATCTTGCCGTTAAATGGATTCCTGCAATCATACAGCGGACAGATCCGCCCGCGAGTTCGATGGTGGGGATATGCAAAGGCAGAAGACGGGCGCTTTTTTCGATGACCGCAATTTGATCTTTTCGTAATGCCGATGCGGCGCGCTGGGAGATTGCCAGGATTCTGCCATCTCTACCCGTCATTTCCAGTGCGTTCCCTGCAAATTCAGAAATTTGATTGCGGTCAAGTTCGATGACTGTGCGGCCGCTGTTTGTCAGGCGGTCTGCGATCTCTTTTTTACGCAGCGGATCAGGGATCATGTCGAGGCAGATCAGCGCGAACTCGGTTGCAATTGTGAGGATCACATTGGTGTGATAAATTGATTCGCCATTGTTGTCGGCGGTGACAAAAGTGAGCGGCTCATAACCGAACGTGGTGCAGAATCTTTCCAAAATAATCGGATCGGCGCGGTTGGATTGGCCCACATAAGCGATGCGTTCGATATGGTCGAAGACCATTGCTCCAGTCCCTTCGAGAAACAGTTTGTCATTTTCAAAGCCTGAGTAATCAATGACTTCTTTTACGCGGTAGGTGGCCTTGAGCATTTCAATGATGTCAGAGCGCCGTTCGCGCCGCCTGCTTGGCGAGTACATCGGGAAGATGGCGATGCGCCCGCCATGATGGGTCGAGAACCAGTTGTTCGGGAAGACCGAATCGGGAGTTTCCCTTTCGCCGTAGTCATCAAACACATGAATGTGTATCCCTTCGGCGGTTAGTTGTTCAACAGCCTGATCGAACTCCCTGGTGGCTTGCGTCGCGATGATTTCTGGTTCGGCATCGGGAATAATGTATTGAAAAGCGTTGTCGGCCACGGTCTCGGGGTTTGAAAGGAAGCGATGCGGGCGGATCATTACGCCCGCAGAGGGAGATTGAATAAGATGAAAGTTCATTTGGACTCCAAAAAATAAAAAACGGGTGAAATTGAATTCTTTCACCCGTTTGCTTGTTCTTTTTTTCGTGAACGATTATCTGCGTCCGCCGCGATCCCCGCCGCCGCTGCGGCCACCACGATCTCCGCCGCGTCCACCGTTGCGGTCGCCGCCCCTACCACCGCGGTCTCCGCCACGTCCACCGCCGCCACCGCGTCCGCCCTTATCTTTCTCACGGGCTTCCTCGGCAGACCAACCTTCGAGCACGGCCTGGCGGGAAAGACGGATCTTGCCTTGCGGGTCGATATCTGTGACCATCACGGTCAATTCGTCGCCCATCGCGCAAACATCTTCAACAGAATTCACGCGTTCGCTTGCCAATTGTGAGATGTGAACCAATCCGTCTACGCCGGGCAGCAGGTTGATGAATGCGCCGAAGGCTTCAATGCGGACAACCTTGCCGGTGTAAATATTTCCGACCACCACCGACTCGCTCAGTCCTTCCACGCGCTCCTTGGCGATTTTCGCACCGACGCTGTCAGTGGATGCGATGTAAACTGTGCCGTCTTCCTGAATGTCGATCTTGGTATTGGTTTCTTCCTGCAAAGCGCGGATGTTCTTGCCACCCGGGCCGATGAGCGCACCGATCTTGTCGATCGGGATCTTCACAGTAATGATGCGCGGGGCGTGCGGTTTCAATTCCGCGCGCGGGGCATCCAGTGCTTCAAGCATCTTTTCCATGATGGACATGCGCGCGGTGTTTGCCTGCGCGAGCGCTTCCTTCATCATTTGGGTGCTCAAACCGCTGATCTTGATGTCCATTTGCAGGGCGGTAATGCCAGCGGCAGTACCCGCAACTTTGAAATCCATATCGCCGAGATGGTCTTCGGTTCCCTGAATGTCAGTCAAAATTTGATAGCGGCCTGTTTCATCGGTGATGAGCCCCATGGCTACGCCGGATACGGGAGCCTTGATCGGCACGCCTGCATCCATCAAAGCCAAAGTCGAGCCGCAGACTGAACCCATCGAGGTTGAGCCGTTGGAAGACAACGCTTCGGATACAACGCGGATGGCGTACGGGAAGGATTCTTCTGCTGGTAAAACTGGCTCAAGCGCACGCTCGGCCAACGCGCCGTGGCCGACCTCGCGCCTGCTCTGTCCACGAAGCATCTTGACCTCGCCGGTGGAGAACGGCGGGAAGCTGTAGTGGTGCATGTAGCGTTTATTTTTCTCTGGGGATAAGTTGTCGAGCTCCTGTGCTTCACCCAACGTGCCGAGTGTCGCAAAGGATAATACTTGTGTTTCGCCGCGTGTGAACAAACCAGTTCCGTGTGCGCGGGGGGAAAGACCCACTTCGCACCAGATCGGGCGGATATCGGTGGGGGTGCGCCCATCGGGACGCTTGCCCATGCCTAAAATTCTTTCACGCACGATCTTGTGTTCGGCTTCGCTAAAAGCGGATTTGACATCTTTTGCGGCAGGAGCGGTTGCGTCACCTTCGACGCATAATTCGGCAACGACTGCGGCTTGTAATTCGTCCATGCCGCCGTAGAATTCAACTTTGCTCAAGGGCTTGTCAAGCAATTCATTCATCTTGGCGTTGACTGATTCGAACACTTTCTTCTGTAATTCTTCGTTCGCAGTGGTGATGATGGCTTCGCGCTTGGGCTTGCCAATTTCAGCCTGCATTTGGAGTTGAAGATCGATGATCGGCTGAATCGACTGGTGTCCCAATTCCAACGCGGCGACCATTACATCTTCCGGGATTTCGTTGGCGCCACATTCAACCATAAGAATCGCTTCTTTAGTGCCGGCAATTCTCAGGTCCAGATCGGAGGCGTTCATTTCTTCGAAAGTCGGGTTGAGCACGAACTCACCGTTCACGCGTCCAACTCTTACAGCGCCAACCGGTCCGCCCCACGGAATATCCGAGATCATGATCGCGGCGGAAGCGGCGTTGATCGCGAGGATATCCAGAGGATTGACTCCATCGGCTGAAAAGGTGTACATGATGACTTGCACTTCATTGCGCATGCCATGTGCGAAAAGCGGACGCAGAGGGCGATCCGTCAGGCGCGCCACGAGAATGGAATCTGTGGAGGCGCGGCCTTCGCGTCGGAAGAACGAACCGGGGATCTTGCCACCGGCGTACATGCGTTCTTCAAAGTCGACTGAGAGGGGGAAGAAATCGATACCTTCGCGAACGCCGCCCATGGTGGCTGCGGCAAACACGATGGAATCTTCCACGCCGAAGGTGACCGCGCCGCCAGCTTGAGCGGCCAGTGTGCCGGTCTCAAAGGTGAATGTGCGCGTGCCAACAACGGCTGAATAGCGTTTTAATTCGGGTTTCATATTATATTGTCTCCTGTTGCGCGAGATCATATCTCGCTTTACTAATTTTCCGCCAAGGGTCAGGGACTGAAGAGTGGGAACAACCACGGTTGTTCGCGCTATTCAATTCCTGACGGCGGATGCCTTTATACAGTGTAGGGACACAGCGTCGCTGTGTCCCTACGGGGTAACCACGTTATATTTATTTGCGGCGGAGTGACAATCGTTCGGTTACGTTCAGATAGTGCTGGTAATTGCTTGAGCGCAAGTACGTGAGCAATCGGCGACGTTGACCGACCAATTTGAGCAAACCACGGCGGCAGGATTGATCCTGCTTGTTGCTTCGCAAGTGCTCGGTGAGCTGAGTGATGCGATTGGTCAGGATGGCGATTTGCACTTCAGGCGAACCGGTATCCTTGTCGTGGCGATGAAAATCTTCAATCGCCTTTGTCTTGACTTCTTTTGCAAGCGGCATGACGTATGCTTCCTTTCTTTTTTAGATTACGCAGGTCTCCGTGCTCACAGCTTTTGACCGTAGAGCAGGACCAGTCACGGGCGAGATTATACCAGAGAATTAACGCTTCAATTGCCTGCTATGCGCCTCAAAATGTCCCTTCACATACCGAAAAAGACGCTCAATAGTGACCTCACCCGCCAATTCCGCCGACAATTCGACAGGATACACCACCGATTTTTGGAAATCACCCTCGCGGGTCCGCCTCAAACGGGACCTGATTCCTGCGTGCCCTGCCTCATAAGCCTTGATCAGCCTCTGACGGCTGATTCGGGGTCCCCTGCGAGCAAGCCGCGCATTGGCTTGGTTGAAGAGGCGAAAAGGCAGAATTTTCAGCCCAAACTGAAACAGCCCGCGCGCGTGGGCAATCATCCAAACCTCGAAAGCGAGCGCACGTGGACCCAGTGTGATATGAAAGAGCATGTCGCCGACTGTCCAAGCGGGGTTGTCGGTGGGGAGAGAGTAATCTGATTCTGGAATGGAATTGACCAGCGTAAGAAAGTCCCCGTGCGTTTCCTGTAATTCCTGAGCGAGGGTTTGTTTGAGATTCATCTGGTTACACTTCGATCTGTATCGCACTTCCACTTTCGTAGCGGCGCAGCCCCATGCGGAAGGTGAAGATTGCCAATGTGAGAAACCCGATTGCGCCCAGCAGTAATTCGCCAAGCGTCTGCCATGTAAATGCGCGGATAAATTCGGCTGGGATGGCACCCATCAATGCGGCGGGAATCAGTGTGAAGAGGATTAGTTTGGCATAGCTGTCGAAGAGGGTGATCGGGTAGATGCCGAAGGTCAGCATGGCGTTGAGCACCAGGTTGCTGAAATTGGTCATCATGCCGAACCAGAACGCCAGACTCTGCGTCAGAATCAGGAATGCCGCGAAAACAGTAGCAGCTAACAGCGTGGCAAGAACGTAGCGGGCAAGTCCATCCCAGGTGAAATATCCGGAGAGTCCATAGCTGACGAATCCGTAGAGAAAATCTCCCATTCCACTGGCGATGGTGCGGCTGGCAATGGTGTGCAGTAATACCGGGCGCGGCAGGGAGAGATAGTAATCGAGGCGGCCCTTGGCGATGATGTCGCTGAGGTTGAAGGCGTTGCCGAAGAGCAGACTTACCAGGCCGAATGCGCTGGCCAGTACGCCGAAGGTGACGTACATATCGTTGACGCCCCAGCCGCGTACATCTTTGAAGCGGTCGAAGAAGATGATCCAGATCGCGAAGTAGATAAAATTGTTGACCATCATGCCGATGGCTTGCGTAAGAAATGCGGCGCGATATTCCATGGCAGATTGCAGGTTGGTTTTCCAGATGGCGAAGAGGAATTTGAACTCTTTCATATCAGCCGCCATTCACCGTCAATTGCGCCAGCCCGCGACGATAAACGATCGCAAGTGCAAAGGTGAGCGCGATGATCCATGTGATTTGCAAGGACATGACACTGATGAAAAGCTCAAGCGTCGGCGTAACGAACAGACGCGCGGGTCCATAGATCGCGCTGGAGAAAGGCAAGAGCTTTGCAATGTTTTGCAGCCATTGCGGATAAAAATCCAGAGGAATCAACATGCCGCCGAAAATGAAGGCGAGTTTTTGATAGATCCATGTGAAGGCGGAGACATCTTCCACCACGAAGGCAGAGAGACCGATCATGGCGTTGATGGAAAAGTGCAAAATCCACGCGCCGAAGATCGCAGGCAGCGCGATCAAAAATCCTTCGGGGTGATTGGGCGTGCCGACCAGCCACCAAACGGTCAGCCCGCCAAAGACGGCATTGAGCATGGCGCGGAAGATGGTTTCGCCCATGGCGGTGCTGAACTGATACAGCAGAAAATCATAAGGTTTGTTGAGAATATACGCGATGGAACCGTCTTTGACATTTTCGGACATGGTGCGTGCGATTGGCGGGCGTCCCAATTCGATGGTTTCGGCCAGCATGAGATACCAGAGCGTATCCCGCAGGGTCAACCCGTTGATCATGCCATCTGCCGCACCAGCCGCGCTGAAGGTGACCTTCCACAGTTGGTAGAAAATCCACATGAAAGGGATGATCATCAGGCTGCGCCCGACCAACTCACCGGGATAAGCCAGTGAGTTGATGAGCGTAATCTGAAAGATGGACCAGTATTTCGAGATGGATTTCATGGGAAAGGACGAAAGAAGAAAGAAGGAGGGATCTAAAACGGACGCATGGATGTCATGGCATCGAGGATGAGAGCGGATAGTTCTTCTTTGCGCGGTAAATCCTTTACTGACAATGTGCGTATGTGAATGGCGCGCAGAAGATTGCGTGTGTTGAAATAGGCGCGTGTTTGACCTTCATCAGTCCATGCGTTTTTCCAGCCTGCTGAAAAAACTTCGAGCCAGTTTTTGATCTGGTCAAGTGTGAGGGTCTCGCGCGCAAATGCAGTTACCACTGCGCGGGCGAGGCGGTCATCTTCGCCGTGGACATAGATCCAACCCGTGGCAGCCTGCATCTTTTCGTAGATCGCCTTCAAGATGCGAATTAAACCCGCTTCGTCGAGGTGCGGACTGCGGGCGAAGACCATCAGCGTATCTGCGGTGTGGGCGAGAGCGTGTGCCCAGCCTTTGACGGGAACATATCCGCGCGGGTCACGCTCTGCTGTAAGATAGGCGAGAACACGCTCGAGAGTTTCTGTCACTTCGTGCGGATCAAGATAAGGCTGTTGGTTGTCCCGATGGATCACTTCTGCCAGAAACAGCACAGAGAAGGCTCGCCCAAAAACAGAGTCGCTGTCGGTTTCACCGAGACCTACTTGCAGATTTTCGAGCAGGCGTTTGAGGTAACCGCGCAACTGGTCAGCCTGGTAGGGTTCGGTTTCGATCCAATTGGCAAATATCTCGTAGGCGATCCCATCGCGCAGGTCGGGGTCGGTGCTTGGAATGTAAGAGAACAGTTCATCGGTCAGAGCTGTGAGATCTTGACCTTCTGGAAAGGCGTATTTATTTTCACGGATGGTGACCCAAAATTGTTTGTCCATAAGTTTTGAAACGTTAAGCGTTTTCTGCCTCCTGATAAATTTTTGCGATCACTTCTTCCAACGGCGGATCGGAGATGGTGATATCTACAATATCACCCGCGCCCGAAAGATGGGAGATGACTGAATCAACGGCTGTTTTGGTCGTGTCGAATTTCAACTTTACGCCGTAATGGCCGACCTTTAATATTTCCACGCCTTGGATGGCGAAGTCTTTGGAGACCTCCATCGCGTAGCGTACCTCCACAAGTTTTGTGGTGAGGAATTTGCGTTTCAGGTTCGAGACCTTGTCTTCGTACACGATCTGTCCGTGATTGACGATGATGACGCGTTTGCATAAGGCTTCGAGATCGCCTGCGTCATGCGAGGTGAGCAAAACGCCCACACCTTCCTCCTGATTCATGCGTTTGATCGCATCACGGATGTGTTGTTTGGCGACCACGTCGAGGCCGATGGATGGCTCATCGAGCAGGAGCAGTTTCGGGCGATGCAGGAGCGAGGCGGCCACTTCACAGCGCATCCGCTGGCCGAGGGAAAGTTTCCGCACGGGCACATCCAGCAAGTCCTTTATTTCAAAGGCTTCGGTGAGAAAGTCGATGCGCTTTTTGGTTTCGACATCGTCGAGTTCGTAAATTTTTCCGAATAAAATAAAGGTGTCCATGGCGGGCAGGTGATACCAAAGCTGCGGCCGCTGCCCGAAGACTGTGCCGATGTGATAGGCAAGTTTCTGGCGGTCGATCCACGGTGTGAAACCGAGCACCTTTGCCTCGCCTCCGCTTGGATGCAGAATGCCCGTGAGTATTTTGATGGTGGTGGATTTTCCCGCGCCGTTCGGACCGATAAAACCGAGCAACTCCCCCGAGTTCATCTGGAAGGACAGGTTACGCACGGCCTCGACTGAACTGTAATCGGGCTTGAAAAGCGAGCGAATGGAACCGCCCAAGCCCGCGGCTTTGCGTTTGGTTTGAAATGTTTTTTGCAGGTTGGTTACATCAATTGAGACCATGTTATTATAATTGGCAGTAGAATCTGATTGATAATTATAGCGTGAAAGAGGTATTTTAATGCGAAGGCTATCCCTTGTGATGATATTGACGATTTTCCTGCAGGCGTGTTCGCTCGCGACCCCGACTGCGGAACCGCCGACCATCACACCCACGCCAACCATCACGTCCACACCTACCATTACACCGACGATCACCATTACGCCCACGCGTACCGCCCTGCCGACGATCGTGCGCATCCCAACCTGGGACCCGAATGGACCGACGGCTACGTTTCAATTGATTCCCATTTATATTGGCAGTGTCACCGCCACCCCGATCCTTTCGCCGACCCCAACCCGCCCCGGACTTGGTTTTGTCTCGGTGGATGTTTCAGAGGAGAAGATCTTTTGGGGCAGCTGCAAACATAACAAGGCGAAGATCATTGCGAAGGTTCAAAATCCCGATGATGTGTACAGTGTGGTCATCTTTGTGCGTGTGAAAGCGTTGTTGAAGGAAGACTACACTCCCTGGACTCAGGGTGATGTGATGGAAAAACATGGCGATGGAACGTTTTCATACACACTGGTTGGCAGTGAGATCGAGGGGCATAACCACTACAGGGATTCCTGGGTTTACTATCAATTGGTGGCGACCGATGAGTTGGGAGAGATCATTGGCCGTACGATGATCTACACAAACTCACTTTCGCTTTCTCCGTGCAAATAAATTAAAAGGATTCGGCGATGAAAAAAATATATGCCATTACGCTATTTTCCATTATGCTTTTATCCTGCTCCCTGAATATGCTTTTGCCGGGGGGGAATTCCACGCCTGTGCCCACAGACACAAATACCCCGACAGAACTGCCTTCTTTAACGCCCACCGTACCCACACTTACATTTACACCCACCCCTCCGCTCGTGGGTGTGCGGACTCACACGCTCACTCCTACCATTACGCCCACCTCCACACAGCCAACGGAAACATCCATCTTTTTGGTCACACCGGATACGCCCACTCCTGGCGTGGAAATGAAAGGTTTTGTCTCTGTCAATATTTCGTCAAAGGAATTTTTCAAAGGCGCGGAATGCCAGCCGACTTCTGTTAAATTTGTCGCGCAAGTTGCAGATTCAGCAGGCACGGCCTTTGTTGTGCTTTTTGTCCGTTTCAAAAGCAAGCAGACTGGCACAAATAGTGAGTGGACAAGCATCGGCATGTCTACGATCGGCGCGGGCACATTCACCTATGAATTGACTCCCGAGGAAATGATAGGTGTTGATTCGTTCGAGAACCCGTGGGTGCAATATCAATTCGTGGCCACCAATGCCGATGCGAACGAGATCGGTCGCACGGGAATTTTTAGCGAAAGACTATCTTTGCTGGAATGTGTCCCGACGCCGAGCCCGAGTCCATCTCCCGAACCGACAGTGCTACGCCCATGATGGAATTCCCTGTTGAGTTGATCAGCTATTTGACGAAAGCCACTCGAGTCGCTGTCTTAACGGGAGCTGGTGCTTCACAAGAAAGCGGACTACGCACTTTTAGAGATGCGCAGTCCGGACTTTGGGCACAGTACAAGCCTCAGGATCTGGCCTCCCCCGAAGCCTTTGCCCGTGACCCCAAACTCGTGTGGGACTGGTATGCCTGGCGGCGTGAGGCCATTAAAGGCGTGCGCCCCAACGCGGGTCATTACGCCTTGGCAGAAATGGAGAAGAGGATCGAGACCTTTACTCTGATCACCCAAAATGTGGATGGGCTGCATCGCATGGCGGGTAATTCGAATGTCCTTGAGTTACATGGCAACATCCTGAAAGTGCGCTGTTCCGAGTGTGGGACTTTCACTGAAGTGTGGGGCGATGATTCTGAGTCTGTGCCGCGCTGCGAGAGGTGTGATGGTATGCTGCGACCAGATGTGGTCTGGTTCGGGGAATCCCTTCCACGCGAGGAACTTGAATCTGCGGTGAATGCCGCGCGGACTTGTCAGGTTTTCTTTTCGATCGGGACTTCGGGCGTGGTTCAACCAGCGGCGGCCCTGGCACATGCGGCACGTAATAAAGGGTCTGTTGTGGTGGAGGTCAACGCTGAGCCGACTCCGCTGACGCCCAAGGTGGATTTTGCATTTCACGGTAAATCCGGGGAGATTCTGCCTGAGTTGGTCAAAGCAGTTTGGGGGTAGTTTGAAGCGTTCTTATTTTCCAATCACTCTGTTTTAAATAAATCCAGCTGCCAATCATTACAGCGCATAAAACTGCCGGGTGGGTATTCGAAAGTCACTTCTTTTAGAAATGCGAACCCTGCTTTGCGGCAAATGGCGTTCGATGCGGGGTTTTCAATTGAGGGGAAAGCATGAATGAATTGACGCGTTGCTTCTGAGCGGGCGCGATTTATGATGAGAATGGCCGCTCTTGTAGCGATGCCATGACCTTGAAATTGGGGAAGGATGCTCCATCCCGTTTCCCAAACATGCTGGCCATTCCATTCTTTTTCCCAATATCCAATCGAGCCGACAGCAGTATCTTCAGGACCGAATATGATTGCGAACATCAAGTCTTTGCCGGTTCTGCTGCTTTGACAATAACGCTTGTGGCGCCTAAGAATCTTCTCTGGGGCCGGCCCGTGGTCGCCGCGCATGTGTTCGAGAAGGGGTAGGTCAGCCTCAGACCAAAGGCGAAGTTCAATCAGATTTTTCTCATTCATGTCGAATTAGGGATCGATCCAGACTGTGAAGGTAAGAAGGCGGTCTGCTGCTTTTGCAGTGACTTCCCAGCAGCCTTCTGTTGGGAAGATCAGGCCTGTAGCCTGGAAGCGGGTTGGGTAACAACAGGGAATTTCGGATTGGAGCGGGGAAGCTTGTCCATCCAAGCGCCGGCCTGTAATTTCCAACTCGGCACCCTCAGGTCGAAACCAGCCGACTTTGATATCATCACCGCTCGCGCGCAGGTGATCTTGATCTGGTTGTGTCCACCATGCAGACGCCCAGATTGAACGGTCTGAGTTTACAAAATAGTATCCATCGGCAGGTGCATCGTTAACGGCAGGATCCTCGGGTGGCTTGAGCCACTCCGCCTCAGTGACCGTGCAGGCGATTTCCGCGGGAGATATGACGGATGTTGGCATGGATACTTCTGTCGTCATTGTTTCGGCCGTGGTGCAGCCAGCCAGGAAAATGCAAGTCATTATGAGCAACGGCAAAAATCTTTTGACCCAATCAGAATATGTTTTCATTTCTTCGCTCCGCAATTGAATGAATTTTTGATAACCATTCTATAGGAGGGAATCGGTTTTATAGTTTGGAGGGAGTCTGTTTCCTTTTGCCTTTCGCTGCGGCTCTTTCCAAATTTTCCTGCACTCGAAACTTGACGATTTTCGTGATCAGGGCATAAGGTATCGGTTTATCGAGCGGAAATTTTACAGAGCCCTTGGCTCCTTCGTACACAGATAATTCTTCTTTGAATTTCTCGATTCCCGATGGAGTGGGATAGAAGCCGATATGGTTTTTGAAGGCCGCGAAATGCACCAAATTCCCTTGCAGGGTAAAGGTTGGGATTTGATAATTAATGGTCTCTTCCGCTTTTGGTGCAGCTTTTCTGATTGTTGCTCTCAGTTTTTTCAGGACTGTTTGCGTGCCTTTCGGAAAAGTTGCAATATAGTCATCTATATTTTTGACGGACATGCTGCTTCCTTTGGCTTGGATTCTTACCATTCGCCCGCATAACTGACATCATATGGTTCCGCCAGCCTTACGATCCTGGCCTGACGTAATTCCACCAGTTGACGTATGTGCAGGTTGTCATGATCTACCCAGGCGGAGAACATTTCGCCCGCCTTGATCGAACCGTATTGATCGGTATGTTCGGATTCCCAGTTTGGTGCTGACAGGTTCTTTAGCCAGGCCAGCGACTTATTCCGCTCTTCCAGAAAACTGTTGAGGGTTTCGGTGAAGTTGCGCTTGTTGTATTCTCGCGATTCGACCCAGGTCCCGGGGTCGAAAATTGTCCACTCTTCGGTGGGAGAGTGCAGGATGGAGTCGAGGCGTTGACGGAAGTCTTCGCGTTCGATATCGTGGAGGTGGCACAGCACTTCGAGAATGGACCACGACTCGGGATCTGGCTTGATCTGCGCCTCTGCCTGTGTCCATCCCATTGCAAGGGCATGGATAATTTCTGCGCCGTGAACAAGTTCTTGATAGAGGATTTCAAATTGCATTTTCTGTCTCCTTTGATGAAGGATAGGATTATGTTGATATCGGAATAAGTGCGTTTGTCGCTATTCCGTAGTCCCAGCCATCAATATCTGGCGGAGTCACTCCAAGAGAACTCAACATGCTTTTTATCTGCTCGCGGTGTTCAGTTGCATGGTTAATGATCTGAACCATGAGCACCCAGGGATCCGCGAGATGACCATCCCTTGTTTGGAGTTGAGGCGTCAGAGGTTTTTGCTCGCCTCTGGCCAGTGCCAGCAGTCCATCTCCGCTTTTCTGTGCGGACTCTTGTAATTCGTTGAATTCCACGGTAAAGGCTTCGCGCCTCAATTCGAGCGGTAGTGTGAGAGTCCTCAAGTAACTATGTTGCGCAGCCACGAGGTGCTGTAAAGTGAGGCGAATGCTCCCCTTCATGGCAGATTGAGGCTCGGCGTCGAGTTGCTCATCGCTTAAGGCCAGGCAAACCTGAATGATCTGGAGGTTTGCCCAGTTGTTGTGTTCAAATATCTTCTCAAGAAAATTCTCTTCCATAATGAAACTCCTTTTTGGTGCAACCTGTAAATTCTGATTTTATTTTTACATATGTGCAATACCCATTGTACTAAACCTGATCCATGATGCGTACATCTGGGAAGTAGACGGTGGGAAATGAAAAGTTTACCTGCGCAAACTTCCACTTCCCTGCTTCGCGCACGACGACAGCGGTTAAACGCAGTGCCCAGACAAAATTTTCCCCGCGGCGGAGTTCGTAGACGGTATTTGTCCCACCGCGCAGGATGAAATGAAGTTTTTGCTCTGGAGGCAGACTGGATGTGCTGATGAAATTCTGGACGAATTCCAGATATGAAGCATAGTTTTCCGCGCCAATGGTCTTTGAAACGGTGGCGGATGCGGCGATCCAGCCCACATCGCCGTTGACTTGGATTGAGGCTGAATCTACATCGAGGCGCAGATCGCCCCATGACTCCCAGTCGCCTGCTACTAATTCACGGGCAGAATCGCGGCTGGTGTACCATTCGTCCACGCCGGGTTTGACGCCGTTCGTGCCGATGACTTCGGCATCGGACGTGAACAGATCCATGAAAGCATCCACCTGGGTGAGGTCACGGCGAGTGTAGCCATCCTGAAATGTTCTTAATAGCAAGCGGATTTCCTGTTGAGGGTTCATTGAATTCTCCAATGTGTTTTTGTTGTGGGCGCAAACACTATCAAAGGTTATGGAAAGTTATTTTTTGGGGAGCAGTTTGGCAGTGAGTGTTATTCGCCGGTGGTTGAGTATGGATCAAGTATATTGTACAGGAAAATGCGGAGGCTTGAATCTTTTCACTTTGGCCGAAGAATCCCCACCAGTTTCCAAATGGTTTGTGTATTAACGAATTTCGAGCTGTATAGTCACATTGTCACCTTCTTCAAGGTTTTCTGCTTTTCGGACGCTGGCCCTGATGGGGACAATATAATTTCCATCTTTGGGGAACAAGGATGTTGTCCACTCGGTTTTGCCGATCCGAACATGTACTGGGATCACTCCCCAACCATAAGTCACCAATCCTGATATTGCTTTCAGGTCGCGACTCTGCTTCGCTGGAATGGTCACGAAGAACCATGGGGCGGGTCCCTTCCAGAACCAAATTTTGCCGTTAAATTCGATGTTCATTGTTACAGTATATCAAAGCATTACCCTGCTCCCAAGTTTGGACATTGGGAGTTCGGCTTCCTGTTTTCATCCAGATATACCGATGGGATTATCTTGATTGATGTTTGAAAAGAACACTTCCCTGCTAGCTTTTGGGTCGCCAATATTTCAAGTCGTTGAATTGCTGCTTAATTTGTTCAAGGTGGGTGAGGAGGGTCTCTTTTTCACTGCCACGATTAACATATTCGATAATGTTCAACAGGGCAAAACGGAAAAACTCATTAACATTTTCCTCCCTGTTGTAAGCTTTTTGTATTTCCTCCTCAGCCAGTTGTTGCTCGATAAATTGTTTCTTGATCAGCGCGTCTGCCCGACTGATAAGGAGGAATAGGATGATATACAAAAGAGCTAAAATCAAGGTCACTCCGATGGCGATGTTCCTCTGCGCGATTGAAATATTTTCCAGCAAAGGAGTCACATCCTCGTAAATTTCGAATACCCCTTCTACAGCAGAGTTGTCATTTCGAATGGGAACGTAACTTGAGATCACGTCACGGTCTTCAATCTCGCCTTCAAAAGCACTGAAGGTGTCCCGATGAGTTAACTCGCTGGCTAAGCCTCCATTGAGTGCCGTAAGAAAACCAGCATTTTCACTTTTATCTTCACCAATCTGGCTTTCTTGAGTGGAAAAGATCGTCGTTCCTTCCAGGTTGTATATCTTGACTTTTATCACTGATAGCCCCTGCATTTGCTCAAGGACTGCTTGTCGAAGTCGAGCTGTCTCAGGGTGGGCGCGGATATCGTCTGCACTCAGATCAGATGTTGTGCCGAGAAAATTTGAAAACTCAGGCCAGATGACGTTTGAAAAAGTTTGGGTTAATGCTGCGTTCTTGGATTCCCCAATTTCGATCAGCTCTTTGACAGCCAGCCGACGATAGAATGTGACTAATGATACGGCCACCAACACAAAGGCGATTAGACTCGTTATAGTGAAGTAGCGTAATAATTGAAACGGCTTCTTTTTGATTGTCCCCTGGCTTTCTTCCGATCTTGTGCTGTTATTCACTGTATGCCTCGTTCGTTCGACCGCTAATGTGTTATGGAGTGGGTTTTGAAAGTGAGTAAGCCTAAATTATCCAAGTTTGCTTTTTAGGCGCTGAAAGAAATGAAGAATTGCTCGCTTTATAATGGTACTTTACCAGATTTTATGATAATTATGCCTGATTCATGGGTTTTGCAAGCGTCATGCTATATTTCCTGTGCATGCTTTGTTAGCCGCCGTATTTTATAGGTGAGCCTGCTTTGAAAAATACCTTTGTGTCTTTTTCTTGTATTCGGAGGCCAGTATTATGTTGGCAACTGTGTCAAACAGGTAGATGAAATTGGGAATACCAAAAGGAGGTTGTTTTCCTTTCGGTTGCAGGGGAGAATCTGAAAGTGTTACTTCGCTTATCGCAAAACCTTCTGTATCAGGCTCGACAGATTGTAAAATTGCCCCTGAGCTTTCGGCTATATAGGTTTCGTTAAAATAACCGGCTTCCATATGAGCATGGTTAAATTGGGCTCTGTATTTCCGTAATGGGGGGTAGATTAGTGAGAGCACGGCTAAAGATAACCTGGGTTTAGGAATTAATGAGGTGAAAGTTCCTGTGCTTGTTGCGTGCGCTACTGGAACTCCCAAATAACTGGCTTGCCTTCGTAAATATTCTCCAAAAGTCTTGTCGGACGTACTCTTTATTCGTTGGACATGCGATCCCGCATTTTTACTCATAATTCGTTCCCCGTTTGGAAAAACTAATGCCAGATCAAGGGCCTTTGGAGGACAACTGCTCACTATTATTAGTTCTACTTTGCCTGAGTATTTTTGCCACAAATTTGGATGAGCAACATCCCAGCAGATAAGAAATCCAATTTTCCCCAATTCTGTATCCGCAACGGTCGTATTTGTTCCCTTTTGGAAATATGCTCGTTCCCAAATCCAGGGATAATTTTTATCGTAGTGCCATTGATGACCACTTGGGGAAACAAGAAGCATGGTGTTAAATATGTTATCTTGCTCTCTGCGAAGGAATGACCCTGCCAGGTGAACATGATAATAAGAAGCGATTTTTTTCATCCAGGTAGTCGTTAGACCATCAAAGGTCTCTGCTTGTAAATAGTTTTTATCGCTGTATTCATACCCTGTATTAAAAACTTCTGGTAAGACGACGAGTTGTGCGCCATTTTGAACGCACTGAACAACAAAATTTTCAGCCCGCATCAATCTTTCCTCGATAGATGAGGGTGATGCATTCATTTGTATAACCGCGATTTTAATGGATTTTGGCATGTTTTTTTTCTCGTTTTGCACAGGCTGCTAATAGTTTGTTAGCGATGGGACGGGCGGCGGGCATGGATTCTGCTCAAGAGCAGAAAAACACTTGAGATGACAGCATGATCCCCGTAGTTCAATGCATGCCTTGTTAGGCGCGCTTGACCTCGAAGACTCGTTTGCTGTAAGAATGCTCAAGTAAACCGAGGGAGAATTAAAGCGCAGTTAAGATTATACCGACAATTGCCGTAACGATTCCGATGCCTTGAAGTTTGGTGACTTTGTCTTTCAAGAAAATAATAGCCAGTGTTATGGTCACTATTGATAATGCGGAGGCGATAGGTGTGATCAATATTGCGTCTCCGATTGTCAATCCATAATTAACAAGTGCTACTGCACCAGTTTCAATAACGCCCATCAATAAAATGATGTATTTTGTTTTTGCGGAAATTTTAGTCAAGCCAATTCCTTGTTTTACAAGAAGCGAGAAGATTAACAAGAACAAGATGATTCCAAATTTTATAAACAGAGTTGTTGATAACCAACCGACTTTTTCGGAAATGATCTCGCTAACATTCCAAAAGATACCAAAGAAGAAGGCCCCGAATACTGATTCTTTGACACCTGCTGAAAGTTGGAATCTTTGGTTTCCAATTTCGCTCCAATTTAAGGATGCTAAAGTAGCGCCAAAGATGATCATTGAGACGCCTAAAGTTTGTAAAACAGAAAGCCGTTGCCCCATAAACATAAACGCAAACAACATGGTAAACACAGCCCACAGATTCATGGTCGCTGCAATAATTGATACATTGCCCATCTCAAAGCCTTTGAAGAAAAACAAATACCCGGCAGAATAAAGTATCGCCGCGATTAAGGATAAAATAGTCGTCAAAACAGGGATGTTGGTGCTTGATTTGAAGGCAATGGCAAGTAGAAAGATAGAACCTAAACCAGCCAATTGTGACCAAAACAAAGACTTAAAAGACCCAATCTGTTTAGCAAAAACGCCGCCTAGAAAGTCGTATATTCCCCATCCAAACATGCCGCCTATTCCCAGTAATATGCTTATGATGGTTGTGCTCATGGATGTCATGAACCTTCTTTGTCTCAATTGATTTATTTATGATGAAATGAGGCGTCCGATGGCCCTGGGGCGGGGACGGCGAAGCCGTCCGTCTGGAAAAATGATAAGGCGTGGAAAACTGCCTGAGATTTGCGCACGCTCATCGGGCAGTCCCCAGCGTCGGTGCACGCTGTGTTAGCCCGCTTTTCATTTTTATTTCTTATAATGTAACGCAATAACGCCCGAACGAAACGTTTTTGATCCAGCAAGATTTAATGTAAGGTTCTTGACCGATTCGAACAAGCGGGGACCTTTTCCCGCAATAATCGGGTGAACGACAAAGTGATACTCGTCGATGAGATTCCATTCTGCAACTTGCGATGCGATGTTCAATCCACCAATGAAAATATTTTTTCCTGGCTGTTGTTTCAGCTTCATAATTTCTTCTCGAAGATTTGCGTGGAGGAGCGTTGTGTTATTCCACTCCACGCTCTTCAACGTCGTTGAAAAGACAATCTTTGGTATGGAATCGAATGTGCGTGCGAATTCGTTGATCGTTTTCGTTCCCGATTGATTCACTGCGACATCGTGCCAGTATGGATACATCAAGTGATACGTGTTGCGTCCGAGAATTTCAATGCCTGAATCACGCAAGAGCCCAGTGAAGTACTCGTGCAATTCGTCGTCGACGATCCCCATTTCATGGCCGCAGTAGCCGTCTATTGTGATGTTGATGGCAAAAATAACTTTTCTCATTTGTTGTTCTTCTGACATTATTTTAATCCTTTATCAACTGAGGGAAAGAGTGTCAACACAAATATGAAGATTTCAAATGCAATGACTCTGTTCTGCGGGCTAACGGATTGCGTTACCTGCGCTGGGGCGGGGACGGCGAAGCCGTCCAACCAGAAAAATGATAAGGCGTAGGAAACTGCCTGAGATTTGCGCAGACTCTCTAGCGTCAAGTGCACGCTTTGTTAGGTGGCGGTTATATAGGCGAATTGCTTGTCATTAAAAATGTTTCTTCCTCAAAATTGCTTACTTTTGTGAAGGAGTGTTCCCATTTTGTGCCTTTGATATCCTCTACTATTTTTGAACTTACTAAAACCATAGTCTTTCCAGATACGGCTAGCAGCGATCTTTGATAAGCCAAAGATGCTGCGATGGTTATATCATCCCCAAACACATGTGAACGAAGTAAGCTTACATCCCCTTTATGGATGCCAACATATAGGCTGCAATCAATGGTGCTCCGTTGCATAAATTCCACCCAATGTTCCGCAAGGTTTGTAATACCTGTTAATGCAAAACTAACTTCTGGAAAAGTAAGGAAATAACTGTCGCCCATAATGAAGTGAATGATACCGCTATTCTTTTCGCAAATACTCTTGATAATATCATCAAGGTGGATGAGTAAATTTTCCGAATCTTCTAAGGGATGAGTGTCCCAAAACCTTGCAATGCCACTAAGATCTATAAAAACAATGATTCGGTTTTTGAGAATGCGGGTTTTTTGCTGCTGTTCTATTTTATATACAAAAACAGGCTCCTTTATACCTTTCAAAACAAACTCACCTACAAATGATGTTGATACTTCTGCTTTATTCAATGCTAACCATGCAGTCTGTGATAGGTAAATTTCATCTGGAGGGGTAATAGATTCAATTCTAGCTACTAAGTTGACATTGTCGCCAAAAATATCTCCATCCTGATGCAACACATCTCCTAGTCCAATAACAACTCGAATCGCGAGCCTCTCATCATCATTCTTCCCTATTTGTGCTACTCGCAGTTCTTTCTGCATATCCACAGCCGCGCTGGTTGCAGCGTTCACGCTGGGAAATGTAATCCAAAAAGAATCCCCTTCTCCTTTGATAATTGTTCCACCATTTTGGGCAACAACCTCAGAAACAAAGATTTTATGTTGACTTAAAAGATTACCGAGTTCTGATTCGGGCAAAGTTCCAACCTTTGCCGTAAATCCTTTGATATCAGTCTTTACAATTACTGTGGATTGGATAGTTGCCATATATCATCACCTCGA
>NZ_JADJKT010000007.1:0-148718 GCF_016705895.1 Candidatus Villigracilis affinis | reverse complement strand
ACTTGTCCATTTCCGCTGATGGGCGTTACGTGGTGTTTATGTCTCGTTCATCTGATCTGGTGAGCGGAGATACAAATGAACTGGATGATGTTTTTGTTCGCGATACTCAAGCCAATACCACTACACGTATCTCAGTGGCTTCGAGCGGTGTGGAAGGCGATAACAACTCAGCGGGTGCCTCGATTTCTGCCGATGGGCGTTACGTGGCATTTGGTTCTTTTGCTTCTAATCTGGTAAGCGGAGATACGAATGCAAAGCATGATGTTTTCCTCTACACTATAGGTGGCGGCACGACCTTTGCCGATGTTCCCACTTCCTATTGGGCATGGCAATACATCGAGCGCCTTTACAATGCTGGCATCACAGGCGGGTGCAGCGCCTCTCCGCTGATGTACTGTCCGGAATCAACCGTCACGCGCGCGCAAATGGCTATCTTCATTTTGAGAGGTATACACGGCAGCGCTTATACACCTCCAGCGGCAACTGGCACAGTCTTTGCAGATGTGCCTCTCGGTTCCTTTGCAGCAGATTGGATCGAGCAGCTTGCTCTTGAAGGTGTCACTGCTGGATGCGGCGGCGGCAACTACTGTCCGGAAGCGACCATCACCCGCGCACAAATGGCAATTTTCCTCCTGCGTGGCGAACATGGCAATGCCTACACTCCTCCAGCCGCAACTGGAACCGTTTTCGGAGATATTCCGCTTGGCTCTTTTGCGGATGCGTGGATCGAGCAGCTCGCGGCTGAAGGCATCACCAGCGGATGCGGCAACGGTAACTACTGTCCCGATGCAAATGTGACACGCGCCGAGATGGCGGTCTTCCTGGTGAGAGCGTTTGGTCTGCCATGAAAAAACCTCACCGCACTGGTGCCGTACGCCAGTGCGGTGAGGTTTTGAAAGATGACTAAAATAGCTCAAATCAACCTTCGGGATGTTCTTTCTTCACCTTATCTGAAGCATACTCTATTGATCAATTCAGGCCGTGTTCAACGGCAAAGCGTGTTGCGGCGGCGCGAGATTTGACCCCAAGTTTGTTATAGATCGATGTCAAGTGTGCGTTAACGGTGCGTGGGCTGATGACCAACCGTTCTGCCACTGCCTGGTCGCTAAGCCCAAGGGCAACCAGACGCAGCACCTCGATTTCACGCGGCGTCAAACCATTTAGCAGCTCTGCGTTGGTTGAACTCTCTTTGGTCCCCGGGTTTAGAAATAATTGGGCTGCCTTCGACTCACTCATTGCCTGGCCTTCCCTGAAGAATTTACCAAACTGATGATCCCCGAGTTGGGCCTTCGTAGCCGCATTGATCCGTTCATATTCGCTGCGGTCTGTTAGAAAAAGAAGGAGAGAGTCTTTCACAGCATCAATGGCGCCGAGCACTTTTGCTGCAACATGAGCCTCGCCCTGAGCAACCGCTATGCCAGCCAAACCAAGCAGGCAGGCCGTTATTTCAATTGCCAGATGGTCAGATTTCAGAGCCAGTTCCAGATTCCTAATGAATAGAACCCTGCTCTGATCATATTGACCCAAATGGGAATAGACAAACGCCAGATTCTCTTCCTCGAGCATGACCTCGTCTTTTCTCCCCAGCTCTTTTTCAATTGATATTGCTTCTTCATAGTAGGAAATTGCCTGCTCAAATTGCCCCTCCAGACGCATAATTTCGCCCAGGCTATTCAAGATATGGCTGATGTAAAAATTGTCTTTGAACTGGCGCGCGTACTCAAGGGCTTCCTGAAGATAAGCCCGCGCCCGCTGCAGATCGATGTGCTGGCCGAACAATGCCAGTTCTCCCAACCCGCGCAATGTGGAATATTGAGTACGGACGTCTCCCAGTTTCCTTGCTAGATCCAGTGCGTCGGTCAGGTTCGGAATGGCTGCTGAAAAATTGCCGCTGTACATCTCGCAACGTCCCAGGCTGTCCAGAGCTTGCGCAATGCCAGGCGTATAATTTATTTCCCGATAACCGTCCAGTGCTTGTTGGGCGTAGGATTGAGCAGTTTTAAATTCCTTCCGATAAAAGGCCTCAAGGCTTTGAATATAATAAGCGTCAGCAACCAGTCGACTGTCATGCGTTAGCAGTCCGATTTGTAAAGCCTGTGCAGTGTATTGTCGGGATTCTGGCAGATCTTCGAGCAAAAAAGAAAGCCATCCTGCCAGGTTTAATCCCCGTGCATAGGTGGACTGAAACTGATTATCTGAAACCAATGCCAGTAACCTAAACAGGTAACCAAAACCTGTTTTTGTAAGCAAGGGTAGAGTCCAGAGGCGCTCTGTGGCTGTCAGCATTTGTAGCCCCAGCTTTAGGCGGGCAGGATTTGGATTTTCCAGACTCCATTCCAATGCGTTGCTGAAGTTATCAATTTCCAATTTCAATTGATCGATCCAGGTGTATTGTTGTTCCCGTAGTAATTGTGTTTCGGCCTGTTCAGCAAGAACTGTGTAATAGGCTAGATGTGCATCATAGGTCGCTTGGTCTTCTTTCGCTTCCTCCAAGCGATCTTGCAAGTATTGCCGAAGCAATTCGTGGATTTGATAGCGGTTGTTTGAAATGCGTTCGATCAGGGCGTTGTCGACCAATCTGGCAATTATTGTGAGGTCGGCCCCGGTGACTGCGTTGGCAGCCGCACGGTCAAAGCCTCCGCGGAAGACAGCTAGTTTTCGTAAAGTAGCCTGTTCGATCTCGGATAGTAGCTGCCACGAATAATCAAAGACAGCTTGCATACTGCTGTGCTTATCCGTGGATGTTTGCCCCTGAGCCTTAAGAATCCAGTATTTCGTTTGATCTCCTTCAGAATATCGTCACACCCGAGGACGCGCCCCAACTTGCCGCGAGGAGCAAGGCCAGTGGCAACCATTGACCAGCTGACTGATTTGTGCCGCGCAAACAGCATCCCCTGCCTCTAATGGATTGCCCTGTCGGCGTAGATGATGCAAAAACAATTCGACAGCAGCCGATGTTTGACCTTCCACGCTTGGCGATTCTTTTTGGTATTCAAGTCCTCGAAGGAGGTAGGCCCATTCCCAGGGCATATTGAGCGGCTGGCGAGAAGTCACCAGCAGGCGTAATTTAGGTTGACGAGGGATATTTTGAAGAAACTCTTCAAAAAAAAGAGTCGCATTGGGGAGCAAGTGCTCGACGTTATCGAAAATCAACAGCAGGTTCTTCTCTTGCAGGTAGCTGAACAATTGCTTCTTTTGATCCACAGAATTACCAAAGTCAAATCCCAGTGCTGAAGCGGTTGCTGTGAGGATATGCTCAGGCGAGCTAAGCGGCGCAAGAGCAACAAACCATACTCCGTCAGTGAAGGTTTCTGCTTCCAAATGTCCAACTTCCACTGCCAGACGTGTTTTACCTGAACCACCGAATCCATATAAGGTGATCAGACATACATCATCCCGATGCAGAAGCTCGCTGATCTGACGAATTTCCGCTTCCCGCCCGATCAATGGTGTTAGTGGAACAGGCAATTTCATGGATGTTGTTTCCATCATTAGTCGTATTATATATCTTTGCGACCTCTACTTGCCGACGAAATTAAGGCGGTGTTTTTGATATAGTAAAATTAGCCCATGACAACCTACTGCGATTACTGCAATTCCCACCCCGACGATACCTTCAATAAAAAATATCACGATACCCAGTACGGCTTTCCGCTCAAGGATGATGATGAACTCTTCGAGCGCCTTGTGTTGGAGATCAATCAGGCTGGCCTTTCGTGGATCACTATCTTGAAGAAGGCGGAAAACTTCCACAAGTCCTACAGCGGATTTAAGATCGAGAAGATCGCGAAATATACCGAGAAAGACCGCGCCCGTCTATTGGACGATGCGGGTATCATCCGTAATCGCTTGAAGGTCAATGCGGCGATTGTCAATGCGCAGAAGATCCTCGAACTGAAAAAGGAATTCGGCTCGTTCAAGAATTGGCTCGATAAACATCATCCGCTCACCAAAGACGAGTGGACAAAATTATTCAAGAAGACCTTTGTCTTCACCGGCGGTGAGATCGTGAACGAGTTTCTCATGTCCACGGGGTATTTGCCCGGGGCACACCAACCCGATTGTCCGGTATATAAAAAAGTGGCAAGCCTGCGCCCGGCGTGGATGAAAAAATGACCTTTGCTCCGCGAACAAGCCGCGATGTTACTTTGGACATCCTGAAAGGCATCGGCTGTCTGTTCATGATCGTGGCGCATTCCAGCCTGAACTTCGGCGGCTACGAGCGTTTTAAATTCTGGTACGGATTGGCTCCCGTGCTTTTTTTTTCCGCGGCGGGTGTCACTGCCGCCTTGCAAGCCCAGAAATACAAACCGCGCGGTGTGCTGTTGACCTATGCTTTTTTGCTCCTGCTCGGATATAGTTTCAACCGCATCACCGACCCTGGTTTTCTCAAGGAGATCGAATTCGACATCATTCAGATGATCGCCGTGGGATCCAGTGTCATCTATCTGGTGGAGCGCTATGCCCGCCCCCCGGCATGGATATATTTTCTTTTGGGGTTGTTGGCTTTTGGGATGAAATTTCTCTTGCAGGCTTTGTTTTCTGGCTTTGCGGTCGTAGGCCTCACCAATCTCATTTTTCCGCCTGGCATCTTTCCGATCTTCCCGTGGTTGTTTTTGTTCTTCTTCGGTTTGTTTGCCTATCGCAATAACAATGCCATCAATCTCGCGGCGGCGCTTGGATCTGGTTTGCTTCTTTTGGTTTTACAACAAACCAACTTTCCGCTTGATATCGAAAACAAATGGGATATGTCCATTGGTTATTTTCTGGTCAGTTGCATTTTGTTGTTTGGCACCTTTTATCTTCTGCGCTTGATTCCCTTCCCCCCGCATCCGCGCGGACTTGGCTTGTTGACCTTCCTCGGGCAGAACTCGCTTTTGTTTTTGTACGTCCATTTCCCGATCATTTTATATTTCAAGGAAATTCACATCCAGAATATTTACACGGTCATTTTTGAAAATCCCTACCTCTTCTGGGTGCTGACCCTGGCCTTAACCGTCATCGTGATGGTCATTCTGCTTTGGCTGCCAAGATCAAAGGCGCTGACTGCGTTGTTCAGTCAGTTGCCAGTTTGGCTCGTGCTGGTCTTTTTGGTCTTTGCGGTAGGCATTTACATCCGCAATCGCTTTTTCACCTACTACATCGAGATCGGGCTGGGATTGCTGATCGCGTTGTTCTATCCGCGTTTGGCGAATCTTCTCAAACAAAGAAGCTCACAAAACACCTCTCCGTCCTGAGTGGAGCGAGCGCAGTCGAAGGACAGGCACCAGCTCCATTTTCTATGTATACTTACCCCATGCCGCCAACTTTTGTCATTGCAGGAAAACTAAATCGCGAATACATTCTGCCGCCTTCGGGTCAGCCTTTGCTGGATTCACCCGGGGGCAGTTTACTTTACGCCGCAGGCGGACTCGCGGTGTGGGATAAAAGCATCGGCCTCGTTGGGCGGGTGGGGGAGGATTATCCGCATCAATGGCTGCGCGCCCTTGATGAGCGCGGCTTCGATATCAGCGGAGTCCGCACCTTGCGCGAACTGCAAAACGTTGACCTGCGTGCCTTCATCGCCTTTACCGATACCAACGAGCGCAGTCAATCCAATGCGGTTTCGCATTTTGCGCGCCGCCAGCTTACTTTTCCAAAATCACTGCTTGGCTATCAGCCTCCCGATGAAACGCGCAAAGACCCGCGTGAACCTGAGCCCGCTTCTCCTTCCGCGCTTGATGTGCCGAAAGATTTTCGGGATGTCCGCTACGTGCATATCTGCCCCTTTGACTTTGTCAGCCAGAGTCAGATGGTCAACCTTTTCAGGGGCGGACCCAACCAGACCGTGAGCCTGGATCCTGCTCCCGGCTATATGGCTCCTGCCTTTTGGCGTGATCTGAGGCTGGTGCTGCAGGGCATCACCATCTTCCAACCCTCGGAGGATGAACTGCGTGCGCTCTTCTGGGGCGAGACCAATGACCTGTGGGAGATGGCGCGCCGCGTCAGCGAGTATGGACCGCAGATCGTCGTCATCAAACGCGGCTCACATGGACAGATGGTGTACGATGTGCCGGGCAATCATCGTTACGAGATTCCCGCCTATGCCTCGCGCATGGTGGACCCCACCGGCGCAGGCGATGCCTTCTGCGGCGGATTCCTCGCTGGCTTCCAAAAAACGAACGATCCTTTGATTTCCGCCTTGCATGGAAGTGTCTCTGCTTCGCTCAAGATAGAAGGCAGCGGTCCCTTTTACGAATTGGACGTGATGCCCGGTCTCGCCGAAGCGCGTTTATATGCATTGAAGGAAATGGTGCGGGAAATTTAGTTTTCACACCCTTTCGGCAATTCACTTGTCCACTTCACTGCCTGCCTTTATACTTAACCCCATGACCAACATCGTCACCCAAACCATTGACCTTGCCATCCAGATCCAGCAGATTCCCGCACCGACGTTTTCTGAGGGACAGCGCGCCGAATTCACCCGTGACCTTTTTCTAAAAGAGAATCTCAAAGATGTTTCCATGGATTCGCTTGGAAATGTGTATGCGCGTTTGCCCGGGAAACAGAAGAAGGCCAAACCGTTGATCGTCTCTGCCCACTTGGATACTGTCTTTCCGACCAGTATCAGCTTGCAGGTGAAGAAAGAAGCGGAGCGTATCCTCGCACCGGGCATCGGGGATAATTCGTTGGGTGTCGCGGCGTTGTTCGGAATCCTCTGGTCATTGCGCGAGCGGAATATCAGTTTGCAGCACGATGTTTGGTTTGTGGCGAATGTGGGCGAGGAAGGCCTCGGCGACCTGCGCGGAATGCGCGGTGTGGTGGAACGGTTCAATGACAATGTGATCGGGTATCTTGTGTTGGAAGGGTTGGCGCTCGGGCATGTCTATCATCGCGCCATCGGCGTGCGGAGATATCGCATCTCGGTCAAAACCGCGGGCGGACATTCCTGGTCAGATTATGGCAAGCCTTCGGCAGTGCATGAACTCGCCGCGCTGGTCACGCAGTTGACGGAGGTGCGGCTGCCGCGTGAACCGCGCACCACGCTCAATGTCGGCACGTTCGGCGGCGGGACGGGCATCAACGTGCTGGCTTCGGAAGCCAAATGTGAATTGGATTTGCGCTCTGAAGACCCCAAAACGCTTTTGAAATTAATTCATCAAGTGGAAGACTTGTTCAAACATGCAGACCGCTCCGGGGTGAAGGTGCTGGCGGAGATCATCGGCGAACGCCCTGCAGGCGAGATCCCCGCGGACCATCCGCTGGTGCAATTGGCTGTGACCTGCACCCGCGAGCAGGGACTCGAAGCCACGCTCACCTCAGGCTCCACCGATGCAAACATCCCATTAAGCAATGGCATCCCCGCCGTGGTGATGGGAATCACAACAGGCGGCAGCGCCCACACCCCGCAGGAGTTCATCAATGTAGAACCCGTGGGGAAGGGCCTGGAAAGTTTGGTGCGTTTTGTGGAGTTGGTGGGGGAGAGTGGGGAGTAGTGAATAGTGAATATAGCCTCTTCCCCCGTTTTCGATTTTTGAAAACGGGGATTTTTTTCTGCTTAGTCCATGCAACAAAAAACTTCCGAAGTGACATTCACTTCGGAAGCCTGTTCACTGATAACTATCCACTTTCATCCTTCATCCCTCCTCCTTCATCCTTTTCATTTTAACCCCAACACCTCATACACACCCAGCGGCTGGGTCTTGCCTTTCACTGACATATCGGTATGCGGTTTGGCGTTCACTTCGTTGCTGACGCGCTCGTAAGCCGATGCGCTGATGAGGATCTGGTTCTTGGCGGAATTTTCCTGAATGCGTTTGGCGGTGTTGACGGCGTCGCTGATGGCGGTGTATTCGAGTCGCTTTTCGGTGCCGATCAAACCGAGAACGGCCTCCCCGCAATGGATGCCCACGCCAAAGTAAAGGTGGGATTCGGTGGGCAATTCTTTATACAGATTCTCAATGGATTCGCGAATAAGCAATGCGGTCTTCACGGCGCGCAGGGTGTGGTCGGGCTGCGGGATGGGGGCGTTGAACCAGGCCATGATGGCGTCGCCCATGAATTTATCAATGGTGCCTTCCTGCGCGAGCACGGCATCGGCCATGGCGGCAAGATAGCGGTTCAGGATGCGCACTAATTTTTCTGGTTCCTGGGTTTCGCTAAACGAGGTGAATCCGCGAATGTCTGCGAACAGGGTCGTGATGGTCGTGCGTTTGCCGCCCAGTTGCAAACTGTTCGGGTCGAGTTGTTCGATCACGGCGGGGGAGACCATGCGCTCGAAGAGTCGGCGCTGGGCTTCGAGTTTCTTGCGCTCGGTCAGGTCATCGAACACGATCGCGAGTCCCTGGGTCTTTTGGCCTGCATCCTTGAGCGGGGAGAGGTTGAAGCGCCAGTCCACGTTGCCGTGGTTGGGCAGGTGGTGACTGATCTCCAGGTCCACAATGGCTTTGTCTGTTTCGCGAACCTCTGCCAGATGCGGCTCAAGCTCGGAGGAAACAGAGGCAAGCGTCTCGTTAAGATGATGACCGATGATGTCGCCCGAAGAAGATCCGAGGATGCGTTCCGCGGCGCGATTGGTCAGCGTGATCTGATTCTGAATATCCGCTGTGATCACACCGCTGGCAATGGATGCGAAGATGTTATCCATCAAGTTCTTCAAGCCTGTGACTTCTTCGAGCGTATTTTTCAGGGAGGAGAACAAGCGCGCGTTCTCGATCGCAACTGCGGCCTGGTTTGCAAAAGCTACCAGCAGGTTCCTCTCCGAGTCAGCGAAGATGCCCGCGCGGATGCGGTTATCGGCATAGATCACGCCGATGAGATCATTTTTTACTTTGAGGGGTACGCATAAAATGGAACGCAGGTTGAAGGCCACGATGCTTTCCTGTCCTGCAAAGCGTTGGTCTTCCTGCGCGTTGGTGGTGATGAGAGGTTCGCCTGTTTCGATGACGCGTCCCACAACAGAGCGGCTGACGGTCAACTCGGAGGAGTTGATCGATTCCATTTCCCAGTTGCGCGCCATACGTGTGACCATTTGGCCGTGTTCATCGCGCAGCATCAGGAATCCGCGTTCGGCCTTGGTGAGGCGCACGATGTTATCCATCACGATGCGCAGCACTTCGTCGAGTTCAAGCGATGAGTTGACGACCTGTCCGATATTGGCGAGCGCAAGCATGTTATTGTGTTCGCGCTGGAAGGCATCGATCTTTTCGCTGATGAGTGAAAGCGATGTTTCGATATGGCGCAGATCTTCGCCCGCATTTTTGGGAAGCTTCAGCCGGCTTTCTTCCAGATCGGCGCGTATCTTTCCCACCTGCAAACTCAGGGTCTGCAGCTGGTCAGGAACGGTTGTGGGGCGGGTCTGTTCATTCATAGGCGGTTACCGTAGTTGATTATAACGGTAATCGAGAGATTGCAAGGCTTCTTTTATACGAATTTGCCATGTCTTAAGTAGGATAAGGCTGGCCGCTTTTCGCGCCGTTGTCAGATTTCCAGCGCGCGGTGTGTAGATCGTGGATTGATATTCCTGCAGCAAAGTTTGGATCTGAGTCTCAGCAGATGGCAGCCGCTCGATCAATGCCTGCGCCCGTTCCTGCGAAGTGATATGACGGGGCTGCGGACGCCCAAGCCAATACAGACTGATGTTGATCACCTGGAAGGTGCGTTCAATGGAGGCGAGCGTTGTCCAGCGAATCCAGCGATTCAGCCAGCGCGGCGGCGTATTTCCGCTTTTTGTGTAACGGCTTGCAAGATACACAGGGATGCGTTCTTCGAGTGCATAGCGGCGGGTCATGAAAAAGCCCAGTCCAACCGTCAATACCAGCAGTGTGTAGAACAGGATGGTTCTGTAAAGCTCCATTTGTTCCGCTTTGGAAGCGCCGCTGTTCGATTGATTAGACAGATCGGGCGGTTCCTCTAAAAGCGGCGGCACCAATGGGTTTGCGGCAGGCGTCCCTTCTATGACAGGGTCGGGAGTGGCGTCTGCGTTGATATCCAGCCTTGTCGGCGCGCGTTCAATCGGCAGTTGATTGCCCGTCGGCTCGAATTCAACCCAGCCAATACCGGGGAAATACACTTCAGGCCAGGCATGCGCATCTTCGAACGTGACGATGTAGCGTTCTTCGATTTCGTTGAACGTGCCTTCCGCAAATCCCACTGCCATGCGGGCGGGAATCCCGATCGAGCGCAGCATCAAGGTCTCTGCGCTGGCGTAGTACATGCAGAATCCTTTTTTGTAATCGAACAGAACCCACAGCACAGGATCTCTATTTTCGGGCGGTGTATCTGTGATCTCGGTGGTGTATTCGATCTCGTTACGCAGATAGGCCGTGATCGCCTGCGTTTTATCGAAGGGATTATCGTATTGCGCGGTGATCTCTTCGGCGAGAATCCGTAATGCCGGCGCGACATTCTCAGGGACTTGCAGATATCGCTCGGTGACCCACTCTGGATATTCCGTGCCTGCCAGACGCAATTCTTCCTGTGTGGGGTCAGCGATCAAGGTGCGGACCGTGTACCTGCCTCCGCTTGGAAGGTTTGGGCTGGCGTTCCAGGCAGTGACATCCCGTAGCGTTGGCGAGACTTCAGTGGAAGTGATCGTCCCTTCACGGCTGACCCACACCGCTTCAGCGGGCGCATACAATAGGCTTTGACTCGTGGCATTGTTGGTGAAGGTGAATTCCATTTCGTTGCGGTTCTCTGGATATTCCACCGTCAACTCATCGGTATCTGGAAGAAATGGGTCGCTTGCATCGGAAAGTGTGGTCCAGCGGCCATTGATGTACAGGTCGTACATCCTGCCTTTCCAATAATTGCGGATCGGGACGAATTCACTTTCCTTTACGGTAACGAAGAACACGGGCGTATCGCCAACCGCCGCTTGCTGACCCAGCGAAAGCTCGCCGCTGTAAAAATCTCCACCAGCGTTTCTGCCAGCATAGGGTGATTCCAAGGCGCTGACCGCATCGGAGAGCCGCTCAAGGATCGGTTCGGAAAAATCCTGCCAGGCTCTTGCCGCAGGTTTGATCTGCTTGATCCAGCCGGGGATGGACCAGGCAACGAAGATCGTGACCGCAGCAACGGTCAAGGCGCCGCGTTCGAGATTGTTGATGGTTTCAGCGGTAAGCAGGAAGCGGGTCTTTTTCCAGTAGATCTGGTTTTCGAGAAAATACAATCTTCCGAGGAGAAGCAGTGCGGCAAATAAATAGAAAGCCAGTGCCCACATGCGCCTTGATTCGGTTGGGTCGAAGACCTGCACCACCAACATCGCCAGACAGGAGGGCAAAATGACGTTTAGAAAATCTCTGTGACGTGTCAACCAGTATCCCGCCGAAATGCCGATGATCCAATAGCCCGCAGTGACGAGCGAAATAAAGAACAACTGGTCATAAACGGGTTGTCCCTTGATGAATTGCGCCAGTGAAGTGAAGAGACGATTGAACAAAGTGACAAGGTCGGTCCAGACCCAGTCTGTTCTTTCAACGGCATTCAGCAATTGCGCAGGAAGCAGGATGAGCGAATAGCCGATCGCGATTCGAGTAGCCGCCTTGCGCGAAAAGGTACTGTAGCCAAGTGCGAATCCTAACAGGACTCCCGCAAGGCTGATGGTTTGTGTGAAGTAAAGATAGGGAACCCATTCCGTGATCACCAGCCGTGAGCTGGAGATTTCCACCAGGGCGATGGTCAGGATGATGGCCCGCCAATCCCACATGTTGGCGTTCGATGATTGACTTGCATCGCTGCTTGTGGCGGGTGATTTTTCCATGCTTTGAGTGTACAATACAAGAAGCCCGTTCGTCAATTGTATAACCCCAAAAAACCCTACTGGAGGATGGTATGCAGACCTTAATCGAGAGCGGTATTGCCTTCATTATCGTACTTCAAAGACTGGGGGACTGGTTGATCGCTCCCATGCAGTTCTTTAGTTACCTCGGCAACGAGGAATTCTTTTTATTAGTCCTGCCGCTTCTTTATTGGAGTGTCGATTCTGCACTTGGTTTACGGGTGGCGCTTATCCTTGTTACAAGCAATGTATTAAATAATGTTGGCAAATTGGCCTTTGCCGGGCCGCGACCGTATTGGGTCAGCACCGATATTCACGCCTGGTGGAGTTCTGAAACTGGTTTCGGTATTCCTTCCGGACATGCTCAGAATGCGGTAAGTGTGTGGGGTATGTTCGCTGCATACATGGGGCGGAGATGGATTTGGGTCCTTTCACTCGTTATCATATTTTTGATCGGTTTTTCGCGCATGTTCCTCGGCGTTCATTTTTCGCATGATGTCATTATTGGCTGGGCGCTTGGTGCCTTGCTTCTGTGGCTTTTTGTTCGTTTTTGGAAACCTGCTGCCGAATGGCTGGACAAAAAGACGATGGGCCAGCAGATCATGGTCGGCTTTATCGTTTCATTGATATTTATCGTCGTTGGATTTGGCGCTTCGTCCCTGCGGGCTGGATATCAAGTCCCTGAAATTTGGATTTCAAACGCGGCTCTGGCCGGGACCGAGTTGCCTGCTCCGCTCGACCCGAACGGTACCTTCACCTCAGCAGGGACGCTCTTCGGCGTGGCAATTGGCGCGGCGTGGATTCACTCCCTTGGCGGGGTGCAGGCTTCGGGTCCGATTTCGAAGCGTGCCATTCGTTATGTCATCGGCTTGATCGGGGTGCTCATCCTGTATATGGGGCTGGGTGCGATTTTTCCGCGTGGCGAAGGCTTTATTTTTTACTTGCTGCGCTTCATTCGCTACACGTTGATCGGTTGGTGGGTGGCAGGTGGCGCGCCATGGTTGTTTGTAAGGTTAAAGCTGGCTGGGCGCAATACGGGTGATAATTCCATCTGATATAATTGAATTATTCCGTATAAATCACAAGGGTTCGTAGATGACGCTAGAGAAAAACACCCTCCTTCATAATCGTTATAGAATAATTGAGATTCTTGGTCAGGGCGGCATGGGTTCTGTTTATCGCGCCATAGATGAAAATCTTGGCGTGGCAGTTGCTTTAAAGGAAAACCTGTTCACAACCGAGGAATATACCCGCCAGTTCCGTCTTGAGGCGGTGATCCTGGCAAATTTGCGTCATCCAAATTTGCCGCGCGTTTCCGATCATTTTGAATTGGGCGAACAGGGGCAGTATCTGGTGATGGACTTTATCGAAGGGGAAGACCTGCGCTTTCGCATGGAGCGGCTGGGCACCATCACTGAAGAGGATGCATTGCAGATCGGCGCGGCCATGTGCGATGCGCTCGCTTATTTGCACACCCGCAAGCCGCCTATTCTTCATCGCGATATCAAGCCTGGTAATGTAAAAATAACCCCGGATGGTCACATCTTCCTTGTTGATTTTGGCCTTGCAAAGGTGTATCAGGGAAATAATCAGGCCACTACAACAGGCGCACGTGCCATGACGCCTGGCTATTCTCCGCCCGAGCAATATGGTACGGCGCGTACCGATCCCCGTACAGATTATTATTCATTGGGCGCAACCTTGTATGCGGCGCTATGTGGCGTTATCCCGGAAGATGGTCTTGCGCGCGCGATGGATAATGCCCAGCTAACTCCGCTTCGCAAACGAAATACCAAAGTTTCGCGCCGTCTGGCTGCTGCGATTGAAAAAGCCATGGCCATCGATCCCAGCGACCGCTTCCAAAATGCTGACGATTTCAAGAAGGCATTGCTTGGTTCGAGTTCAAAATCCCAATCAAGGCCGGGCGGATACATTGTCTCGCCGCCGCCTGCTGAATCTTTTCTGCCAAATGATCCTGCTGAAGTAGTGGCCGCCAAGGAAAAAGAAAAGACTCCGCCTCGCCAGATGACAGGCCCGGCGCAGCCGGCCCCTGTGGAAGACGACCAGCCGTTTGTCTCCCCACTTAAAAAACAAAAGGAACGCGAACGCAAGCGTAGAAATGCACTGATCCGTTTTGTCGCTGTTTTAGTTTTACTGTTCCTGGTCGGCGTGCCATTTTTTGCGCCGAGCTTGTTGCCTGAAAACATACGCGCTCAAATTCCATTCCTCGTGCCCACAAGCACGGTGACGGCTTCAATCACACCAACTTCTCCGCCAACGTTCACGCTTGTGCCGACCTCTACGGCCACCGATGTGCCTCCCACAGCGACAACTGTTCCGACAAATACACGTACTCCTACTTCAGCTCCCACCGGGAATATTCCTGTTGAAGCAACCCATACTGCAACACCTATTGTCACCGCTACGAATATACCCTCATCCACGCCTACCTTGTCTGTAACACCAGTGGGGGGTGGTTCCGGGCAGATTGCATACGCATCCAACCGCACGGGCTTGCCGCAGATCTATCTTGCTGACATCTCCAACCAGACCGCGACTCAGATCACCGATATGCCAGATGGCGCCTGCCAGCCTGCATGGTCTCCGGATGGTCAGCAGATCGTTTTCATTTCCCCATGCAAAGGCATGGATGATATCTATTATCAGGCGGCTTTGTATATCGTCAATGCCGATGGCAGCGACCTGACCCCGATCTCCACCGTCCCTGGCGGCGATTTCGACCCCGCATGGTCACCGGATGGAAAGACCATTTTGTTCACATCCCTGCGCACAGGTCAAATGGAGATTTTCATGGTCAAGGTGGATGATCTCTCGACCGCCATTCAAGTGACGAAGGGTGCCAAGAGCGTTGAGGCGCGTCAGCCTTCATGGTCACCGGATGGAAGCCAGATTGCGTATTCGGTTAAACGCTTTGGCGTTTATCAGATCTGGTTGATGAATGCAGATGGCACAGAACAAAAGCAGATTGTGCGCAGTGGTGTGGCGTTCACAGATTATCTCCCCACTTGGTCGCCGGATGGAGCGCTGATTCTTTTCAACCAGCGCTGTGCCACCACCTTCTGCCTGCCGTACCTAATGAGCATTTCCGCCACTGACCGCTCCGTGGAACAGGGCACCCTTTTACCATTGAATGTCCTTTCCGTTGAGGATGTTGAGTATTCACCGGATGGCTTCCATCTCCTGTTCGAAGGGGAGGAGGCCGGCGAAAACAATGACATCCTTTACGTGACTGTGACAGGCGCAAATCGCATCCGCATCACTTCCGATCCAGGTTTGGATTTCGACCCTGCTTGGAGACCCACTCCAAACTGATCATTTCGTATAGAATCCCCGGACGCCAGAGTATAATATCGTACTCTGGCGTTTTCGATATTTATAACAATTGGTAAAATATTTGACTAAAATCACGAGTAAATTCGTTGAAATAGTTTCATTAATGCTAGTTGATACCTTTCAAAAATATTAACGGTCAGCTTGTTGAATTGAAATAAAATAGTATTGAAATAGAACGGAAATGAAAGTTATTTATCCATGAGAGTAGAATACCCATCGCTGGGAAATAATCTGTTGATTTGCGGAACGAAAAAAAATAGCAGACAGGAATTTGATGATTCTCGAACACGAAACCATTTTACATAATCGCTATCGGATTCAAGAGAATCTAGGTCAGGGGGGAATGGGGTCGGTGTACCGCGCTGTTGACGAAAACCTCAGCGTGGATGTTGCTGTTAAAGAGAACCTGTTTACAACAGAAGAATATGCGCGCCAGTTCCGCCTGGAAGCGGTCATTCTGGCGAATATCCGCCACCCAAACCTGCCTCGAGTTTCAGATCACTTTGTCATCGCTGGAGAAGGCCAATACCTCGTTATGGATTTTATCGAGGGGGAGGACTTGCGCCAGCGCATGGAGCGGCTGGGTGTTCTCCCCGAAGATGAGGTCATTCTGATCGGCGCAGCCATCTGCGATGCCCTTTCCTATTTACATGCCCGCAAACCCCCGATCCTGCATCGTGATATAAAGCCTGGTAACGTCAAGATTTCACCCGATGGGCATATCTTCCTCGTGGATTTTGGCCTTGCCAAGATCATGCAGGGAAATCAAGCCACCACCACGGGCGCGCGCGCGATGACGCCCGGATATTCCCCTCCCGAACAATATGGCACTGCGCGTACCGATGCGCGTACCGACATTTATTCCCTAGGCGCGACCTTGTATGCCGCCCTGACCGGTGTGATCCCGGAAGATGGCCTTGCTCGCGCAATGGATAATGCCCAGCTTACTCCCCTGCGCAAACGCAACCCGGAAGTAACCCGCCGACTCGCCGCTGCCATCGAAAGAGCCATGGAAGTGGATCCCGCTGATCGTTTCCAAAATGCGGATGAATTCAAACTTGCCATGCTCAACTCCAAGTCCAAGACGCAGCAATTGCTTGGAACTTATACGATCGCCCCGCCCCCCTCGGAAGCGGAGAGAAAAAGCGACCCGGTCAAGAGCGTCAACATCATCAAACATTCCTCCGCGTCGCTCGAAGACCAGGAATTTGTTTCTCCACGCAAAAAACTGCTTGAACGAAATCGCCGAAATATGCGGGCTGTGATCGGGGCTGTGCTCGCGATCAGTTTTATTGTCTTTTTAGGAATCATACTTTTTGCCCCGGATGTAATGCCGGAATCAGTACGGAAATTATTCCCATTTTTACCGCCTGTTGAACCCACAATCGTTCCAACAGAAATCGTATCGGTTCCGCCGACTCCGATGGCAGTTGAAAATACCGACCCAACGGCTACGCTCGAACCTACACCAGTTCAAGTAGAAACGCCCACTTCAGTAGTCGACCAAACCATTGAGCCGACACCGATCGGCGCAGATTATTTGCAGATCGCATACGTCTCCACCCGCACGGGCCTGCCTCAGATCTATCTCACTAACATCCTTACAGATCAGGCAATTGCCGTCACCAACATGGCTGGTGGTGCATGTCAGCCAGCGTGGGCCCCCGATGGAAACAGACTGGTATTCACGTCCCCATGCGGAGTGAAAAAAGATGCCTATCCTGAAGCCAGCCTGTTCATCATTAATCCAGACGGCACCGGGTTACAGCCATTGCCCACAGCCCTCGGCGGAGATTTCGAACCCGCCTGGTCTCCCGATGGAAAATTCATTGCCTTCACATCCCTGCGCGATGGATACATGCAGATCTATGCCTATGATGTTGAAAACGACAGAGTCCAGCGCCTGGTTGAAACCGATCCCACAACCTCGGCCCGCCAGCCTGCCTGGTCGCCGGATGGCAGGCAGTTGGTCTACTCCCTGAAACGGGTGGCCACCTATGAATTATGGTTGATGTCCAGCCTTGGGTCAAACGAGAGAATGCTCTTCACAAGCGGCAATGTCTTTTCAAACCAATATCCCGTGTGGACGCCCGATGGAAAATTTATCCTGTTCAGCCAGCGCAGCGCTGAAGAAGTCATATTCCCTGATCTGTTCTCACACAAACTTGGCGAGAATTCAGATACGGCCTTGAAACTCCCCCTTAGTGTTCGCTCCGTTGAAGATGTAGATTACTCCCCCGGCAGCTTTTGGATCGCCTACGAAAGCGGCGGCGACCGCGGTTATCACGTCTATTATTCCACCCCGGCGGGAGGCAACCTTGCGCGCATCACCGAAGATGTCACCTTTGACGACTTCGACCCAGCCTGGCGGCCCATTCAAACCGCCCCATAGCCAGATCCTTTACGAGAAACGCGAAAGAGGAAAGATTTTCGGTCTTTCCTCTTTCTTCTTACATCGCCGTAAACTCTTACACTCCTCTTATTGACGCTCTTCATTTGCGCATGTAAACTTACCATTCGATGCCTGAACTTACCGAACGACAGCGGACCATCCTCCAACTCCTCATTCGCGACTATATTGAGACGGCGCAGCCTGTCGGCTCAAAGCGACTGGTGGAACGATTCCATCTTGACCTGAGTCCTGCCACCGTCCGAAACGAAATGTCAGCGCTGACGGAGATGGGCTACCTACGACAACCCCACACCTCGGCGGGACGCGTCCCCTCTGAAGATGGGTATCGGGCTTTCGTCGGAGAGATGATCCACAAAGCGGAATTGCCTGCGTCGGTGCAAAACACCATCTCGCATCAATTTTTTCAAGCCCGCTCCGATGTGGATCAGTGGATGACCCTTGCCGCTTCTGTGCTTGCGAATCAATCACAAGGCGTCTCGGTCGTCACCGCGCCGCACGCGGAAATGAGCCGCTTCAAGCACATTGAATTGATCTCCACACAGGGACGTCAGGTCTTGATGGTCATGGTCATGGATGGTGGTGAAGTCAGCCAACAGGTCTTAACGCTGGCCGAGATCGTCACCCAGGATAGGCTCAGTCAGGTGGCGACACATCTCAATACAATATTGGCTGGCCTTTCCATGGCTGGGATCGCCGCTGTTTCATCCCGTACGGATGCCCTTGAACAGGATATTATCACCCTCCTGCTTCAAGATATGAAGCGCACCTCCGAAAGTGCCTCAGGCGAAATTTATACCGATGGTCTCACCAACGTGTTGGACGAACCCGAATTCGCAGAATCGGATGAAGCGCGTTGGGCTTTGCGCCTGTTCGAAGAAAGATCGACTTTGCAGGGCTTGCTGGCGCGGGCCTCCTCCAACAGCAGTGTCGGCGGGTTGCAAGTGCTGATCGGTGGCTCAGGCGGCTGGGATGAACTTCGTCAATGCTCGATGGTGGTTGCAAGATATGGCGTGCCAGGTTTGGTGACAGGCACCCTCGGCGTGCTGGGTCCGATGCGCATGTCTTATGCAAGGACGATCCCAACCGTGCGTTATGTGGCAGGGTTGTTAAGTGATTTGGTAAACGATACGATTTCGGGTGAATAAATTCAGATGATTAGAGAATAGAGCCTAGGCTCTATTCTCTAATCACTAATTTCTATAATGAGAGTGAGAAACATGTCAAAAGCGACAGATAGACAGGACGAATTCAATGAGAATCAAGCCGCAGCTGAAGAAATGCCAGTTGATGGAAATCAAGATTCGGCGGAGCGTGAAGCGTTGGTCAATCAATTGAAGGAAGCCGAATCCAAGGCTGGCGAATATAAGGATGGGTGGGCGAGGTCTCAGGCGGAGTTCCAGAATTATAAGAAACGCATCGAGCGTGACAATGAGTTGATGTATGCCAGCATGAAGGGCGACATCATCAAAAAAGTGTTGCCTGCGCTGGATGACCTGGAGCGCGCCCTGCAAAACCGCCCCGCCGACGATGCATGGGCGAGCGGCATTGAATTGATCGCACGCAAGATGCAGAATATTTTGGAAGGCGAAGGTCTGAAGCGTATTGATGCAAAAGGGAAACCCTTCGATCCGAATTTCCACGAAGCGATCTCACATGAACCCAACGATGAAGTTGAAAGCGAACATGTCATCGATGTGGTGCAAAATGGATATATGCTCGGCGAACGAGTGATACGGCCTGCCCTTGTGAGGGTGGCACAATAAAAAAACGCGTCAGGTGTCAGGTTGCTTGATACGTGATTAAACCTGATACTTGAAACTTGACACTGGAGAACTGAACTCATGGCAAAAATCATTGGTATTGATCTAGGTACGACCAACTCGGTAGCCGCTGTTATGTCTGGCGGGGAACCTGTTGTAATTCCCTCTGCGGAAGGCGAACGACTTGTCCCTTCTGTGGTGGCGATGAATAAGAACGGCGAGCGTTTGGTGGGACGTGTGGCGCGCAATCAGGCGATCACGAATCCGCAGAACACAATTTTTTCAGTGAAGCGTTTTATGGGGCGCAAGTCTGATGACCCCGAAGTGGAGCGCACCCGCAAGCGCGTGCCGTATGCCGTCAATGGCGCGGACAATGGGGATGTGCGCGTACGCCTCGGCGAGAAGGATTACTCCGCGCCCGAGGTTTCGGCGATGATCCTTGCAAAGATCAAGGCCGATGCCGAGGCTTATCTTGGCGAAACGATTACACAGGCTGTGATCACGGTCCCTGCGTATTTCAATGATGCGCAGCGTAATGCCACGAAAGATGCTGGCAAGATCGCTGGCCTCGAAGTGCTGCGTATTATCAACGAGCCGACTGCATCTTCTCTTGCATATGGTCTCGATAAAAAGAAAAATGAAGTTATCGTTGTGTATGATCTTGGCGGCGGTACGTTTGATGTTTCCATTCTCGATGTGGGTGACGGCGTTTTTCAGGTGCGCGCTACGAGCGGCGATACCTTCCTCGGCGGCGACGATTTCGATCTGCGCATCATGGATCATTTGATCGAGACCTTCAAGAAAGATAACGGCATTGACCTGAACAACGATCGTCAGGCTTTGCAGCGTTTGAAGGAAGCGTCTGAAAAAGCGAAGATCGAGCTTTCCACCGTGATGCAGACTGAGATCAATCTGCCTTATCTGACTGCCGATGCAAGCGGCCCCAAGCATTTGGTGATGACCATGTCCCGCGCCAAGTTGGAACAGATCACAGCGGATCTTGTCGACCGAACAATTGCTCCCGTCAAACAGGCATTGGCTGACGCTGGATTAAATGCAGGCGATATTAACGAGATCGTTTTGGTGGGCGGTATGACCCGTATGCCCGCCATTCAAGACCGTGTACGCGCCTTTTTTGGAAAAGACCCGCACAAAGGTGTGAACCCTGACGAAGTCGTTGCCATTGGTGCGGCGATTCAGGCGGGCGTGCTCGGCGGGGAAGTGAAGGACATTCTTCTCCTTGATGTGACCCCGTTGACTCTTTCGATCGAAACTTTGGGCGGTGTTGCCACGGCTCAAATTGAACGCAATACGACCATCCCGACCCGCCGAACGCAGGTTTTTTCAACCGCGGGTGACAACCAGACGCAAGTTGAAATCCATGTGCTGCAGGGTGAACGCCCGATGGCGAATGACAACAAGTCGCTGGGCAAATTCATCCTCGATGGAATTCCCCCCGCGCCGCGCGGCACGCCGCAGATCGAAGTCACTTTCGATGTGGATGCGAATGGCATCTTAAAAGTTAGTGCCAAAGATAAAGCCACTGGACGTTCACAGCACATTACGATCACGGCTTCCTCTGGCTTGAGCGACAGCGAAGTGGAAAAGATGCGCAAGGACGCAGAGGCCCATGCCGAGGATGATCGCAAGCGCAAGGAACTGATCGAAGTCCGTAATAATGCGGATAACACCGCCTACGCCGCCGATAAAGCGCTGCGTGAATTTGGCGACAAAATCCCTGCTGAGGTTCGCAGTGAAGTCGAATCCAAAACCGCTGAGGTTAAGTCTGTGGCGCAGAGTGAAGATGTCGAAAAGATCAAAGCCGCGACTGAAGCTTTGGGGTTGGCGATTCAAAAGATCGGTGCTTCCGTCTATGAGCAGGGTCAGGCAGCGGGTAGCGGCGAAGCGGGTTCAAATCCGAGTGAAGCCGGGCCTGATGTGGTTGATGGTGAAGTGAAGGAGTAAACGAGTTGAAAGGTACAGGTTCAAGGTTGTAATTTGAAACCCGACCTGTGACCTTGAATCTTCAACCTGTAACCAAATCATGAGCAACCAGGATTATTACGAAACTTTAGGTGTTGGACGGAACGCGAGCGATGATGAGATCAAGGCTGCGTTTCGTAAACTCGCACGTCAGTATCACCCCGATGTAAGCAAGGAAGAACACGCTGAAGAGAAATTCAAAGAGATCAACGAGGCGTACGGTGTGCTTTCGGATTCTGACAAGCGTGCGCGCTATGACCGCTTTGGCAAAGAGGGACTCGGCGGCATGGGCAGCGGCGGTTTCCACGATTACAGCGCCGACTTCGGAGATATTTTCGAAGACCTGCTGAGCGGTTTTGGGTTTTCATCGGGACGCCGTTCGCGCAAATCCCCGCGCCGCGGCCGTGACATGCAAATGGCCATTCCGCTGACCTTTGAAGAAGCGGTCTTTGGCATTGACAAGGATATTGAATTCGAGCGCGAGGAAACCTGTTCGCGCTGCAATGGCAATGGCGCAGAGCCCGGTACGTCACCCGTGAAGTGTTCCACTTGTAATGGGCAGGGTGAAGTCCGTCAGGTACGTCAGACCTTTTTGGGTCAAATGGTGCAGACGGCGGCATGCCCTTCCTGTAATGGGCGCGGCGAGACGATCTCATCTCCATGCAAGACCTGCCGAGGCGGCGGGCTGGAACGCAAACGCATCAAGAAGAAAGTTCAGATTCCCGCAGGTGTGGATCACGGCACACAGATCCGCTTGAATGGGGAAGGCGCGCCCGGTGTGTTTGGCGGCCCCAGCGGCAGTCTGTTTTTGGTTTTGGATGTGAAACCGCATCAATTCTTCAAACGCCGCGATAATGATGTGGTCTTGAATCTTGATATTAATGTGGCACAAGCCGTCCTCGGCGCGGAAGTGGATGTGCCCACCCTCGATGGCGAAGAGAAATTAAAGATCCCCGCTGGCACACAGCCTGGAAAAGTCATCACGATGAAGGGCAAGGGAGTTCCGTATTTACGACGCAAGGATCGCGGCAATCAACTGGTGATCGTCAATGTGGCGATTCCTTCCAAGCTGACAAAGGAACAGCATCAATTATTTGAGAAGCTGGCTGAAAGTTTGGGTACCACGGTCAAGCCGCAGGAAAAGGGATTCCTGGATTGGTTGAACGAGGCATTGGGTGGGTAGATTTAGTAGACAGTGAATAAAGAGCAGTAATCAGGAGCGAGCAGGTGGTGAACCTGCTCGTTTTTTTTGCCCTCAATTATAGAACAAATTTTCTGATATAATGGCGAAAAGATTGGCGCGTGCCGATCGAATTTATCAATGGAGGTTGAGATGGATTTTGGTTCTATAAACTGGTTGGCTGTTGTTGCTTGTGTCTTGGCTAGCATGATGATTGGTGGAATCTGGTTTGGGCCAAAGACATTTTTCCCGATCTGGTGGAAGGCCGTTGGCAAGGCAGATGGCCAGGAACCCGGCAGTAGTATGAGCATGGCCATGGTCTGGGGCTTGATCGTGTTCGCTGCATTCGTTCAGGCAGTATTTATGGCTCTTATGGTTAATGCCATGGGCAGCATGTCTGGCGGTGCAACACTGGGTTCCGGTGCAATGGCTGGTTTCTTTCTTTGGCTCGGTTTTGTAGCCCCCTCAAGCCTGACGAACAAATTGTTCGCAGACCGCTTAAAGGCGTGGGTGCTTGAAGCAGGCAACCACCTCATTACTTTCGTGGTTATGGGAGCCATCCTCGGCGCGTGGCATTAATTCATTGCCCTCAAAGTAAGAACCCTGAAGGAATTCCATCCTTCGGGGTTTTTTTAATGAGTCGGGTATACTGTGCTCATGCAAAACACAATCCGCCTCTACAAAACAGAGGATTTTGAGCCCATTACCCGTCTGTGGTTCGATGCGCAGACCGTAGCCATGCCCGATATGATGGCGCGCATGGACTATAAATTCGATGAAGCCCAGGCCTACTTTCGCAATGTCATTGTTCTCGAAACCCAAATGTGGGTCTACGAACGTGACGGCGTCCCGCTTGGTTTTATTGCCATTCAGGGCGAGCTCATTGACCGCCTGTACGTCCATCCTGCATATCATCGGCAGGGGATTGGGCAGGCATTGCTCATAAAGGCTCGCGAGCTTTTGCCCGAGCATATTTGGTTATACACGCATGTTGCAAACAAAATGGCGCGCGCTTTCTACGAGAAGAACGATTTTATCGCTGAAGGATTTGGCGTCAGCCCCGCGCCCGAATCCGAGCCTGATGTGGAATATCACTGGCGTGCGAAAAAATAAACGAACACGCCGATGAGATAAAATAAAAAGATGCGTCCCACATATCTTGAAGTCAATCTCACCCAGTTAAAACAAAATCTCGAAAACATCCGCGCGAAGGCTGCGCCAGCCAAAGTCCTTGTGGTGCTCAAGGCCAATGCCTATGGCCACGGCGTGGATGGCGTTGCGCCCTTCATTGCTCCCTTTGCAGATTACATCGGCGTGGCCATTGTCGAAGAAGGAATTCATCTTCGTAAAATGGGAATTGCGACTCCGATCCTCGTAATGGGTGGGACTCTGCCTCAGCAGCTGTCCGACTTTTTTGAATACGACTTAACCCTCGCCGCCTCTTCACTGGACCTGTTGACTGCTGCTGAACAACTGGCACAATCTACTCGTAAGCGACTCAAAGTCCACCTCAAGGTGGATACTGGCATGGAACGCATCGGTGTCCGCGAATACGAAGCGGAATCTTTAATTGAGAAGTCTTTGTCGTGTAGCCATTTAGATATGGAGGGCATCTTTACCCATTTTGCAAATTCTGAAGTAATGTCATTACAGAAAAATATGACACCGCTTTCTTTGCAACTTGAACGCTTTGAAGGGATTCTGTCCATGTATGAAAAGAGGGGAGTGCCGCATCCACGTATTCGGCATACGGCTAACTCGGGTGCGATTTTATTGCACCCCGAAAGTTATTACGATATGGTGCGGCCCGGCGTTTTGTTTTATGGCGTCTATCCTGGCCGCGATGTGGAAAAGACCATTGAGGTCAAACCTGCGTTGACATGGAGATCCAAAGTCGTTTATAGCAAGGTCACCCAGCCCGGGCGTGGAGTCAGCTATGGGTCGTTGTGGCAGGCTGAGGCGCCGACAAGAATCGTCACCATCCCATGCGGATATGCCGATGGCTATTTCCGTCGCATGACGAATCAGGCGCGGGTGATCGTCAATGAAAAAGAATATCCGCAGGTGGGGCGCATCTGCATGGACCAGTTTATGGTCAATGCAGGCGGAGATGATGTAAAAGTGGGGGACGAGGTGATCTTGCTTGGCGGTGGAATTACCGCTGAAGACCTCGCCGATTGGACGGGCACGAATGAATATGAAGTGATGACGAACATCAGCGCGCGCGTGCCGCGTGTGTTTACCCGTGCGGTACAATAGGCGCACAAATTTGAAATTGAGGTGAAATTTGAATCGTGTAGTAAAAGATTATTTGGTTTTATTCGGCGTTGGGGGTACAAGCATCGCTTTGGATCAGTGGACGAAATGGCTTGTCCGTACGAACATTGAATTTGGCACGCAGTGGCTGCCTGAATCTCTGAGCTGGCTGAGCCCGTATGCCCGCATTGTGCATTGGTATAACAGCGGCGCGGCCTTTGGCATGTTTCAGAATGGGAATATCGTGTTCACCATTCTGGCTTTCATTGTGATCGGCGCGATCATTTATTATTATCCGCGCGTCGAAGCCGATGACTGGACTTTGAAACTGGCGATGGGTTTACAGCTTGGCGGGGCGGCTGGAAATTTGATCGACCGCCTGCGTGTGGGGCGGGTCACGGATTTTATTTCCGTCGGCTCTTTTCCTGTTTTTAATATTGCAGATGCCTCCATCTCGGTTGGTGTTGCTGTGCTTTTGCTTGGGGTGTGGATCAATGAGCGCAACGAGAAATTAAAGGCGGCGGAACAAGCGTCAGAAAACGGCGAACAATTATCAGCGAATGATGAGTCGCTGCCTGCCCTTGATCCTGTTGATGGACCGGTCAGCGGCGAGCAACCTAAAATGAATGGCGGACAATCGTGAGTGATCGCATCGAAAAGTTTGTTTATGATGGAGAAAAGGCTGACCGCCTTGATAAATTTCTTGTAACCCGTTTGCCCGAATTTTCGCGGGCGCGCTTGCAGGGATTGATCGACGAAGGATTTGTCACCATCAATAATGTCCGCGCGAAGAAATCGGGGCAGTCCATTGAATCAGGCGCGGAGATCGAAGTGCGTGTGCCGCCGCCTGTGCCGAGCGGCCTGGTGGGTGAGGATATTCCCCTCAATATTATTTTTGAAAATGACGACCTGATCATCGTGAACAAACCTGCGGGGATGGTCGTTCATCCTGCGGCGGGGCATGATTCTGGTACGTTGGTTCATGCGGTGCTGGGATATGACCCCGATCTTGAAGGCATCGGCGGCGAGGAACGCCCGGGGTTGGTCCATCGCCTGGACAAGGAAACTTCGGGTTTGATCGTGCTTGCAAAGAATGAGCGTGCTCATCGCTGGCTGCAGGATCAATTCCGCTTGCGCACAGTTGAGAAAACCTACCTCGCGCTGGTGGATGGCAAACCGCCCACACCGACGGGACGCGTGGAAGCCTCGATTGGGCGTGACCCAAGCCATAGAAAAAAGATGGCCATTGTCACTGCGGGCAAGGGACGCGAAGCGGTCAGTGAATATAAAACCCTCGAAGCATTCACAGACCATACGCTTTTGGAGTTCCATCCCCACACGGGGCGCACGCATCAGATCAGGCTGCATTGTCAGTTTTTGGGCTGTCCCATTGTGGGTGATTCGATCTATGGACGCAAAAGCCTCACTGTTGATATTGACAGGCATTTCCTGCATGCCTATCGTTTGAAGATCGTTTTGCCCGGAGAAAAAGAGCCCAGAGTTTTTACCGCCGCCTTGCCAGAGGAGTTGGAAAGTGTGCTGACCGACCTGCGCTCTTGAGGTAATAAGTTCATTGAAATTAAATAAAGAAATAATATTGAACGAAAGCGCCGATGACTGTCACCGACGCTTTGAATGAGCTGTGCATTCTGTGCTGGATTTTTATGCAGGTAAACGGATCGCCATCTCCGCGCATGGGACGGTCATTTCTTTGTTTGTGTCGCGCCTGATGGGAATCCCTGCTTTCCCTTTTTGGAGTGAGCTTGGCTTGCCTTCCTTTGTTGTCCTCGATATGAATTCAAGATCGATCTTTGCAAAAGAAAATATTGTTTAGAGGAGTTTGCCATGGAATTTGTAGACCTTCGTTCTGATACCGTTACCAAACCTACGCCCGAGATGCGTGAGGCAATGGCCGAAGCGGAAGTGGGGGATGATGTGTACATGGATGACCCGACGGTAAACGCACTGCAGGAAAAAGCCGCAGAGATGCTTGGCAAGGAGGATTCGCTCTTTGTCCCATCGGGGACGATGGGGAATTTGCTGGCTTTGCTGGTGCATTGTCAGCGCGGGGATGAGGTGATCGTCGGCGATAAATCTCATATTTATGTGAACGAGGCGGGTGGAATGTCTGCGCTTGGCGGGATTCATCCGCACCCGCTGAAGAATCAAACTGACGGCACGCTTGCACTGGATGAGATCCTCGCTGCAATCCAGAGCGAGGATGTGCATCACACCATTACGCGGCTGATCTGCCTGGAGAATACGCAGAATGCGTGCGGCGGTGTTGTGCTTTCTGCGGATTACATGCGGGCTGTCGGGAAGATCGCGCGTGAGAACAACCTGTCGTTGCATGTCGATGGGGCGCGGATCTTCAATGCGGCGACGGCGCTGAACATTTCAGTGAAGGATCTGGTCGAACCTGCTGATTCTGTGATGTTTTGTTTGAGCAAGGGATTGGTCTCACCCGTGGGATCGATGCTGGTGGGGACGAAGAAATTCATCAACCGCGCGCGTCATTTGCGGAAGATGGTGGGAGGCGGCATGCGTCAGGCGGGGGTGCTGGCGGCGGCGGGATTGATCTCGCTGGAGAAAATGTCCACGCGGCTTGGGCAGGATCATGCCCGGGCGAAGAAACTGTTTGAGGGGTTGAATCAGGTTCAGGGATTAAAGTTGGATGCGTTCGGCTCTTCATCCACGAACATGGTTTTTTTCAACCTGGCGGATGAAGTCAAATTGAGTGTGGATCAGATCATCGAAGAAATGAAGAAACATGGCGTGTTGGTGGATTGGGCTGGCCCCCGCCGATTTAGATTGGTAACGCATTATTGGGTGGATGACGCCGGTGTGGAGAAAGCGATAAAGGCGTTTGCAGCGGTTATGAAGTAAGGCTATTTCGTTTCGAGGTTTTCCCAGAACGCGGCTACGGGTTCAATTTGATCCCGTCCGCGTTCTTTTGCTATGTAAAGGCGATTGTCAGCGAGGTCGATCAGTTTGGTGGTTTCGTTGGTCTCGATGGGAAAGACTGCAATGCCCATGCTTATAGTTGGAATGGGCAGATTGATGTGATCGTTGCTCTGAATTTTGTGGGCTGCCAGACTCTCGCGAATGCGTTGGGCGATCTGTGTGGCTTGTGTGCCATTGGTGTTTGGAAGGAAGATGACGAATTCCTCCCCGCCCCAGCGCCCGACTGCATCGGTGCTTTTGATGTGCATGCGGATGGTTTTGCACAGGCTGACGAGTACTTCGTCGCCGATCAGATGCCCGAAGGTGTCGTTGTATTGTTTGAAGAAATCGATATCAAGCATGATCAGGCTTAGCGGCTGATTATTTGCCAGACATTCCCCGGCTTGTTTGTTCAGCATCCTGAGAAAATATCCGTGATTGTAAACGTGGGTGAGGCTGTCGAGACGTCCCTGTTCTTCTGCGATGGCGTGATGATGGGCATTGTCCAGTGCAAGTGTGGCACGTTGTGCGATGGTAAAGAGTAATTCAACGTCGCCGCGGTCAAAGGCATTTGGATGATAGGCTGCGATCGCCATGAGCCCGTCTACATAGGTGCCGCGCATGGGAACACCCACCCAGGAAAGAGATGTTTTTCCCTGCCCAACGAGCACGATCTCAACACCTTCGAGCTGAATGTTCTGCCGCAGGTCGGGGAGGAAGAGTTCCCGCTGGTGATCAATGACCCACCCGGAGAATGTGCCTCTCCTGGGAAGTTTCACATCATGGAAGTATTCCCCGTCATCGTAGAGCAATTCGAGGCGGACCTCCTCCCCTTCCACGATCCCGATGAAATAGGAATCGGCGTCAAGCGCATTTTGAAATGCAGCATTCAGCAGGGTGAAAACCTGTTTTGTGTCGAGCGTGGAGACGATTTGCTTGCTCAGCTCGTTGATGATCTCCAGTTTGTTGATCTGTTCGCGGGCGATCTTTTTCAACTGTTGGATGGTCTCGATTACCATGAGTGATGCTGTAATTTGGCTGGCATGAATGATCCAATCATATCTTTCCAATTCTGAACCCAGGCGTGAGCTAGTGTAAATGATCGAAAACCCAAGGATCAGACTGTATGCCGGTAGACGCGTGGAAGTTAAGGATGTTGCGAGGGATGCAATAAAGACAAGGGTATAGAGTAAATGATCCAGCTCTTCGGGAATAAAAAATGTGAGAGCGCTAAGTGTGGCTCCTGAGACAATCACATTTAGCCATGTGAATCTGGATTTATTTACCGAGGTGTTGAAGATAACGTAATAGAATGCCAAATACAGGCTGCCAGCAATGCCAAAAGCAATGATGAAATTTTTAATTAATAGGTTTTGCGGGGGGAAGAAAAGCAGGCTTGTAACAACTGTAGCCAGCAGCACCAGAATGCCCGCTACAATGGACGGCAGAATGGAGATGAGATTTTCCTGCGGGGTAAAGTTACTGAATTTGATCTTCATCGCTTATCCAGCCAAAAGGTCGGGCTGGTTTTCCACGACCAGCTTCTCGAATATCTCAATGATCTTTGGATCGAATAAAATATCGGCCTGTTCGCGCAGATATTTCAATGCCTCCTCGGTGGTCAATGTCCTTTCCCGGTATGGACGTTTGCTGGTGAGGGCGTCGAATGCATCCACGATCGCGAACATGCGCGCAAGGATTGGAATTTCCTCGCCGCACAATCCGCCTGGGTAGCCTGTACCGTCCCATCTTTCCTGATGGTGGCGGATGAGGGGAATGGTATCCTGCAAAAACGGGATGCCTGCGACAATTTTTGCGCCGATATCCGGGTGCAATTTCATGATCTTCCATTCGTCTTCGCTCAGTGGACCTGGTTTGTGCAGGATCGTATCGCTGATACCGATCTTGCCGATGTCGTGCAGCAGCGATCCGCGTTCCAGTACTTTTAATTGTTCGTGCGAGAAATTGAGCGCTTCTCCCAATTTTGCAGCCAGATGACTCACGCGCAGGCTGTGACCTTCCGTTTCGCGATCTCTCGCATCCAAAGCAGACATGAGCGCTGCGAGCGTTTGATCGTATGTGGATTCGAGCATATCGTATGCCGCTTTGATCTCGACGGCTTGTCGCTGCGATTCCACCAATAGAAGCGATCGTTCCAGCGCAATAGCCGTCTGGCTGACAAGGGCTTGCAGGTCATTTGGATTTGCGGCGTGTTTATTGCCCTGATTTTCGGGCATGTCCATCCAGACTGCGCCATAGGTTCGGATCGGGGTTTGGATGGGCAGGCAGGCTCGAATGATGGATTGTCCGCGTGAAAGGTAAATGAGCTGACCCGAAACCATCACATCTCTGATGATCTCCATTGGATGGTCAGAGCCCCCATGCACTCCCTCGGAAGAGATCTCCACTTCTGCGACCATGTCTCCTTCTGCATTGAAAAGAATGATGCCTGTGGTGATGCTTTTCGCAAGTTTGTGTGCTGTTTGGGCGATATCTGAAGCGGCATCCTTGATGTTTTCCGCCTGAATGATCTGGTTGCTCAACCGATACAGCAGGGAGGTGGTCCGCAGGGAGGTGCGTAATTCCTGTTGCAGCCAGGTGCTTTCGAATGCACCCGCAGCTTGAATGGAAAGAAGTTCCGCCAGCGATTCATCGTTTTCATTGAAGAACACTTCATTTTGTTTTCCAAATGCAAGAATGACTCCGATGCTCAAACGATGCCAGCGGATCGGTATGGCGAGCATGCTTCGGAAGACAGCATTGTCAATGACGAGATGTGAAGTGGAGGAATACTTTCGCACATCCCTGACGCGGAAAGGTTGTACGGCATTGAATGCCATTTTTATCAACGATTCGGAATCCAATGACTCTTGAAGCGATTCCAGCAGATGAGGTGCATCTCCCGATGAGGCGCTCTCGGTGAAATTCCGCTCCTGGCCGAGCTGGATCTGCACAAAAGTGAATCGGGCCTGCAAAATTTCGCGTGCGATGGATGCGATCTCACGTGTGGTGGCGGCTGGCTCCACCATGGCAGAAAGCTGACTTCCCGCCTGCACGAGATTCATCAGGCGTGTGTGGTAGCTGGAGCGTTCCCAGGCGCGGGTCAATTCTGCGGCTACAGCTTCAGCCAGGCCGATGTCGATGCTGCTGAAGGCGTTGAGCTTTTCGCTGTTAAGAACAATGGCTCCATTGACGTGGCCATTAAAGATCAATGGAATGATCACCGCCGAGAGGTTTTGTTCATTCTCAAACTTGATGTAATCCGCATCCAGTTCAATATCGTTGATGATCTGGGTTTTTCTCTGGCGCACCGCACGGCCAAGCGCGCCCTCGGTGGCTTTTTGACGAAGTCCGGAAGGAACAAGACTGATCTGTTGCCCGGCTGCGGCAAGTAACATGAATTCCTTCTGGTCCGGTTCATGGATGTACAAACTTACAAGCGAGCAGCCCAATGCGCGCTCCAGCGAATTGACCGCCAGTTGTGCGGCCACGGGCTGGTCCAGTTGATTTTCGAGCTGCTGGCTTAATTCCAACAGGAGGGTAAGTTGTGCATTCCGCTTCTTTTCAGTTTTGACCTGTTGTGTGAGTACACCGATCTGATCGGTCTGCGCCACCAGACGGATGCGTACCCCCTCCTGAATACTTACGAATGGTTTGATGTAACGAGCCAGACGACTATTCCAAATGGCTCCATCAGATTTCGATTGCGAGTCCGAATCTCTATGTTCCAATTCTGTTAACTCGTTCATGATTCCATTGATCGTCATGAGGATCATGAACAAAGCTATGTAGAACACGACTGATATGACGATGAAAAAAAGAAAAACGGCTTCATGTGTGGTTGCAAATAATTCAACGTTGGAGCCGAGGGAGTAGTTATCAATGACGATAAAGAGCGCGCTTAAGAAAATAAGCAGCGCCATTTCCAGTGTGCTCACGATCATCACGACTTTACGACCAAGGATGTTGTCCTTCGCAACGCTCAGTTTTTTCCATGGCATGAAGCCTTCGAATAAGATGACGATACACAGCAGGGCGGGTGCGATCAAGTTTGAAAGGGATAGGACTGGTGTGAATATTGCGCACCATATCAGCCACGGAATGGCCTGAAGACGGGAAACCAGCGGGTTGAATTTGGAGGTTGACGAAAAAGCAGTTACCATCCAAGTAATGGAGAACAATAGGAACATACCAGCCAAGGGAAGTTTGTATGGCGTTATATCGAGATTGGCGTATTGATTCCCTGATACTGCAAGATAGATTCCACTTAAAAAACCAATCAACACAGCACTTACCTGAAGCAGATTGATCTTTGAAAAACCATTTCTCAAAGGTGTGGCAATGATCAATTGCGTGGCTGCTGTGCATAAAACAATAATGGCTTCCACATAACATCCCGCCTCTAATAATAACCCCGCAAAAAGGATCAGAAAAAAGATGCCTGCACTACGGATGAGAACGGATTGTTTTTGTGAAGACTGAAATAAGGATACGATCTGAACGGAAAGTGAGATGCTGAAGGCGAAAATGCCTGTCGCCACAATAAGCCAGTTGGATTGCCCCGCAATGAACAGATTCAGCCGGGCCGGGATCAATAACAGGCTTACACCAAAAATCCCGATGATGGCTGAAGCGAGCAAATCCAATTCATTTTCAGTGGAATGTTCCATGGTTGGCGAGGACAGCATAATGGGTTGATTTTACCTACCTTTCAAAAGTTGGGGAATGGAAAAATCCCATAGTGTGGCCATCCTTATGGGTCATATAAAGGCGTTTTTTAGTTATTTCCCTGTAATAAAGCTGTCTTCAAGGTCTGATATAATCTTAATGTATATTTGGCTTGCCGATGGGGATGGGCCTTTTACAAAAAAATTACACGGACAATACATACATGCAGAACTTCATTTCTCTTGAACAGATCGATTCGGTCGCGCAGACGATCAGAAAACAAATTTCCATTCAACCCATTGTGGGAATTATTCTCGGCTCCGGACTTAACGGTCTGGCTGATTCCGTCCAAAATGCAGTGTACATCCCTTATGGAGATCTGCCCAACTTTCCTGTCTCAACAGTACATGGGCATGCGGGACGCTTCGTCATAGGCGAGTTGGAAGGCAAGCCTGTCTTTGTCATGCAGGGACGCATCCATTATTACGAAGGCTACACCATGGGACAGGTCACATTGCCTGTACGTGTGATGCAGCGCTTGGGCATCCCGAGCATGATCGTGACCAATGCCGCAGGTGGAGTGCATCCCGATTTCGAGCCGGGTGATGTCATGCTGATTACAGACCAACTTAACCTGATGGGCATGTCTGGTTTGAATCCGCTCATGGGCCCGAACCTGGATGAGATCGGTCCGCGTTTCCCGGATATGAGCCAGCCTTATGACCGCGCCTATTGCGACCTTGCACGCAAAGTTGCAAAGGAGAGCGGACTTACCCTGCGCGAAGGCATTTACGCCGGGTTGAGCGGCCCTTCATTCGAATCACCTGCCGACTTGCGTTTCCTGCGCTTAGCCGGGGCGGATGCAGTGGGCATGTCCACGGTGCCTGAGGTGATCATTGCGCGGCATGGAGATATGCGCGTGCTTGGCCTTTCTGGTGTGAGCAACAAAGCTAACCTGGATGGATCCACGATCACGACCCATGAAGAAGTTATCGAAGCTGGAAAGGTGATCACACCAAAGGTCGAGAAGATCATCCGCGGTGTGTTGCGCGGTTTGTAAGCTATAAAGTATCGCATAATTTACTAAACTGAAATCATAATGTTCACTCGTTCTTCCTGCAAAAAGTTTAGTGATTTATGAGACAGGCGATAGAGTTCATTCATGGCAGAGATCTATAATTTCCTCGCCTCCTACGAGGCGTTGATTTATATTGTTTTGGCGATTGGCGGTTTGTTTTCCTTTCGCTGGTTGTGGCGTTCATGGCGGGAATCGCAGACTGCGGTTTATACAATGGAACGCGAGTTCTCGTCCCGCAGGTTGGGACAATCTGCGGCGATCTCGATGTTGATTACTGTCCTGTTTTGCGCGGAATTTTTTGCGGCTACATTCATTATTCCGGGGCTTCCCTCGAATGCCCTGATCCCCACTCCAACATTAGATCTGATCTCCACACCCACAGGTACGCTTTCGCCTGCGTCGATGACCCAGTTTGCAAATTTGCCTCCCCAACCGATATCATCAGCCGACCTGATTGGCTGCACCGCCAATCAGATCATGCTCACCTCCCCAACGCCGGGGCAGGAAGTTCAGGGAACCATCACGCTGGTCGGCACGGTGAATATCCCCAATTTCGGCTTTTATAAATACGAAGTCGCTCCGTTGGGAAGCAGCACTTGGGCGACGATTTCCGCTGGGCGTGAGATTGTTGTGAATGGAAATCTCGGTGAGTGGATCACAAACGCCCTGACCCCCGGGGATTATCAATTAAGACTCGTCGTTACCGATAATCAAGGTGTGGCATTACCGGCCTGCGTTGTGCCGGTGCGCGTCGTGCCGTAATTAAAACCGTCTTCTGGAAACCATATGCCTGAAATTCAAATTCGTCCAACCATTGCAAATGACCTCTCCCGCCTCATGGGGTTTGACCACACCATTACCAGTGATTCCGTCTGGCAGTTGGAATTGCGCCGCGATACCGGGCAGGTCACAGCCTCATTTCGTGAGGTGCGTTTGCCGCGTTCCATTTCGGTGGCGTACCCGCGCAACTCCTTCGGGCTTGCCGATGACTGGGTGAAGAGATCCATGATGTACACTGCCTGCATCGGGGCAGACCCGGTTGGGTACGTCAGCCTGCTCGAGCGTGGACTGGATTCCATGGTTTGGGTCACTGATCTCGTGGTGGATGTGGCAAGCCGACGCCAAGGGGTGGGGAGTGCCCTGTTGGCGTCTGCGCAAGATTGGGCGTCGGGAAGATCGTACCGTCGCTTTGGTATGGAAATGCAGTCTAAAAACCTGCCTGCGATCCGCCTTGCGCAAAAGTTCGGGTATGAATTCTGCGGGTATAATGACCATTATTACTTAACACAGGATGTGGCCTTGTTTTTTGCCAAAGCTTTAAAATAGGCTCACGGCCGTTTGGGCCACCGCCTGCGAATTATTTGTTGGAAGGGTTACATGATTAACGGTTGGATGGAACCAGTACTGGCGGGGATCCAGGCACTTAACCAGATACTGACGGCGGGGATTGCCATCACGGCGTTTTCGCTGTTTCTATATTCGCTTTCCTTTAATCTGCGCGATAGAGTGGCGCGATCGTTTGCGATCATTTTACTTTGTGTGGTGATTGTTTTCACCGCCGAGGCGCTGCAGGATGAATCGATGGCTTCTGGGACGATTGACCTGCTTCTGCGCCTGCAATGGTTTGGTATTGTCTTTCTCCCTGCGGCGTACTTGCATCTTTCAGATGCGTTGCTCGTGACGGCTGGCCGCCCTTCGCGCGGTCGTAGAAGGTTTGCCGTGCGCGGCATGTACGTCGTTTCTGCTATTTTCCTCGTTCTACTTGCATTCGGATATTTACTCGGCCCGCTCGTCCCTGATGGGAAGCCGGCCCCGCACCTTCAGCGCACGATGTGGACTGAAGTGTTTACGCTGTTTTACGTTACGGCCATGGTTTGGGCGGGCGTGAATTTTGCGCGTGCCTATAGCTTGATGTTGACTCGCTCAGGACGCCGTCGCATGTTGTATCTGATGGCTGGCGCGACCGCTCCTGCGCTCGGCTCCTATCCTTACCTGTTATTTGGTTACGGCCTTGCGGCGGAGCATCCCTACCTCTTTTGGAGTGTGGCGACGGTGATCAACGTGCTGGTGGGGGCATTGGTCATCATCATGGCCTATGCGGTGGCTTTCTTCGGTGTTTCGTGGCCAGACCGTGTCATCAAAAGCCGTTTGTTCAAATGGATCATGCGCGGACCCGTGACTGCCTCCGCCGCTTTGGCGTTGATGACGGTCATTCGTCGCAGCGGGGAATTGCTTGGCTCACCATACAATCCCTTTGTGCCGTTCATCGTGGTCGTAACCATCCTATCGCTTGAACATGCCATTACATTTGCCGCGCCCCTCTGGGAACGCTGGCTTTTCTTCGGAAGAGATCGCGGCGAATTGCAATTACTCCAAAATTTTGAAGAACGCCTGCTCACCCAAAGCGACTTGCAGCAATTCCTTGAATCGGTGCTGGCCGCTGTGCGCGACCACATGCAGTCACCAGCCGCTTTTGTAGCAGCTTTGGATGATGAGACCTTATCACCGATTGTCGTGGCTGGGAATCGCGCCATGCTTGATCAGGAGGGTTTGACCGAGGCCTTGGACCAAGTGGGGGAGGATGAACGCCATGAGTTCCAGTGGGGGAACTTCTGGATATTGCCTCTGCGTCACCGCCGACGCCCCGAAATGGATCAGGATGAGATGCCGCCTTTGTTGGGCCTGCTCGGTGTTGCCCGGCGAGAGAAGCTATTGATCGAACGCGACCAGCGCGATGCCTTGTGGCTGCTTGCCGACCGTGCAGCGCTTGCCTTGCAAGACCGTCAATTACAACAGCGGGCTTTTCAATCACTAGCCGATTTACAGCCGCAGGTGGAAATGATCCAGCGCATGCGCGCCGCTGTGCGCTACGATACACGCGCGAATTTACTGACAGATAACCTCCCCGAAGAATCGGACCTTGCCAACTGGGTGAAAGATGCCCTGACCCATTATTGGGGCGGACCCAAACTGACGAACAATCCATTGATAAAACTTCAGGTCGTGCGCGAACTGGCGGAAAAAGACGGTGGGAATTCCGCCAATGCCGTGCGCACCCTCCTTAGAAAAGCCGTTGACCAGGTCAAGCCCAAGGGTGATCGTAAATTCACCACGGAATGGATCCTGTTCAATATTCTTGAAATGAAATTCATTGAAGGGCGCAAAGTGCGTGATGTTGCATCGCGTCTGGCCATGTCTGAAGCGGACTTATACCGAAAACAGCGCGTGGCAGTGGAAGCGGTTGCGAAGGCGATCCTTGAAATGGAAATGAGCCGAAAAGAAGCGTGAACTTTGGATTGTGAAGTCAGAGCGCGGTTTTCAGTGGGATTGAACTGAAAAAGCGTCGCTCATATTTATTGTGTTGGGAAGGAGCAAATTATGACTGGACAGAGAAACAAACATGAAAATCCGATGCCTGCCATTGACGAGGGCTGGTGGTCATCGGTGCTGATGGAGGAGAGCCGATATTCGTCGGCGCATCCTCCGGTTCGTTCGGCGGGGAACAGGTCCGAGGTCCGCAATGACTCGAAGCTTGTTGCTTCACATGGTGAAGTCGAGACGGATGATTCGCTCGAAAAGAAACCTGCGACCAACTGGAATCAGGTCAAGGAACTTTACATGAGCGATCAGATCGTTGACCTGGCTGTCACCGGGCATAATCGCGGCGGCCTGCTTGTGGAGGGCAGCGGTCTGTACGGATTTGTGCCATTCTCACACCTGATCGATCTGGCGGGGAAGGTGGAGAATATTGACCGCGACCATGACCTTGAATCTTATGTGGGTCGTTCGCTTCACCTAAAGGTGATCGAATGCGTGCCCGAAGATGACCGTGTGGTTTTCTCTGAACGTGCGGCGCAGTCGGAGCCTGGTAAACGGGCCGAACTTTTCAGCGCATTGCAGCCCGGGCAAAAGGTAAAAGGCACGGTCACCAATGTTACAGACTTCGGTGTCTTCGTTGATTTGGGCGGCGTGGAAGGGCTGATTCATATCTCAGAATTATCATGGGGACGTGTTTCTCACCCGAGCAACATCGCGAAGATCGGCAGCTCCATCGATGTGCAAGTGCTCGATCTTGCACCTGAGCGCTGCCGCGTTGCACTGAGTCTCAAACGCCTGCTGGCGAATCCCTGGGAGCATGCTACGGTTGAATTCCCCGAGGGAAGTATAAAGAATGCGACCATCACTAATGTGCTTTCCTTTGGCGCGTTCGCGCGTTTGGATGCCGGTGTTGAAGGTCTCATCCATGTCTCCGAGATTCCGCAGGCCAATGGCCAACCATTGAAGGAGATCCTTTCAGAGGGAGAGGCCGTGCAGGTACGCATTCTGCATCTCGACTCCGCCCATCAACGGATGGGTTTAAGTATGAGGCTCGAATAAAACAAAATGTCTGACTCTCCACACCCTCGCAATCGGCAATATCAACAAGCCGAACCGCCCCCCATCGCGCAAAACGACTGGCTCGAAAGGCTGGCCCGTTTTTACATGCAATTTGGCCGCTTTTTGCGCGATGTATTTGGCGTGTTATTTGTCGCGTTTGCGTTCATTTTATTGCTGGGGGTGTGGAAGTTTACCGATGGCGTGCTGGTCACACCGATCGCCATGCTGCTCAAACTCTGGTTTGGCTGGGGAAGCCTGCTCGTTATCTTTGCGCTGGGATATTTCGGATATTCTTTGGTACGACGAAACAACGCCGAAATACGCTGGGGACAAATCATCTCGCTTGAACTCGCTTCGCTCCTGACCCTTGGCCTGCTCGCTGTTTTCTGGGGCAACGACATCACTCGGGCAGAATCCGGCTGGGACGGTGGCCGCCTCGGTTGGGGGCTCGTCACCCTTGTTTGGCGGACCATGGGTGAGATTGGTGGCACACTTGTACTCTTTCTGTTGTGGTTGTTCACGGTCGTTACCGGTTTTGGCTTGTGGACAAAAATAGAAGCCTGGTTGTTGAAACTTGCCGGTGAAGCTCCGCCTGTAGTAGTGGCAACTCCCGTTCCTGCAGAAGTGGAGCAGCGGCAGATCGAACAATCCATACAACCCGCAGCGTCCGCTTCGCGAAAGAAGGCGAATCCGCTGCCTGCGGAATTCCGTACTACCCTGAAACAAAGTGACAAGAAGGATGAGAAACCTGCCAAGGCGCGGCCGCGTGACGAAGACCTCCCGCCGCTGCAAATCCTTCTCGCAGAATCAGCCGTCCGCGCGGATGAACGCACGATCAATCAAACTGCGGGCTTGATCATGAAGACCCTCGCTGATTTCGGCATCCCCGCCACAGTGATCGGATATCGGGTTGGCCCATCTGTTACGCAATTTGCGGTGCAGCCCGGCTTCATCAAAAAACCTGGTTCGGATGAAGAAGATGTACAGCAAATGAAAGTGCGCGTCGCACAGATTGCTTCGCTGGAAAAGGATATCGCGCTGGCGTTATCCGCCCAGCGTTTGCGCATCGAAGCGCCCGTGCCTGGCAAACCCTACGTGGGCATCGAAGTGCCGAACACACACAGCTCAGTTGTGCGTTTGAAGACTTTGCTTGAATCAGAAGCGTTCAATAAAGTTGGTGCGCCGCTCACTGTTGCGATCGGACGCGATGTGTCGGGCCATCCGCTCATTGCCGACCTGTCACGCATGCCGCACTTGCTCATTGCAGGTGCGACAGGTTCGGGTAAATCGGTCTGTATCACATCCATTGCGGCTTGCCTTGCAATGAACAACTCACCCGAAGACTTGCGCATGGTCATGATCGATTCGAAGATGGTGGAATTGATCCGCTTCAATGGTTTGCCGCATTTGTACGGCAAAGTTGAAACCAACCTCGAACGCATTTTGGGAGTCTTGCGCTGGGTCGTCGTCGAAATGGAGCATCGTTATCGCCTGCTCGAATCGGCGCATGCCCGTGATTTGGATTCCTACAATCGCAAAGTGACCCGCAAAGCCGATGGCAAAGCCCTGCCGCGCATCGTTGTGATGATCGATGAACTCGCCGACCTGATGATGTCTGCTCCGGATGTCACCGAACATAACCTTGTGCGTCTTGCGCAAATGGCGCGTGCCACGGGCATTCATCTTGTGGTTGCCACCCAGCGCCCATCCACCGATGTGGTGACGGGTCTTATCAAAGCCAACTTCCCGGCGCGCCTTGCTTTTGCAGTGGCGTCTGGTATCGATAGCCGCGTTATTTTGGATTACACCGGCGCGGAATCCCTGCTTGGGCGTGGTGATATGCTCTTCCTCAATCCTGAAGTGGGCAACCCCGTGCGCGCGCAAGGGGTCATGATCACCGATATGGAGATCGAGCGCATCATCTCACATTGGCAAAAGAACAGCGATGGCACTGAAGACACGCCCCCGTGGGAAAAACTTTTGCAGGAACCCGGCGAAGGCGAAGACGACGGTCTGGTGGAACAGGCTATTTCCATCGTGCGCCAAAGTCAGCGTGCCTCCGCTTCATTATTACAGCGCCGCTTGCGGGTGGGGTATCCGCGTGCTGCGCGCCTGCTTGACCAGCTTGAGGAAATGGGCGTTGTCGGTCCATCACAGGGCGGCGGCAAGGAGCGCGAGGTACTTGTCAGCGAAGATGATTTGGATGCGGACAAGCAGGAGGATCTGGGTTAGTGAAGCCAACTTTTACCGATCAATTGCGCCGCATTTTCAAAGGTATCCTTGATCCGACTGGCGCGTTCTTAAATCATATTGGGTTAACTCCTAATGCCATTACCTTGCTGGGTTTGGTGGGAACCACGGCTGGCGCGTATATTCTTTCACTGGGAAAGATGACCACCGGCGGTATCGTGCTTTTGATCTCCGTCCTTGTGGATGCATTGGATGGCACCATGGCGCGTTTGCGCAGCGAGCCAAGCGATTTTGGCGGCTTTGTTGATTCGGTCAGTGATCGGTACGCTGAGTTCATCACCTTCGGCGGACTTTTATACTTTTTTCTCACTCAGGAAAATTATCCAGGCGTGGTTGCGACTTTTCTCGCCACGGCTGGCTCGGTGCTTGTATCCTATGTAAAAGCGCGCGCTGAGGGTTTGGGCTTCACTGCAAAAGTTGGTCTGCTCACGCGTGTGGAACGTTACATCGTTTTGATTCCATTATTGATCTTTAATCAGCCGTTTATCGCGGTTGTCCTGATCGCTGTGCTCGGCAACATCACTGCATTCCAGCGCATCCTTCACGTCCGCGTGCAGGGGCGCGAGCGGATGAGAAAAGCAAAAGAGAACAAAGAGTACCTGCATTAACATGACCGAAGGTCTATCGCTCGGCCCACTGCTCCTGCGTTGGAACGGTCTCCTGATTGCGCTTGGCGTGGCAATGGGGGCGTTAATTTCTGCGCGCGAAGCAAAGCGGCATGGCTTTGACCCAGAGATTATTTACTATCTTTTTCTACCTTTGACGGTCTGGGGGACTCTGGGGGCACGCGTCTGGCATATTCTCACCCCGTCTCTTTCTTCCGTTGGGCTTGGCCTTACATCGCAGCATTATCTCACCCATCCATTGGACTTCATTGCATTTTGGATCGGCGGTTTTGGTTTCCCCGGCGCTTTGATCGGTGGTGCGCTGGCCTTGCTTTATTTTTCCAAAAAGAATGGCTTGCCCTTTTGGGCGTTGACCGATGTTCTGGCTCCGGGCATTGTCCTTGGTCAGGCCATCGGACGCATTGGCAATTATTTCAATCAGGAACTGTACGGTCTGCCGACCAATCTACCGTGGAAGATTTTCATTGATCCCGCTTATCGCCTGGCAGGTTTTGAAACAGTGAACTTTTACCATCCGTTGTTTGCTTATGAATCGCTCTTGAGTCTTGCGAGTTTATTTTTCCTTTTGTGGCTGGCGCGCCGATTTGCTGAAATACTTGCGGCTGGCGATCTTTTCCTTGTGTATCTTGTTTTGCATGCCTTTGCCCGCTTTTTGCTTGAGTTTCTGCGGCTTGATATTGCCCTAGTAAGTGGGATTAATATCAATCAGGTGTTTTTTGCGGTCATTTTTGTTTGTGCGGGGATCGGTTTGTACCTACGCCATCGCCCTGTCCAGGAATTGTAAGGTCTCTGTGAGCATCCATGCCGAGTAGTGGGGAATACAATTGAATCTGGGCTCATCGTTCATCGTGTTTACCAATAAGGAATCCGTATGATAGAAACTCATGATCTAAGCAAGCAATTCCACGATTTTATGGCCGTGGATGGGGTAAATCTGTCGGTGGATGCCGGTCAGATTTTGGCGTTGTTGGGCCAAAATGGCGCGGGCAAAACCACCACTGTCCGCATGTTGACCGCTTTATTGAATCCGACTCGCGGTTGGGCAAGAGTGGCAGGATATGACGTTGTGAAAAACGGGCATGATGTGCGTTCCTCCGTGGGGGTGCTCACGGAACAGCATGGTTTATACATGCGCATGACCGCCATCGAGTATCTTGATTATTTTGGGCAGATCTACAACATCGCGCCCTCGGCACGGAAATCTCGCAGCGAGCATTTGCTTGAATATTTCGGCCTCACTGAAGCTGCGAAGCGCAGAATTGGTGAATACTCAAAAGGCATGCGCCAGAAACTGGCCCTGGCCCGTGCCATGATGCATGACCCCGGTGTGTTGCTGCTCGATGAACCCACCTCAGCCATGGACCCTGAATCTGCGCGGCTGGTGCGGGATGAGATTGCGCGGCTGAAATCGTCCCAGCGCACGATCGTGATTTGCTCGCACAATCTCACTGAAGTGGAAGCCCTGGCAGACAAGATCGCGATCATTTATCGCGGACGGATTCTGCTGCAGGGGACTTTGGAGGAATTAAAAAAGAATGTGCTTGGCCTGCCTGAATACGAAGTCAAATTCACCGACACCTGGGACTCAAGTAGGTTGGAATTGCCCGAAGGTGTGGAAATACTTTCTCGGACGGCGACCAGTTTGAAGGTCCGTGTGGAGCGGCCGCAGGCATCCAATCCAATGATCTTGAATGCATTGTCCAGGGGATCTGCATCGGTGATGGCTTTTCAAGAGGAAGCCCGCACGCTCGAGCAGGTGTACCTTAAGGTGATGGCGGAAGCAAAAGGACGCGAAAATGTTCAATAAACTTAGGCCGGTCTGGCTTGTGGCGGGGCGTGAATTAAAAGACCAATTCCGTGATTGGCGTGTGTTGACGCCGATGATCATTCTGATGGTCTGTTTTCCGTTTTTGATGAATGAGTTTGCAAAACAGACGGTTGATTTTCTGAATCAATACGAGGCAAATTTAATTCTTGACCGCCTTGTTCCATTTTCGATCATGATCATTGGCTTTTTCCCGATCACGATCTCGCTGGTAGTTGCGTTGGAAGCCTTCGTTGGCGAAAAGGAACGCGGCACGATCGAGCCTGTGTTGAGCGCTCCGCTCGATGACTGGCAGTTGTATTTTGGAAAGCTGCTGGTGGGCGTGGCGACACCTTTGGCGGCGAGTTATCTTTCCATTACTTTGTATCTCATTATGATCGTTCAGCAAGGACTTGAAATACCTTCGTTTTCGATCATGCTGCAATTGATCTTGTTGACGACCGCCCACGCCACCTTAATGGTGAGCGCCGCGATCGTGATCTCGGTGCAATCGACTTCTGTGAAGGCGGCGAATTTGCTGGCTTCGTTCATCGTCATCCCTGTTGCCATTTTGATGCAGGGGGAGGCGGTCATGCTGTTTTGGGGAAATGAAGACGTGCTCTGGCTGGCTGTTGCGGGTGTGATGATTATCGCGCTGCTTTTAATTCGTGTGGGCATTGCCCATTTTCAGCGTGAATATTTGCTTGGCCGCGAGATCGATACGATCAACTTGAAGTGGGTCTTGAATACGTTTTGGAAGAATTTCATGGGCGGGGCGCATTCCATTGGCGAATGGTACAGGAAGGTTTTGGGCGGGGCAATGCGGCGCGTGCTCCCTGCCGTGCTGGCTGTGACCTTGGTGGCAGGTGTCAGTTTATGGATGGGCTACGATTGGATCATGGTGAATGTATCACCGGTCATCGCAAAAGCATCTCCTGAAAGGCTCGAGAAGATCGAGGAAAGCGCTCGTGAAATGCCCGGGCTGGCAAATTTACAAGACACCATCAATGCCCCTTTCCTATTTATGAACAACACCCGCGCGGTGGCGCTCATTTTCCTTGCGGGATTGGTTTCGTTCAGTGTGCTGGGCGTTTTGCTTTATATGCTCAATATCGGTTTGATCGGCGGCGTATATGCACTCCTTGAACTGCTTGGCCTGCAGCCATTGCCGATCTTTCTGGCGGGGGTCCTGCCGCATGGCATTTTTGAATTACCTGCGCTGGTGATCGGTGCGGCCGTGGTGCTTTACATGGGTGTGGCTATCGTCACGCCGCAGACAGGCAAGTCGATGGGTGAGGTGATCATTGAATTGTTTGCCGATTGGACGAAGATATTTTTCGGTCTCGTGGTGCCGCTGCTGGCTGTGGCTGCGGTCATCGAGGCGTATATCACCCCTGTCCTTTTGGCTGGTGTTGTGAAGTAGACAATTCGTTTTCCCTTGATCGTGTTTTTCAGGCAAAGCCGTAAAGGCGCGTTTCTCATGCACCTTTACGGCTTTGCCTTATCATGTGCCAATATACTCAATTGGACTTTGCCAAAACAGTTGTTAAATTTTGCATCAGGCGATACAATTTTGTGGGTCAGGTCATCCAGATTTTCGAAATAAAACTGCGATTAACGAAGGCAGGAATGTAGGATAAGATAACCATATGCCAAAAGTAATCATCCTTGGTTCGTCCAATGCAATCCCTACAAAAGGCAGCGAAAATACGCATATGGTCCTGGTGGGTAAGGAACGTATGGTGCTGATCGACTCCGGCAGCAACCCCATTTTGCGGCTGGAAGAAGCCGGTCTGGATTTTAACGACCTCACCGACCTGATTCTGACGCATTTCCATCCCGACCATGCCTCCGGGATCCCCCTGCTTTTAATGGATATGTGGCTGCTGGGGCGCGAAAGTCCGCTCCACATTTATGGATTGCACTACACTCTCGACCGCCTTGAAAGTTTGATGGGGTTCTACAATTGGTCTGATTGGCCGAATTTCTTCCCGGTGATCTTCCATCGGCTGCCGATCAAAGAAATGACCCCCGTTTTGGATTGCTCCGATTTTACGATCCATGCATCGCCGGTGCGTCACTTCATTCCCAACATTGGCCTGCGTGTGGAATTTACCCGCAGCCAAAAGGTGATGGCCTATTCCTGCGACACGGAACCCTGTGAAGAAGTTGTGCGCCTGAGTGAAAATGCAGATGTGTTGATCCACGAAGCCACCGGTGAAACCCCGGGGCATTCCTCCGCCCGGCAGGCGGGAGAGGTGGCCAAAAAAGCAGGCGCGGGCAGGCTGTATCTCATCCACTATCCGACCGGTCAATACTCGAGCGGCGATCCCATCGCGGAAGCAGGCGAGTCATTTCGCGGCATCGTTGCCTTGATGAAGGATTTTACAGTGTTGAAATTCGGGAAAAGATTACCGCTCTCCCATTTTGGAAGAGCGGCTGAAAACGGCAGCGATAGTCGTACGAAAAAGGCGGGGAAAATTTACCAGCCCGAAATATAAGGCTCCCACTCGCCGTTCTCTGTGAGATGCCGCCCGAAGATATATGCGGCATTGGCGGGTGGTTCCTTTGGAATATGCAGGAGATGCATGTGAGCCTCTTCCACTTTGCGCCCGCCCTTGCGGTGATTGCATGAGGAACAAGCCGCCACCAGATTCGTCCAAATATGCTGGCCGCCCATGTGACGTGGGATCACGTGATCCACAGTCAATAGCCCATCCCGTTTGCCGCAATACTGACAGGTATAATTGTCACGTCGGAATATTTCGCGGCGCGTTAATTTAACATGCGGACGTGGACGATGTACTTGTGATTCCAACCGAATGACCGACGGGCGGGGGAGCATTTGCGTGATTGTGTGAATGTATCCGCGCCCATTGACGATCAAACCGGCTTTCCCAGCAAGGATCAGACCAACAGCCCTGCGTGTTGAGCACACATGAATCGGCTCAAAATTGGCGTTGAGTACCAGTACCGGTTCGTACATATTGCCTCGGAAATCTGCATGATTATACATCCACTCAAATAAATCCGCGCAGCGGTGCATTACAGGAGCGTTTGAAATGAACATCATGATCGCAGGTGGTTCGGGTTTTTTGGGGAATGCCCTCGCAAGATCCTTCCTCGCAGATGGACACAAAGTATTCATTCTCACCCGCGGCACACATTCTCTGCCGGGGACGCAGGCCGTGCCATGGGATGCGAAAACAACGAATGGATGGGGGCATCTTGTAAACGAAATGGATGTGATCATTCACCTGGCAGGCAAGACTCTCGCCTCATGGCCGTGGACTGCCGCAACAAAAAAAGCCTTCCACGACTCTCGCGTCATACCCGGACTGGCGCTTGTTGAAGCGATCCTGCAAGCGACTCAGCGCCCGGGAATTTTTATTCAGCAGTCGGGCATCAATCATTATGGCCTGAGCGGCGACCTTGCTGATGAATCCACGCCGCCCGGAAGCGATTTCCTGTCACAGCTTACTGTAGAGTGGGAAAACACCACCAAACCGCTTGAAGAACTGGGTCTTCGGCGGGTAGTCACCCGTACGGCGCCTGTGCTCGATAAAAAAGATGGGCTGATGCCGCTGATGGCTTTGCCGGTAAGGCTTTTCGTGGGCGGGCCCATGGGCGATGGAAAATTCTGCATACCGTGGATCCATATTCAGGATTGGGTCGGTGCAATGCGGCATTTGATCGCAAATGATAATGCGCGCGGTGTGTATAACCTGATCGCGCCTGTACCCACTTCCAATGCTGAATTCAATCGAACCCTTGCCAGCGTGCTTCGCCGCCCATATTGGTTTCCTGTGCCTGCATTTTTGCTGCGGACCTTTTTGGGGGAAATGAGCGTCTTGATTGTTGAAGGCAGGTTTTCCCAGCCCAAACGGCTGACCGAGTCTGGGTACCGGTTCCAGTTTCCAGGTCCGCGTGAAGCGTTGACCGATTTGTTCAGTTAAAAGTCAAAGGAGAAAAAAATCCCATGAAGAAAATAATCCTCGTGCTGGCATTCCTTCTTGCCGCCTGTGGACCCTCTGCACAGCAACACCCTGTGGTGGTCGTGCCGCAATTGATTGCGACGGCCGAGCCGTATATTGACCCGTCTTATCCGACGGCCCAAGTGGAAGTCGCCGCACCGAATCAAACGGCGAGCGGTATCGAAGTTCGTATGGAACGGGTTTCAATGGAAGGCAAAAACATCAATGCGGATGTGTGTTTTACCCTGCCCGATACATCGGATTGGGGGGTTCAATCTGCGAGCCTGACGTACGGGGGAGTGGTTGTGCAGGAATTTGGCACCACCCTGTTGAGTTTTCAAGACCCTGTGAATGGAGTAGCTGGTCTGCGCTGTGACACGCTGACCTTCGTTGTGCCGCCCGATGCCGACCTGACCAATGCGGCGATCATCATTGATTCCATTGGTACCACAGTGCGTGAAGGCGAATATTGTTCGGTGTACATGCCGAAGATCCAGCAGGCCATGCTCGATCGCGGCATTGCCATTACATTGGATTGCATCGATGTGAATGGTTTGTTGACGATGCAGATCCTCAGCATCCCACCAGAGATGACGCAGGAACAGGCCGAGCAGATCGTTTACAGCGACGAGTTCTACACCGTAAAAGGCCCGTGGACCTTCCCGTTCGGTTTGGCACAGTAAAATTCTTGATGTATAATACGCGCATGTTCAGTTTAAGTTCGTTCAACAAATACTATTATTACACCCATCCATAATCCCTTGCGATGGAGTGCTTGAAACGCGCCCACATCATCGCGGGCGCGTTTTTGTTTGTCAATTTCAAAACAAACCAAAGGTTTTGAAAACCTTTAGGGTTTAGGTAAAGGAGAAGCTATGAACATCGAAGAACAAGTTGAATTGTTGATGCTCGGTACGGAATACGGCGATGAGGATCTTAAGAAGGCCATGACGGCTGAACTCCGCGAGCGATTGATGCTTGCCCAAAAAGAGAACAGGCCGCTGCGGGTGTATTGCGGTTACGACCCCACATCCACAGACTTGCATTTGGGGCACACCATTACCATGCGCAAGCTGCGCCAGTTTCAGGATCTGGGACACGAGGTCACTTTTCTGATCGGAAGCTACACTGCGTTGGTGGGTGACCCTTCGGATAAAAATAAAGCGCGTCCGATCCTGACCGAGGAGAAGGTCGCCGAAAATGCGATGACTTACACCGAGCAGGCTTTCCGTGTGCTGGATCGCGAAAAAACGAAGATTCGTTACAACGGCGAATGGCTTTCGAAGCTCACGCTGGTGGACCTGATCCGCCTTGGGCAGAACTTCACCGTTCAACAGTTTTTGGCGCGCGATAACTTTGCCAATCGCCTTGAAAAAGGGGAACCGATCTACATCCATGAGACTTTCTATGCGTTGATGCAGGGCTATGACGCCGTTGCCATGGAAACCGATGTTCAGATCGGCGGCTCGGATCAGTTGTTCAATATCATCGTGGCTGGGCGCAAATTGCAGGAGGCGTTGGGTCAGAAGCCGTTGGTGGGAATCATCACCGCGATCCTGCCGGGGACGGATGGCGTGCAGAGAATGTCGAAATCAACGGGGAACATCGTACCGATCAACACGGGCGCGAACGACATGTTTGGCAAGTTGATGTCTGTGCCCGACTCTGCGATGGCCTTGTACATGCGCCTTGTCACACGCTGGAGTCCGCACGAGATCGAAAAGATCGAGCAGGACGTGGTTTCCGGTGCTTTGCATCCGCGCGATGCGAAGATGAATATGGCAGGCGAGATCACCAGCATTTTCTACGGCGAAGAAGACGCGAAATCTGCGCGTGAGAATTTTGTCAAGACCTTCCAACAGAAGGAAATTCCCGATGAGATGCCTGATTTTGCTTTGCAATCAGGGCAAACAGTTGTGGATGTGATCCTCGCTGCCGGATTGGCTGAGAGCAAGAGCAAGGCCCGCTCCCTGATCGATCAGAAGGGTGTGAAGTTGGATGGCGAGGTGCTGGAACGCGGCGATGCACCTTTCCCGCACCCTGGTGTATTACAAGTGGGGAAGCGGCGTTTTGTACGGGTTAAGTAAATTCAAAAAAGAGATGAGCCGAGCGGCTCATCTCTTTTTTGTTTTGCTGGTTGGGGTCTTTTTACGTGGTTTCTTTGGTTCGCCCAGCGCGTTTTTGTACAAGTCATCGTTGTCGATCATCTTGCAGAAGGCTTCCACGACGATGGGGTCGAATTGTTTGTTCGAGAGCCCTTTGATGTACTTCATTGTTTTCTTGCGAGACCATGCGCGGCGATAGGGGCGGTCTGAAAGTAAAGCATCCCAAACATCGATGATCGCGAAGATGCGGGCTGCGAGAGGGATCTCTTCGCCTTTCAGGCCACGGGGGTATCCGCTTCCATCCCACCATTCGTGGTGGCAATAGGCAATGTCCACTGCGGGGCGGAGGTATGCAATGGGGTAGAGCAGGTCGTATGCATATTTGGGATGTTTGTGCATATCGGCCAACTCGCTTGGTGTGAGTGGGCCTTTCTTGTGAAGGATGGCATCTGCAACACCCATTTTGCCGATGTCGTGGAGCAAGGCCCCGCGGCGGATCTGCAATAAGTCGGTTTCGGGAATGTTCATTTGCCGTGCCAGTTCAAGGGTCAGGTTTGTGACGCGGTTCGTATGTCCCTGAGTCTCCTTGTCGCGTAGTTCCAGCGCTTTGCCCCAGCCTTCCAGGGTCGTGTCATATGCAAGGGAGATCTCCTGATTGGTTCGTTGGAGATTTTCGAAAAGCTGCGCGTTGTCGATTGCAATGATGGCCTGCTCTGCAAGTGTGTGGATGAAATCTAGCCAGTCTCCGTTGGGGGTGAAGGGTTTGCGGAAATAGGTTTCAAGGATGCCCTTGGTAGCTCCCTTGCTAAAAAGCGGCATGGCGTAATAACTCACGAATTGCTCGGATTTTAAAGTCCGCATTTTCGGCAGGTCGGGTTCCTTGCTCAAGTCCTTTATGAAGATCGCTCTGCGGTTCAAAAGAATCTGACCTGCGAGACCTTCGCTAATGTTTTGCGAGCCGCGCACTACTTCACGATTTTTGAATCCAGCTGGGGCGTAATAATTCAAGGTCTGGCTGTTGGGGTTGAAGACCAGTACTGTGGCGGCGCTTACTTCCATCTTAGTGGTCAAATGCTCTGTAAGGATGCCAAGTGTAATATGCAGGTCAAGGCTGGATGTGATGGCTGTATCCATCTCACGTAGTGTGGTGAGTCGGCGAATCTGTTCTTCACTGCGCTCGAAGAGGTTGGAGCGGTAGATGGCGTTGCCCGCGATTTCGGTAAGTGTTGTGATCAGGCGAATATGATTTGCTCCGATCTTATGGGGTGCAGACATGGCAACCACCAATGCACCGATGGTTTCGGATACGGTGCGAATTGGGAGTGTTACGCTACTCCAACCTGTACCGAAGAAGCTGGCATTTTCAGGTACGATAAGGTTATCGTGAATTAGTTCGGAACTGATGTGCATCGCTCCTTTGGAATACACCGAGCCAACGATCCCTTCATTGGGTTTGAACGTGGATTTTGGCAGACCCTTTAGCCTGCCACTTGTTGCAATCGGTACAAGTTCATTTGCTCCATGGTCATACAACCAGATGGCCGCTGAGTCTGTGCCCATGTTGGCTTTGATTTCATTAAGCAGGATGGGGATCATCTCTCGAGTATCGCGGGCGGTGCGCAGGGCAAAAGAGACACGACTGACCATTTCCAGCTCATCGAGTCTTTGGAGTGTCTCGGTATAGAGGCGCGTATTTTCAAGGGAGTTGGCGGCCTGATGGGCGAATATCTGAGCGATATGTGCGTCATTTTTTGTGAATGTATTGGGGATGTGGCGATCAATCGTAATGTATCCGGTCACCTGTCCGCGGGTGATCAGGGGAACCCCCATCCATCCACGAATCTTGCTGGTCTCTGCCCATCTTTCAAAACGGGGATCATCGTCGCAATCCTCAAGAATCAAGGGTTCGCCAGTTTCTCTAGCGATTTTGAATAGAACATGATCGACCGGGAAGATATGATTTAGAGCCTTTTCTGGATTTTGAAGGCCCCTGGTCGCTGTAATGCGGATGTGAGCTCCTTCGATCTCCATGATGGATGCGCTATCGTACGGGACGATCTTGCCCAGCCATTCAAGAATGGCCTCATGCAGGGATGGCAGGTCAAGCAGACTCGAAAGGATGGTCGCAGCTTGACGTACAAGTTCAGACTCTTTGCGTCGTTTTTGTTCCAATTCAAAAAGACGGGCATTTTCTATTGCGGTTGCGGCCTGGTTAGCGAACGTTTGAACGAGCACTGCGTGTTCCTCGGTATAAATGCCTGCTGTTTTGCTGTCGAGATTGATGAAGCCGATCGGTTTATCCTGAATGAACATGGCAACACCCATCCATCCGTGGATATATTCACTCCCTGCCCATTTTTGGAAATAAGGATCCACTTGCGCTTCTTCGAGAGCGTGAGGTTTCCTTTCCGCGATAATGGACCTCCATTTTTCAGTGATCGGGAAGATCTGTCCGACGGAGAAATGTCTCGGTAAATTGCGTTTGGCGACCATCTTCAATTCATCCTCCTGATGCACCATCATGATGGAGGCGCTGTCGTAGGGGGCGAGCTTTATCAGCCAGTCCAGAATGTTTTCGAAGACGTTATAAACGTCCAGCGTGTTGGCGAGTGCGGATGTTGCCTGATTTAAGATCTCTGCATTTTGAAGATGTTTGTGTTCCGCCTCGAATAGGCGGGCGTTTTCGATGGCAACCGTGGCTTGCTGTGCGAGGCTGTTTAGAAAATCGAGGTCAGTGGATTTGAAAGCCTTATCCTCTCCGATCCGCCAGACGACCAGCAAACCGGTCAACTGGCCCTTTGAGAGGAACGGCATTCCCATAATGTGTTCATCCCGTCCGATCTCGGTCCCTTCAACAGGAACCGAGCGTGGGTCATTGATTGTGTTGTTGACGATCTCTCCGCGTTTTTTGAGGGCGATATCTCCCAGGATTCCATTGCCGATTTTCAGCGGGTCGTTCTTGACCTCTTCTGAATCGCTGCCAAGAGCGGATATTGCCCTCAGTCGTAGCGGATTTTGCTCGGCCAAATAAACCGCACTGGTCTCCGCCTTTAGTAGTTCTTTGGCGTAAAGAGCGATGCTATCGAGCACTTTGTCGAGTTCAAGGGTTGCGGAAATGCTGCGGCCGACTTCTGCGATGGCTGCTGTTTCCTGCGCGCGGTGGGCCGTTTCTTCGAACAAACGTACCGATTCTATTGAAATGGATGCCTGATGCGCGATACTGACAAGGAAGTTCAACTCGGACTTGTCAAACAATCCATTCAGTTTTGGCCGCCAGGCATTGATCGCGCCGAAGGATTGTCCGTGCAAGATTAGGGGGGCAGACATCATCGTATCAAGCGCGGCATCTTCTTTGGGCGTGCCGGGCACGGTGATCGTGCGTGAGTCCAGTGAAATATCATTTACGATCTCGGGCTTGCCAGTCGCAATAATATTGCCGGTAATGCCTTTTCCGATCTCGATCGTGTGTGAAAGCAATTCCTTTTGATAAGCACCTTTTGCTGTAACGACCTTGATGGTTTTGTTATCATCTTGAAGCAAATAAACTGCGACCGTACCGGCATTGAGTAGGGAGATGGCTCTCTCGGCAATTTTATCGAGGGCGGGGATTACCTCACGGGTCGTGGCAATCTCATTCGCAATATTTGCCAGTGTTTCGATGATCTGGGTACGTCGTTTTTCCTCGTGGAACAAGCGGGCATTTTCGATGGCGATTGCAGCCTGGTTTGCAAATGTCTGCGCAAGGGCGGCGTGCCCTTCGTTAAAAAAATTCGGTGTTCGGCTATCGAGATTTAGAAAACCGATTATTCTGTCTTTGGAAAATAAGGGGATGCCCATCCAACTACGGATATAGTTTGTCTGCTCGAATTTTTCAAATCGGTCGTCGATTTGAACATCTGGAATGATTATGGGTAGGTGAAATTTTTCAATGCCGCCCCATTTCTTTAGATCAAATAAATATTTTTTGCCGATCATTTCTTGGGGAATGTTTTGCCCCGCGACAATTTCAACATACTCATTGTTGATCATTTCAATTGACATACTGTTGAAACTCACTAGCTTCGAAAGTGAAATGAATATATTTTCGAAGAGTTTGTCCAGTTCGAAGAAGGATGTTAATGTTCCGGTTGCTTCCCGCAGAATTTCGGCTTGTTCGCGACGCTTTTGTTCTTCATCAAACAAACGTGCGTTTTCGATGGCAATCGAAGCATGGTTCGCAAGTGCGAGTCCAAGTTCTTCATCTTGCTGTGTGAAGTGAGATGTTTGAAAACTTTCGAGCGCGATCATTCCTATTGATTTACCCTTGGCAATCAACGGGATTCCCAGAAATGACCTTATTTGTGAATTTTCGCCAAGGTACCTATAACGCGTATCAAGGAGTGTATTGTCGATCCGGACAGTTTGCTGCTCAGTAATAACGTGGTTGTTGAGCGGCAATTCTCCAAGCAGGAACGGCTCAGGTTTTACGAAATTTATTGATCCGGCAGATGCTGAAATAGTCAAGTAGTCTGCATCTAAAAGCTGGATGCTGCCGCCGTCTGATGGAATCACTTTAATGAGTTGATCAAGAATGGATTGTAGAACCTGATCGAGGTCCAGTGATGATGCGGCTATACGGATCAGGTCCAGTATCGCTGTTTCGCGTTGACGTTGAATCTGTTCTGCTCTAGTGAGGCGAAGCTTCTCAATTGCGGTTCCCAAGCCACCAGCGATTGTATTGAGCAGACGTTCATCCTGTTCATCAAAGGCATTAATCTGTTTGCTTTCTACATTAAAAACACCAATGATCCGTTCATTTACTCGAAATGGGGTGCATATTTCCGATTTTATACTTGATAATATTTCAATGTAATCTGGATCTTGTGTGATGTCGTTAATGCGGATGGATCTGCCGGTCCGCACTGCTCTCCCTGTAATTCCACCTGTAATCGGGTAGCCGTTTTTCCATTTGGAAATATCAGCACCTACATAAGATGGGTGAGGGGTTAGCATGGTTCCCTGTTCGTTCAAAAGTAAAATTCCGCATACGTCCGTGTATATGCTGGCAGTAATCCTTGTCACTTGTTCAATAATGTCATTTTCCGAGTTGCTCTGTGTGCCCGCCATGGTCGTTGCCCGCAGGATGGTCAATTCCTTTAATTGGCGCTCAAGCAAGATCTCTGCTTGTTTTCGAACCGTAATATCCTGTGCAATAGCGATAATTACATCCTGTCCGAAATAAGTTCCCTTGTTTAAGGTGATGATTTTAGGAAATATCTGGCCGTTGCTTCTTATTCCCCAGAATTCGAATTCTTGCGGCTCCCCGTTAAAAGTGTGTTCGATCCTTTTGACGAGATTTGTCAGATCGTTTTTATCGGGTGCACTCAATACCTCTGGTGTTTTTCCAATAAAAAACTCCCGTGGATAACCGTACATCTTCATTGCGCCGTCATTAACATCAAGGAATCTTCCTTCTTTATCCTGAATGTAAATGGCTTGGGTCACGCTATTGAATAGTTCACGGTAGCTGACCTCGTTTTCCTTCATTACCCTTTCTGAGTTTTTTTGCTCTGTAATATCCAGAAGAGTGCCTTGCCAGAAGAGGGGATTTCCACCCTCGTCTTTAATGATCGAAGCATCTTCTTTGATCCAGACATAATGACCGTCACGATGACGTAATCTATATTCAATGCGAAACGGCTCTCCAGTCTCGTCCGTTCGGATATCCTCGGCAATGACGCGTTCGCGGTCATCCGGGTGAAGTGAGTTTTCCCACATGTCTTCACCAGCTGCCCACTCTTCCGGACTATAGCCAAGTAGCTCCTTGAGCCGCGGGCTCATATATCGAGTGGATTGGGAATCATTGAATATGTCCATGAAAATGACTGCTGGTAGTTTTTCAACCAAGGTGCGATAGCGCTCTTCAGCTTCGCGTATTGCGTTTTCGGCATTTTTTTGCTTTGTAATATCTGTGACGAAACCCTCGTAATACAATATTTTTCCGTTAATACCCTTTACAGCACGGGCATTTGTGGAGGTCCAGATTATGCTTCCATCTTTTCGCAGGTTTTTTGCGTCGAACTTTTCCACATATCCTTGCTGGGTCAGTGCTTCTGTGAATTCGCGGCGACTCTCCATCGATAGGTGAATTTGTGTGCTGATGTTACTGATTTGTTCGATCATTTCTTCAGGCGTTTCATAACCAAACAGTGCCGCCATGGCAGTATTAACATTAATGAATTTCCCTTCAGGGGAGGATCTGAAAATCCCTTCTGTTGTGGATTCAAACAAGTCTGAAAAATTTTGTTCTGCAGTTTGTAGGATGTTTTTTCTGTTCTTTAGCAGGATAAATAAAACGAGAGCAGTAATGAGAACGAAAAACCAACCTTTATATGATTGAACGATGGATAGTTGATATGGGTCGGTGAATAAAAAAGCAACTATTCGGTCGGAAAGTAGAATCCATAAGGCCCCTATGATGGCATAGGTAAGGGAGATACTTAATGCAGATGATGATCGTGAATTCTTCATGATCTGTTCAGGTTTTTTTCCTCTATTTGATTATAGACTTTTTTCATGGATTTTTCATAAGAAAAGTGAAACAAAAAAAGCAAATCATTTATGATTTGCTTTTGAAGAGGCGTCGAGGGGATTTGAACCCCTGATGAGGATTTTGCAGACCCTTGCCTTACCACTTGGCCACGACGCCATATTATTGAATGAGAAATATTGATTGAATGTTGCTAATCACCATTCTCTTTTATTGAGCGGGCGATGGGATTCGAACCCACGACCTTCTCCTTGGCAAGGAGACGTACTACCACTGTACTACGCCCGCATTTCTTGGCTAAACTTCAGCCAGAGTGCCGAGACCCAGGATCGGACTGGGGACACCACGATTTTCAGTCGTGTGCTCTACCAACTGAGCTATCTCGGCAAAACCATCTTTTGTAAAGCGGTCGTGATTTTACACGTACTTATAGAGATTGTCAAGAAAAGCATGCGAATTCGTTTGAATGATATTCAATATCAAATGTAGCTTGACTTTTTATATTCGTTTCGATATAATGTTAGGTCGCTGTCCAAGTGGGACAGTTAAAATCGTTTTATAACCCAGCCACAAGTCAGGAGAGAAGAATGGCATCTTCTTTGCCCCAAAAAACCTACGCACGTATTCCAGTAAAGTTAGAGCTCCCCAACTTAATAGAAGTACAACTTGATTCGTTTGAAAGACTCAAGAAGGAAGGGTTGAACGATCTTTTTCATGAGATCTCTCCCATTGAGTCTTATAACAAAGGAATGAAGTTGTTCTTCCCAAGCAGAGGCCCTGAGTCGCAGCAGTGGGGACTCAAGTATTGGTTTGGCGAGCCCAAACATGGGATTGAGGAATGTGTCGAACGTGATTTGACATATGCCAGCCCATTGTATGTCTCTGTCTTGTTAGCTGGCCCGGATGTTCCGGAGCCGATCAAACAGGATATTTTCCTCGGTGACTTTCCTGAGATGACTGATAAAGGCACGTTCATTGTAAATGGCACTGAACGCGTCGTAGTTTCCCAGTTGATCCGCTCTCCTGGTGTGTATTTTGAAGCACCTGCGGACCGTGCAACCGGCCGTCCTTTGGCCATGGCGAAATTGATCCCGGATCGCGGCGCGTGGATGGAGTTTGAAACACGTAAGTCCGACTATATCATCTTGAAATTCAACCGCAAACGCACGGTTCCAATTACCGTTTTCCTGCGTGCTCTTGCTGCCGTGGATGATGGGCTGAAAGATTCCCCCATCAAATTCGGTACAGATGAAGAGATTCTTTCCATATTCAAGGATGTGGATAACAACCCTGAGCGTATGTTCATTGCGTCTTCGCTCAAGCAGGAACCTGATTGGAGTCAGTACAATCAGACCATCCCTAATGCCGCATTGATTGAGTTTTTCAAAAAGATGCGCCCCGGCGACCCTGCAACACTCGATAATGCCCGTCAGTTTCTCGAGGAGCAGTTATTTGACCAACGCCATTACGACCTTGAACGCGTGGGCCGTTATAAGTTGAATCAAAAACTCGACTTGAATATTCCGATCCCGCATCGTACGGTTTCGAAAAATGACGTGATTCGTTTGATTCGCCGTATGATTCAGATCAATAATGGTGCGGAGCGCCCTGACGATATTGACCATTTGGGCAATCGCCGCGTCAAGACAGTAGGGGAGTTGATCCAGAACAAGTTGAGAATCGGCTTGCGACGTATGGAACGTGTGATTAAAGAGCGCATGTCCATTCGTGATCAGGAACAGCTTTCTCCTGTGACCTTGGTCAATATTCGCCCCGTGGTTGCCGCGTTGCGTGAATTCTTCGGCTCATCACAACTTTCACAGTTCATGGATCAGACCAACCCGTTGGCTGAGTTGCGTCACAAGAGAACTTTGTCCGCGTTGGGTCCGGGTGGTCTTCGCCGTGAACGTGCTGGTTTCGACGTGCGCGATGTTCACCACTCCCACTACGGACGTATCTGCCCGATCGAGACCCCTGAAGGTCCAAACATTGGTCTTATTGGTCGTTTGGCTTCCTTTGCCCGTGTAAATGAATATGGCTTCATTGAAACACCGTATCGCAGAGTGTACAAATCTTTCAAGGCTGATGATGAACGCCTGGAAGGCCGTACTTTGCGTGAAGATGTTTACGACCCCAAGACCGAGGAGTTGCTCTTCAAGTCTGGGACTTCGGTTGATTCCAAGGCCATGAAGAAGCTCGCCAAGATCGGCGGAGATGTCAGCGTGATTCCGTTTGTTTCTGACGAAATCGCTTACCTTTCTGCAGACGCTGAAGATAAATATACAATTGCTCAGGCAAATGCTCAATTAACGGAGAGCAAAGAGTTCTCTCGTGAGCGTATTTCCTGCCGATACCACTCAGGCTTTATGTTTGCTGGATCCGAAGCCATTGATTATATGGATGTGGCTCCGCACCAAGTCGTAGGTATTAGTGCGGCGCTTATTCCATTCCTTGAGCATGACGATGCAAATCGTGCGCTCATGGGCTCGAACATGATGGCTCAGGCTGTTCCTTTGGTTCGCCCCGAAATTCCATTGGTTTCTACAGGCATGGAGGGTCATGCGGCCCTTGACTCAGGTCAGGTTGTGGTTGCTGACGCAGATGGTGAAGTTGTTTCTGTAACTGGATCCACCATCACGGTCAAGGAAAAGAAAAGCGGAAATCGCGTTTATCAGCTTCGCAAGTATCAGCGTTCCAATCAAAGCACCTGTATCGATCAGCGACCCTCTGTAGTTAAAGGGCAGTTGATTAAGGCTGGCGATATTATTGCCGACTCCTCTTCCACAGATAGCGGTCAATTGGCGCTTGGTCAAAACGTGGTTGTTGCCTTCCTTTCATGGGAGGGTGGCAACTTCGAAGATGCTATTTTGCTTTCCGAACGTCTTGTTCAGGATGATCGCTTCACTTCTGTTCATATTGAAAAGCATGAAGTTGAAGCTCGCGATACCAAGCTTGGCCCTGAAGAAATTACTCGCGACATCCCCAATGTAGGCGATGACGCTATCAAAGACTTGGACGAGAACGGCATTATTCGTATCGGTGCAGAAGTTGGCCCGAACGATATTCTTGTTGGCAAGATCACGCCCAAAGGTGAAAAAGAACTTACACCTGAAGAGCGCCTGTTGCGTGCGATCTTTGGTGAGAAGTCTCGCGATGTGAAAGATACTTCTTTGCGAATGCCTCATGGCGAGCGCGGCAAGGTTGTTGATGTAAAAGTATTTACCCGTGAGGACAATTCTGACCTCTCTGCTGGTGTGGATATGATGGTGCGTGTGTCAGTTGCACAGCGTCGCAAGATCACAGCAGGGGACAAGATGGCAGGTCGCCACGGAAACAAGGGTGTGGTTTCCAAAGTCGTGCCTGTGGAAGATATGCCCTTCCTTGAAGACGGTACTCCTGTTGACCTCATCTTGAATCCGCTCGGTGTTCCTGGTCGTATGAACATCGGTCAGGTTTTGGAAGTGCATTTGGGATGGGCTGCGAAACGCATGGGCTTCCGCGCGATCACTCCGGTGTTCGACGGCGCCAGTGAAGAGCAAATCGAAGCCGAACTTGCTCGTGCATGGATCATGGATCAATCCTGGAAAGAAGCAGCTGAACGCGCCTGGGAATGGCTCAAAGATCAGGAATATGATCCTGCTTCCATTCAAGATGACGATGAAGTTCGACGTTTGTACCTTGAGCATTGGCTCGGCAAACGCAAGTATGATGTTTACAGCTTGAACGATTTGGATTACGCGCGTCACGCGACAGCCCGTGAATGGTTGCGCGAAAAGGGCTATGCCAACCCCGAAGATATCCTGCTCGAAGACCGAGATGTGGCGAATCCCGACCCTGAGATTGATGACATGACCGTCAAGGCATGTTTACGACTTTGGATGGAAACCAACGGACTCACACGTCGTGTTGCAGAAGATAAGGTCTACGAAACCGCACAGGAAGTATCAAAAGAAAAGGGTGTTCCTCTTCCCATTCTTGGCAAGCAGGTTTTGCGTGATGGAAAGACCGGTATCCCGTATGATCAGCCAGTAACCGTTGGCGTAATGACCATACTCAAGCTTCATCACCTTGTTGAAGATAAGGTCCATGCACGTTCAACTGGTCCTTACAGTCTGGTCACACAGCAGCCTCTCGGTGGTAAGGCACAGTTCGGTGGTCAGCGCTTTGGTGAAATGGAAGTGTGGGCGCTGGAAGCTTATGGTGCTGCGCATACTCTTCAGGAAATGCTCACCGTCAAATCGGACGATGTTCAAGGTCGCGTAAATACATATGAAGCGATCGTGAAGGGTGAGCCGATTGAAGAGCCGAGTATTCCTGCATCGTTCCGTGTTCTCGTCAAGGAACTGCAATCCCTTGGCCTTGCAGTTGAAGCGATCAACGAAGGCGGCGACGTGGTCAAGTTTGGCAAGGATGATGAAAAGGCCCATCCACCAAAACACGACACCGGCTTGCTTAGCCTCGGAGAGAATCGATCAGGAAAAAAGTAGTAATTCCTATTGACGCGACAGGTATGGCGTGATAAACTAATCAGCCGTTGCCCAATGAAAGCAAGAGTGGCTTTATCCCCACTCGACCCAAACTGGCAGCTACAAATGAGGCCATCAGGAATCGTTATTGATGGTCTCATTTATTGCGAATATTCAAATGAATTTGTGAAATAATTTGTAATCGGAGGCGGTTATGCCGACAGTAAATCAAATGGTCCGTAAGGGCCGCAAAAATAATAAGACAAAAAGCAAAGCCCCGGCGCTTCAGTTCACTTTGAACAGCTTCAAGCAGCGCCGCGTGCGACAGGATAAGGGCGCACCGCAGAAACGCGGTGTTTGTACTGTTGTTCGCACCATGACTCCCAAGAAGCCGAACTCTGCGTTGCGCAAGATTGCGCGTGTGCGTTTGACCAACGGCATTGAAGTCACGGCTTATATTCCTGGTGAAGGTCACCAACTGCAGGAGCACTCTGTTGTATTAGTGCGCGGTGGTCGTGTAAAGGATCTGCCAGGCGTACGTTACCACATTGTGCGTGGTTCCCTCGACACCACCGGCGTAGCTAATCGTAAGCAGGGCCGGTCCAAGTACGGCGCAAAGCGTCCGAAGTAACATATAGATGGAGTAATAGAGCATGCGTAGAGCAAAACCTGAGAAACGGGAAATCCTTCCCGATAGCCGTTTTAATAGCGTTAACCTGCAGACCTTGGTCCAGCATGTGCTTAAGCGTGGCAAGAAGAGCACTGCTGTTCGCTTAATATATGATGCGATGGACCTGATCAAGGAGCGCACCGAAAAGAATCCTTTGGATGTTTTTGATGGCGCTCTCAAGAATGTTGGTCCTGCCATGGAAGTTCGCCCGCGCCGTGTGGGTGGTGCAACCTATCAGGTCCCGATGGAAGTTTCTACCGATCGCCGCACAACCTTGGCGATCCGCTGGCTTCTTTCAGCTGCTCGTGATCGCTCTGGTAAGTCTTTTTCGGACAAACTTGCATCTGAATTGATTGATGCGTTCAATGAAACTGGCTCTGCTATCCGTAAGCGCGATGAGACCCACAAGATGGCAGAAGCTAATCGCGCCTTCTCTCATTACCGCGTTTAGTTTTTAATTTAATCTTATATTTGTAAATAACAGGAAGTAGTTAAGCATGGCACGTGTGCATCCGCTGGACAAATACAGAAATATAGGCATTATTGCCCACATTGACGCTGGGAAAACCACCACTACCGAGCGTATCATGTTCTATACCGGTATGACTCATCGCATCGGTTCTGTCGACGATGGTACTACGGTGACCGACTGGATGGTTCAGGAACGCGAGCGTGGTATTACCATCGTTTCTGCTGCCGTTTCTGCGGAATGGAAGGGATATCAGGTCAATATTATCGATACTCCCGGACATATTGACTTTACTGCGGAAGTACAGCGTTCCTTGCGCGTATTGGATGGTGGGGTGGTGGTGTTTGATGCCGTGCAAGGCGTGGAGCCCCAATCTGAAACTGTGTGGCGTCAAGCTGATCGTTATGGCGTGCCACGCATTTGCTTTGTTAATAAGATGGATCGCGTTGGTGCTTCCTATGAACGTACCATTGAAACGATCATTGACCGCCTCGGCGCAAATCCGATTCCGATGCAACTCCCCATTGGCTTTGAAGCAACCTTCAAAGGTGTAGTAGATCTTCTTTCTATGAAGGCTGTTGTTTGGGAAGATGATTTGGGTAAAGAACCTCATATCATTGAGATTCCTGATGATTTGAAGGAACAGGCTGTTGAAGCCCGAGCCAAGATGGTGGAAAAGATAGCCGAATTGGATGATGATTTGACTATGAAATTCCTGGATGCCCAGGAAATCAGCATCGAAGAACTCAAGCTCGCACTTCGCAAGGGTGTTCTTGCCACCAAGGTTGCTCCCGTGTTCTGTGGATCTTCCTTAAAGAACAAAGGCGTACAGGTTCTTCTCGATGCAGTAATCGATTATCTTCCTTCTCCGGCAGATAAGCCAGTTATCACGGTATCTGAGCCCGGTGTTCCGGAAAACACCTTTGATATTGCTGCACAAGATGATGCTCCCTTGGGTGCTTTGGTCTTCAAGATCGTGACTGATCCATATGTGGGTCGCCTTGCTTATGTCCGTGTTTATTCTGGAATTTTAAGCCAGGGCCAAACTGTTCAGAACACCACCAAAAAAGGAAAGAAAGAACGCATTGGACGCTTAATTCGCATGCACGCCGATCACCGCGAAGATGTAGCAGAGATCCGTGCTGGTGATATTGGCGCAGTATTAGGCTTCAAAGAAAGCTTTACCGGTGATACTCTTTGCGATACCAAGCCTCTCGTTCTTGAGACTATTTCGTTTCCGGAACCGGTTATTTCTCTCGCAATTGAACCGAAGAGTTCTTCCGATCAGGAGAAGATGGGCGAGGCCCTTCGCAAGTTGGCGGAAGAAGATCCAACACTTCATGTGAATTCAGATGAAGACTCTGGTCAGACCATTCTTAGGGGGATGGGTGAGTTGCACCTTGATATTATCGTAGACCGTCTGTTGCGTGAATTTAGAGTACAGGCAAATGTCGGTGCTCCTCGCGTAGCATTCCGCGAGTCGATTACCAAACCAATTAAAGAAGTTAATTACAAATACGCGAAACAATCAGGTGGACGCGGTCAATATGGACACGTGGTATTTGCCATGGAGCCGGGTGAACGCGGAAGCGGTATCGTATTTGAAAATAAGACCGTCGGTGGTTCCGTTCCGAAGGAATATATTGGACCTATCGAAAAGGGTGTTAAAGAAGCTGCAGATGGTGGCGTTCTTGCTGGATACCCTGTTGTCGACTTGAAGGTTACCTTGATTGACGGCTCCTACCATGAAGTTGACTCTAATGAAATGGCCTTTAAGATGGCCGCCATTATGGGCTTCAAGGAAGGTGTACAAAGGGGTAACCCAATTCTTCTTGAGCCGATGATGAAAGTGGAAGTCGTTGTTCCTGAAGAGTATCTGGGCGATGTTATGGGCCAGATCAACAGCCGCCGTGGTTTGATTCAGGGCATGGAAGTTCGCCCTGGTAATGCCCAGGCAGTGAAGGCGATGGTTCCATTGGCAGAAATGTTTGGGTATGCAACACAACTTCGTTCTGCTACACAGGGACGTGGTGTGTTCAACATGGAATTTGACCACTATGCGCCAGTATCGCAGTCAGTGGCGGAAGAAATTTTAAAAGCGTAAACGTTTTTTCATAATTCAAGGAGTTTTTTATGGCGAAGGAAAAATTTGATCGCAGCAAACCGCATCTGAATGTAGGGACCATGGGGCACATTGACCATGGGAAGACGACATTGACAGCGGCAATTACGAAGGTGGCAGGCCTCTCAGGGCAGGCAGATTTCAGAGCCTATGACCAGATCGACAATGCACCTGAAGAAAAAGCACGCGGTATCACGATCAACATTGCGCACGTGGAATACCAGACGGACAAGCGTCACTATGCCCACGTAGACATGCCCGGTCACCGCGACTATATCAAGAACATGATCACTGGTGCGGCCCAGGTGGATGGCGCCATTCTCGTAGTGGCAGCCCCGGATGGTCCGATGCCGCAGACACACGAACATGTGCTGTTGGCTCGCCAGGTGGAAGTGCCGTCGATCGTTGTCTTCCTGAACAAGGTGGACATGATGGACGATCCCGAATTGCTGGAGCTCGTAGAACTCGAATTGCGCGAACTGCTGAGCAAGCAGGGCTTCCCCGGCGAAACCACCCCGATCGTGCGTGGATCCGCCAAACAGGCGTTGGAAAGCGCCTCGACCGACCCGAGCGCTCCTGAATATGCTCCGATCAAAGAGTTGCTGCGTGTCATCGACGAATACATCCCCGAACCGAAGCGTGACACCGACAAGCCGTTCATGATGTCTGTGGAAGACGTGTTCTCGATCAAAGGCCGCGGCACCGTGGTAACTGGTCGTATCGATCGCGGTATCATCAAGATCGGTGAGCCGATCGAGATCATCGGCTTGCGCGACACCAAGAGCACCGTCTGTACGGGTGTGGAAATGTTCCACAAGCAGTTGGACGAAGGCATGGCAGGTGACAACGTGGGTCTGCTCCTGCGCGGTATCGAACGTGAAGATGTGGAGCGTGGCCAGGTATTGGCCAAGCCGAAGTCGATCACCCCGCACAAGAAGTTCCTTGCGGAAGTGTACGTGTTGAAGAAGGAAGAAGGCGGTCGTCACAAGGCATTCTTCAGCGGCTATCGTCCGCAGTTCTACATCCGCACGATGGATGTGACGGGAGACATCACCCTTCCTGAAGGCGTGGAAATGGTCATGCCGGGTGACAATGTGAACCTGACCGTTGAGTTGATTGTGCCCGTGGCTCTTGAGCAGGGCTCCAAGTTCGCCATTCGTGAAGGCGGTCTCACCGTCGGCGCGGGTGTCGTTACCAAGATCCTGGAATAGGTGAGAGATGATGGCCAAACAGAAAATCCGTATCCGTCTTAAGGCATATGATCACCGCGTTCTTGATCAATCTGCGAAACGCATCGTTGAAACTGCCGAGCGTACTGGTGCTCAAGTTGTGGGTCCCGTACCCTTGCCAAGTAAGATCGAACGCTTTACAATACGTCGCTCTGCATTCATCGACAAGGATTCGCATGAGCACTTTGAAATCCGCACCCATAATCGTCTGATTGACGTTTTGGATCCAGACTCAAAGACCATTGATATGTTGATGCGCTTGAACCTGCCCGCAGGTGTTGATATTGAGATTAAGATCTAATTTAGTTCAGTAACCGCAATAATTTTGCGGATTATTTGAGACAGCGCAAGAGTAGGTCTGTGTTGTAGAACCGACACAAACCGCTTCGCACCAGACCTTCTGACTGCGCTGCACGGAGATGATGCGGTCGTTGCCCCGACTGGCAGTCTCGTCAATTCTTCTAAAGGAGTAAATTGAGTATGTTGAAAGGGCTAATTGGTAAGAAGATCGGCATGACCCAGATCTTCGATGAGCAAGGTGTTGCCTATACGGTAACACTCATCGAAGCTGGGCCATGTTACGTTACCCAGGTACGTACGCCGGAGAAGGAAGGTTATTCATCGGTACAACTGGGCTTTGGCGAAGTGAACCCCAAGCGCCTCACAGGTGGACAGTTGGGTCATTTTAAGGCCAATGAAATTTCCCCTGTGCGCTTCCTGCGCGAATTTCGAGCAAAAGATCATGGATTGAAGGTCGGCGACAAGATTACTGTTGTCGACGCTTTTGTCGTTGGTGAACGTGTCGATGTAATCGGCGTCAGCAAAGGCAAGGGCTTTGCCGGAGTTGTAAAGCGCTATCATTTCCATGGTATGAACGCCACGCACGGAACGTCCGACCGAAACCGCGCGCCAGGCTCGAACGGCTCAGGCACTACGCCTGGGCGAGTCTTGCGAGGATCGCGCCGCGCTGGTCATATGGGCGTGGATCGCGTCACCGCTCAGAACATCAAGATCGTCATGGTGGATGCGGAACGGAATCTGCTCGCAATTAACGGCGCAGTTCCCGGTGGCAAGGGTAGTCTCGTCATGATCAAGGAAGCGCGCAAGCAATAGGCGCGCAGGAAACGGGAGCCATATAACCATGAAAGTAGATGTTCTTGATTTGAAGGGCCAAAAGGTTCGCGAGATGGAATTGCCCGCGAATGTTTTTGAAGCCCCCGTAAATGTAGACCTGATGCATCAGGCATATACCCGACAAATGGCGAACGCTCGTCTTGGTACACATCAGACGAAGGTTCGTTCAGAGGTTAGAGGCGGTGGTCGAAAGCCGTTTAAACAAAAAGGCACTGGTCGTGCCCGTCAGGGTTCCACCAATGCAGCCCAGTGGGTGGGTGGTGGTCGTATTCATACACCCCATCCCCGCAGCTATGAACAGCGCATGCCCAAGAAAATGCGCCTCGCCGCACTCCGCTCTGTTTTGTCTGCCAAAGCCGCTGATGCTGGTATTGTTGTAGTGGATGATCTCGATATTAAAGAACCGAAGACCCGCCTGATGGCTGAGGTTTTGGGCAGTTTGGTTGGTACATCAACCGCTCTGGTTTTGATGCCTGCAAAGGATCAGAACTACGACAACGTGATGCGCTCTGCCAGCAACATCGAGAGCGCCAAAATCTTACTCGCAAGCTACTTGAATGTGCGTGACGTACTGAATTTTGACAAAGTCGTCCTGCCGCTCAAGACAATCGATGCGCTCGTGGCGCACCTTGGATAGGAGAGAGACATGACCACGATTCACGATGTCCTCGTCCGCCCTCTGGTAACTGAAAAATCCAGCTTCCAGTCGGGCAAACTTGGCCAATATGTTTTTGTCGTCGCCAATAAGGCGACCCGTACCATGGTAAAAGATGCAATTGAAACCCTGTTCGATGTTACCGTGGCGCGTGTGAATATTATGAATGCTCCCGCCAAACGCGGACGCCGTACCAAGAGCCGTCGTTTGCTGGTGCGCCGCCCCTCGTTCAAGAAGGCAATCATTACCCTTGCCGAGGGAAGCAAGTCCCTTGAAATCTTTGAAGGGGTGCAATAATGGCAGTTAAAAAGTACAAACCAGTAACTCCCGGCATGCGCGACATGACCGGTTACACCTTTGAGGAAATTACCAAGAGCACTCCTGAACGCGCGTTATTGGTAAAGAAAACAGCCCGCGGTGGTCGCAATGCTCAAGGTCGCGTTACAGTTCGTCATCGTGGTGGTGGCGCTCGCCGCTACATCCGTATCGTGGATTTTAAACGCGAAAAGCATGGCATTCCCGCCAAAGTGGCCGCTGTTGAATACGATCCGAACCGCACAGCCCGCCTCGCTCTTCTTTTCTACGCGGATGGTGAGAAACGCTACATCATTTCACCTCTCGACTTGAAAGTTGGCGACGCCGTGATGTCTGGTCCGAATGCTGAAATTCGCCCTGGCAACGCTCTTCCGATCAGCAACATCCCGATCGGTACTTTGATCCACAACATCGAAGTAAAAGAAGGCAAGGGTGCTCAGCTTGTCCGCTCTGCGGGCGGCGCTGCACAATTGCTCGCCAAAGAGGGTGACTTTGCCCAGATCCGTATGCCCTCCGGTGAAGTTCGCCTTATCCATCAGGTCTGCTACGCAACGATTGGTCAGGTTGGTAATCTTGACCACAGCAATGTCAAACTGGGCAAAGCTGGACGCAAACGCCACATGGGCATTCGCCCCACAGTTCGTGGTACTGCAATGAGTCCTCGCGACCATCCACATGGTGGTGGTGAAGGCCGTCAGCCTGTCGGTCTCCCTGGTCCTAAGAGTCCGTGGGGTAAACCCACTCTCGGCAAGAAGACCCGCCGAAACAAAAAGACTGACCAGTACATCGTGCGCCGTCGCAGTAAGACGAACCGCTAAGAATTAGACGAGGTACGCATATATGTCAAGATCATTGAAAAAAGGCCCTTACATTGAGCCGAAACTGCTCAAACGTATCGAAGCCATGAACCAAAAAAATGAAAAGAAAGTCATCCGCACTTGGAGCCGCCCTTCTGTGATTTTCCCCCAGATGGTTGGACACACCATTGCGGTGCATGACGGACGCCGCCACGTGCCGATCTACATTACCGAAAACATGGTCGGCCATCGATTGGGTGAGTTCGCCCCGACACGGACCTTCCGTGGTCACCAGACCAGCGAGAAAGCCGCTTCGGCGTAGGAGAGTGAGATATGAGCGATATTCATGCAAAAATCAGCCATCTTTCCCTCTCTGCACAGAAAGTCCGCATCGTGATCGATATGGTGCGTGGCAAGAGTGCAAATGAAGCCCTGGAGATCCTCCGCTTCGTTAACAAACGCGCCGCATTGCCAGTGCAAAAGTTAGTTGCATCGGCAGTGGCCAACGCCGAAGAAAACTTTGGTGTCAGCCGCGACGATCTGTATGTTGCCAAGATCACAGCCGATGAAGCCCCGACACGCAAGTGGCGCCGCTTTGGAGCTCGTGGCCGTTTCAAGCCGATATTACGCCGCAGTTCACATGTGACTGTTGTATTACGCGAGCGCGGAGCTTAAGGAGATTTTATGGGTCGTAAAGTACATCCTATTGGTTTTCGTTTAGGGATCAATCAGCCTTGGGGTGGGCGTTGGTTTGCCGAAGGCGCCACCTATCGTCAGCAGTTACATCAGGATTTTGCCATTCGTTCTCTGTTACTTGGCAAATTTTCCAAAGGTGGTGCTGCAGCCAGTGAAGTCGTTCGCGGTCTTCGCAAGCAAATGCCCGATGCCGTGAAAGATGGCAAAGCTGGAATCTCCCGTGTTGATGTCGAACGCACACCTGGTAAGGTCCGCGTTTCCATTTACACCGCCAAGCCCGGTATTTTGATCGGACGCAAAGGCGAAGGCGTGAAGAAGATCCGCCAGGCGCTGGAAACTTTGGCAGGCAAGAAAGTCGAGTTGGATATCAAAGAGATTTCCTCTCCCGACACCGATGCCATGTTGGTCGCCAAGAACATTGCTGATCAGCTTGAGCGTCGTATCGCCTACCGCCGCGCAATGAAGCGTGCCATTCAGCAGGCCATCAAGCAGGGCGCTGAAGGCATCAAGATTTTGGTCGGTGGTCGTTTGGGCGGCGCGGAAATGTCCCGCGACGTGTGGTTGCGCGAAGGCCGTGTGCCTCTGCAAACCCTGCGTGCCAACCTTGATTTCGCCACTACAGAAGCTTTAACCACCTACGGCCAGATCGGTATCAAGGTCTGGATCTACAAAGGTGAATCGGTTCCTGAAGTTGAAGAAAAAGCTGAAGCGACGGAAGGCGTGTACGTCAGCGAGTAATCGCGACGTCACACTGAGATGAGGTAATTGATATGTTAATGCCGAAGCGTGTAAAGTGGCGCAAGCAGATGCGCGGTCGTATGAAGGGTAAAGCTCTCCGCGGAGCGGAAGTTTCCTTCGGCGAATTTGGTCTGCAGGCGCTGGAACCGGGCTGGGTAACAGCCCGCCAAATTGAAGCAGCTCGCCGCTCCATTGTTCGTGGAATGAAGCGTCGTGGAAAGGTCTGGATCCGCATTTTCCCGTCCAAGCCTTTTACACACAAACCACCCGAGACCCGCATGGGTTCCGGTAAAGGTAATGTGGAGTACTACGTGGCAGTGGTCAAGCCAGGCCGTGTCATGTTCGAAGTAGGTGGCTTGCCAGGCGACATTGCTGTTGCCGCCTTGAAGAGCGCGCAATACAAATTCTCCATTAAGACCAAAGTCGTGGGTCGCCACGCGGAAGGAGAATAGAAGATGAAGTCTATGAAAGTGGAAGAAATCCGCAAAATGGCAGCGGAGGAAATCCGTAAGAAACTCACGGACACGCGCGATGAATTGATGAAATTGCGCTTTCAGCAGGTGAGCGGCCAATTGACTGACACCAGCAGCCTGCCAGCTCTGCGCCGCAACGTCGCCCGCATGGAAACGGTCTTGCGCGAGCTTGAGAACGCTGTTGTGGAAGGTGCATAATGAATAATCGTCGTCGTATGACTGGTGTAGTGACCAGCAATAAAATGACCAAGACTGTCGTGGTGGAGATCACCCGCAAGTTTCGTCACCCTCTTTACAAGAAAGTGGTGTATTCGAGCGCGCGCGTAAAGGCGCATGATGAAATCGGCTGTCAGATCGGTGATCAGGTCCAGATCGTTGAGACCCGTCCGTTATCCCGCGACAAGCGATGGGCAGTTGAAACCATCGTCAAGCGTGAGACACGCACCGCTGATCAGGGTGTAGGAGAATAAGCCATGATCCAGCAGGAGTCACGTTTGAAAATTGCCGATAATACCGGCGCCCGCGAAATACTTGTCATTCAAGTATTAGGCGGTTCCAGACGCAAGTACGGAGCGATTGGTGATATTGTGGTGGCAACGGTCAAAGCTGCCGCCCCCCAGGGCTCTGTAAAGAAGAGTGAAGTTGTAAAGGCCGTCATTGTGCGTTGCAAGAAAGAGTGGCGCCGTGAGGATGGCTCATACATCCGCTTTGATGATAACGCCGCGGTCATCCTCGATGCTGATGGCGAAAACCCGAGGGGCACACGTATCTTTGGACCCGTGGCGCGCGAACTGCGCGACAAAGGCTACATGAAGATTGTGTCGCTGGCCCCGGAAGTGCTGTAGGAGCGAAGAATGAAAGTAAAGATTCGAAAAGGCGATACAGTAGAAGTAATCAGCGGCCGCCTTGAAGACAAAGGCAAACGCGGCGAAGTCATCAACGTTATTCTCGATGACCGACGCGTGGTTGTACAGGGTGTGAACATTCGCACCAAGCACCAGAAACAGGTGCAGGCTGGAAACCGCCAAATGAACCCGGGCAGGATCCAGTTTGAAGGGCCGATCGACATCTCGAACGTGATGCTGGTTTGCCCCAAATGCAGTGAAGCCACTCGTGTTGGAATTCAACGCGATGATGACGGCGCTCACCGTGTTTGCAAGAACTGTGAAGCCATGATTGACTAGGCCGTGGAGCAGATAAAATGAACAGAATGCAAGAACTCTATAACAAGGAAGTAGCCCCGGCCCTGTTCAAGTCGTTCGGTTTCAAGAACGTAATGCAGGTGCCGCGTATCGAAAAGGTCGTTTTGAACATTGGCCTTGGCGAGGCGATGGACAACCCGAAGGCCCTTGAAGCTGCCACCGCAGACTTGACGCAGATCTCCGCACAGAAGCCTGTGCAGACCAAGGCTCGCAAAAGCATCGCGAACTTCAAATTGCGTGAAGGCCGTCTTATCGGTGCAAAGGTAACTTTGCGTGGCCCTCGTATGTGGGCATTCATTGACCGTCTCTTTAACATTGCCCTGCCGCGTGTACGCGATTTTCGCGGTGTTTCGGCGAATGCATTTGATGGTCGTGGAAATTACACACTGGGTCTCAAGGACCAATTGGTTTTTCCTGAGATCGAGTATGACAAAATTGACAAATTGCGCGGTATGGAAATCACAATTGTGACTTCTGCCCAGAATGATGACCACGCCCGCGCATTGTTGCGATTGCTTGGAATGCCGTTTAGCAGCAACAAGAAGGAAGCTTAATCTATGGCAAAGAAATGTATGCAATATCGAGAACTGCGCCGCAAACATGCTGTTCAGGTGCGCAATCGTTGTCAGCGTTGTGGACGCCCACGCGGTTTTATCCGCCGCTTCGGCTTGTGCCGCATTTGCTTCCGTGAATTAGCTCTGACGGGCAAAATCCCCGGCGTCGTAAAGGCATCCTGGTAGCCCCAGGTGGAGGAAGATCATGTCATTTACTGATCCGATCGCTGATATGTTGACCCGCATTCGCAATGCTGTGCTGGCTGGCCATGCCCAGGTTGCAATGCCCAACTCAAAGATTAAAGTAGAGATCGCCAAGATCCTCAAGGATGAAGGCTTTCTCGAAGGTTTCGAAGTGGTGGAAGGTGAACGCGAGGCTCAGAAGGTCCTGCGCGTGAAGCTGAAGTATGTTGGTGAACGTCGCCAGCGTAAGGCAGTGCTCTCTGGTTTGGAACGTGTAAGCAAACCAGGCCGCCGCATCTACACCAAGAAGACGGACATTCCGTGGGTGCTTTCAGGTATTGGCGTTGCCATTATCTCCACACCCAAGGGTGTTATGACCGGCGTACGCGCTCGACAGTTGGGCGTGGGCGGCGAGATCATTTGCAAGGTGTGGTAGGAGGTTTATCGTGTCTCGCATTGGTCGATTGCCTATTGATATTCCCGGCGGCGTACAGGTGAACGTGAACGGTTTGGATGTTCACGTGAAGGGCCCGAAGGGTGAGTTGAAGAGATCGTTTTCCCGCTTGGTTGGAATCAAAATGGAAAACAATCAATTGAACATTACCCGCAATTCGGAAAACCCCGCCGAACGCGCCATGCATGGTACTGTCCGCGCAGTGATCGCAAACATGATTCACGGCGTTAGCAAGGGTTTTGAAGTTGTTCTCCAGGTTGAAGGCGTGGGTTACCGCGCTGAAATGGAAGGGAAGAACCTCGCCCTGTTTGTTGGTTACTCACACCCGGTCAAGATGGAACCCCCGGCTGGTGTAACATTTGAAACGGACGCAAAGACCCGTCAGATCAAAGTTTCGGGTTTTGATAAAGAATTAATCGGTCAGATTGCTGCGAATATTCGCAAAGTACGCCCGCCTGAGCCGTACCATGGCAAGGGTCTGCGCTACCTGGGCGAACGCGTCCGCCGCAAAGCTGGTAAAGCTGGAAAAGGAGCCAAGTAAGCTATGGCTAAGAAGAGTCGCTCTCTCGCTCGTGAACGCCGCCATGTGCGCGTTCGCAAGCATGTACATGGAACTGCCGATCGTCCGCGCTTGAACGTGTTCAAGAGCCTTTCCGGTATCTATGCCCAGATCATTGACGATCACGAAGGCAATACCCTGGTTTCCGCGTCCACAGTGGACAAGGATCTGCGCGAGCAGGTAAAGGGTATGAAAAAGACCGAACAGGCCAAGGCCATTGGTAAGGCGGTGGCGGAACGTGCCAAATCCAAAGGGATTTCCACAATTGTGTTTGATCGTGGCGGTTTCCGTTATGTTGGTCGTGTCAAAGCCCTTGCTGATGGTGCCCGCGAAGGCGGTTTGCAATTCTAGAAGTTGTAGCGGCGAATTAATTCGTTGCTACGTTACTGGAGAAAGATATGGCAGAAAAGCAATTTACTGATAAGCAGCAATTTGAAACACAGGACGCCTTTGAAGAGCGTGTTATTGAGATTGCCCGCGTTGCAAAAGTGGTAAAGGGTGGTCGTCGCTTTCGCTTCCGCGTGACAGTTGTCGTTGGTGACAAGAACGGTACCATCGGCATGGGCACTGGGAAGGCGAATGCTGTTCCTGACGCCATGCGCAAAGCTTCTGAACGCGCTCGCAAGGATTTGCGTGTAGTGAACCTCTCCAACACCACCATTCCGCACGAATCATTGGGTAAGGTGGCTGGCGCAAAAGTCTTCCTCAAGCCCGCCTCCGCTGGTACTGGCGTTATCGCCGCTGGTGGTGTGCGCGCTGTGTTGGAACTCGCTGGCGTTCGTGACATTCTCACCAAGTCCATGGGTAGCGCAAACGTTTTGAACGTGGTTATGGCTACCTTTGGCGCTCTGGAAGGCTTGCGTTCTCCCGCAAATGAAGCGGCTCGCCGCGGCAAGCGTACGGAAGAATTAATGCCCTTCTGGGAACGGAGGAAGCAACATGCCTAAGCAAGCAACTTCCGGAAAGACCCTGCGCGTGACTTGGGTGAAAAGCGATATTGGCTTTCCCAAGGATCAAAAAGCCACTATTAAAGCACTGGGCTTGCGCAGATTACATCAAACTGTTGAGCACAAGGATACGCCCGCCCTTCGTGGTATGTTGAACAAGGTCGTTCATTTGCTCAAGATCGAAGAGTAGGTTGAATATGAAACTTCACGATCTCGTACCCAATGTTGGGTCAAAAAAGAATCGAAAGCGCGTTGGACGCGGTATCTCAGCAGGGCAGGGTAAAACCGCCGGTCGTGGTACCAAAGGCGCTGGTGCTCGCTCCGGCGAAGGCGGTCACGCTTATCGTCAGGGCGGTAACCTGCCGTTCTTCCGCCGCCTGCCATTTATCCGCGGTGAAGGATTTACCCCGCCAAATCAGGTTTCCTATAATGAAGTGAACCTTGATCAACTTTCACAAGCCTTTCAGGCCAATGCTGATGTGAATCCTGAAGCCCTTGAGCAGGCACATCTCCTGCGCGACTCACGTAACCCGACAGTTGTTCTGGGACGCGGTGAGATTACCGTGGCCCTCAAAGTGAAGGCACATCGTGTAAGCGCGGGCGCCAAAGCCAAGATCGAAAAGGCTGGCGGCTCGGTCGAACTGATCGCCTAACCCCTATTAAAGGATACTTTGCATGAAGAGCACTTTTTCAGGCTGGCATTACCTGTGGAAATCGGAAGATATTCGACGCAAACTGATCATCACCTTTGCAATTTTGGCGTTGTATCGGCTTGCGGCGAATGTACCCGCCCCTGGCGTAAATTTTGAAGTTTTGGCTGCATTCCGCGCATCATCTGCGGGCAGCGGGGGCTTCCTCGGTTTTCTTGATCTGCTCTCTGGTGGTACGGTCTCAAACTTCTCATTGCTTTCAATGGGTGTGTATCCGTACATCACAGCGCAAATTATTTTGCAGTTGTTGATCCCGATCATTCCAGCTCTGCAGCGTAGAATGGAAGAGGATCCTCGAGAGGCTCGCCGCTGGCAGGAAAAGTGGACTTACTATCTTGCCGTGCCGATGGCTGCCCTTTCTGCAATCGGTCAAATCAATATTTTCAATTCCCTATCCCTTCAGGCGGTCGGCGAGAGGATTCTCCCGTTCGGCTTTGGCGCTGACTTGTGGCTTACATCGCTGACGGTTTTGCTTGCCATGACGGCCGGTACGATGTTTGCCATCTGGCTTGGTGAGTTGATCTCCGAATATGGTATTCGTGGACAGGGTCTTTCTCTGGTTATTTTTGCAGGTATCGTTGCGCAAATGCCCGCGAATCTCGTTTCTCTTCTTTCAGATGAAAGTACACGCTGGTTTATGTTGTTGTTTACCATCGTGATCATCATTTTGACAGTGTTTGCGATTGTTTATGTGCAACAAGGCCGACGGAACGTCCCCGTTATGTACCCCGGACGCCGAATGGGCAATCGCATGTCCATGCCCGTAAAAGGTACACTGCCTTTGATGGTGAACTTGTCAGGCATGATCCCCTTGATCTTTGCAAGCGCAATTTTACAGTTTCCAGCAATCCTTGCAAGTTACTTCACCAGCAGCGAAAATGCAGGTGTTGCCAAGTTCTTTACCGATGTACAGAACTTCTTTGGGGCTACCAGCACAACCACCAGTAATTGGGGATATTGGCTCCTCTACTTCTTCATGGTTGTGATTTTTACATTTTTCTATACTTCTGTGTTGTTCGATCAGCAGAACTATGGAGAGAATTTGAAAAAAGTTGGCGCAACCGTTCCCGGTGTACATACTGGTGCTCCTACTCAAAAATATTTGAGCACAGTCCAGCGCCGTATCACATTGGTTGGCGCTGTGTTCCTTGGGATAGTTGCAATCATGCCTTTCTTAATAGGTTTGTTATTGCGGGTATTGAGTTTGAACACCGCTAGTTCCCAGGCTGGATTGTTCCTGGTTTCCTCTTCAGGTTTGCTCATCGTTGTGGGCGTGGTACGTGATACCTTCCAAAACATTGATGCAGAACTCAAATTGCATGGCTATAAAGATTCACTGCTGGTCCGCTAAGGAGCTGTAATGACGACCTTCATCGTCCTGCTTGGACCTCCTGGAGTGGGTAAGGGGACCCAGGCCGAGATTTTGGCCCGTTCCACCAACCTCGCACATATCTCTTCAGGAGATCTCTTTCGCGAAAACCTTAAAAACCAAACAGACCTCGGCAAACTCGCCAAATCCTATATGGATAAAGGCGAACTGGTACCGGATGATGTAACTATCAAGATGATCCGTGATCGCCTAAAACGAGATGACTGCAAGTCCGGTGCGATCCTCGACGGCTTTCCGCGCACACCAGCTCAGGCTGATGCACTCGAAAAGACACTCGCGGAGTTCAGTGGTCAGGTGGACAAAGTTCCTTATATTACTGCTGCTGAAGATATCCTGATTGAACGGACTGGCGGACGTTTTACATGTCGTGCAAGTGGCCATATCTATCATGAGACGTTCAATCCTCCAGTAAAAGTCGGAGTATGCGACATCGATGGGTCTGAGTTGTACCAGCGTGATGATGATAAAAAAGAAACCGTTACGAAGCGTATTCGTGTCTATCTCGAACAGACCATGCCGCTGGTGGAGTACTACCGGACAAGAGGTAAATTAGTCGAGATTAACGGTGACCAGGCCGTTGAGCAGGTAACACAGAAACTACTTGCTGCCTTGAAAACATAATTTTGGTATTGTGCGGAGCGAAGAATAATAGTGCTCCGCTGAGAAGTAGGTTTTATTCAATGAGTTGGCAACGCCAGATCAAGGTCAAAAGCCCTGCGGAAATCAAGGTCATGCGCGAAGCAGGGCATATCAATGCAACCGTTCTGGCCGCGGTAAAAGAACTTTTACAACCAGGTGTGACGACCGCCGACCTCAACGCGGCTGCTGAGGAGGTGCTGAAGTCACACGGATGTGTATCGCCGTTCAAGGATTACGGCCATCCGCCATACCCTGCATCCATCACCGTTTGTATCAATGACGAAATGGTGCACGGAATTCCCCACCCGAAACGAAAGTTGAAGGAAGGGGATATTGTCTCGATTGACTGTGGCACGATCCATAATGGCTTTGTCGCAGACTCCGCTTTCACTGCCGGAGTAGGGGAGATCTCTTCCCAGGCGGCAAAACTGCTTGAAGTCACCGAAGGAGCGTTGTACGCTGGCATTGATAAAATGCGCAAAGGTAACCGCACAGGTGATGTTTCGGCAGCGATACAAAAATATGTGGAAGACAATGGTCTCCACGTAACACGCGAGTACACAGGTCACGGCGTCGGGAGAAAAATGCATGAAGGTCCCCAGGTACCAAACGTCGGTATCGCAGGAACCGGATTTCAACTTCGCCCGGGACTGACGATTGCACTTGAACCAATGGTGCTCGTTGGGACGCATGAAACCCGCGTCTTGCCCGATCAATGGACGGTTGTCTCTGCTGATGGGTCTTTGACGGCACATTTCGAACATACAGTTGCCGTTACCGAAGGAGAACCCCTCATCCTGACTGTCCTGTAACCAAGCAGGCAACCGAAAAAGTATGGACGGTTCGTAAAACAACCAGTATAATTAAGTCTTTGGTCGTCAGAAAAGATGACCCCAAGCAAGGAGATTGAATTCATGAAAGTATCACCCTCCATTCGCAAGCGTTGTGCCAAGTGCCGCATTATTCGGCGCAAAGGCGTTATTTTCATCATTTGCGAAAATCCAAAACACAAGCAGAGACAGGGTTAGTGTGGTGACCTATGGCGAGAATTGAAGGTGTAGATCTGCCCCGCAACAAGCGGGTTGAAGTTGGCCTGACTTACCTGTTTGGTATTGGCCCGACACGCGCTCAGAAGATTTTGGCTCACACCAAAGTCAATCCTGATACGCGCATCAAAGATTTAAGCGAAGCGGATGTTGCCGCGATTCGCGAATATATTTCCAAAAATTTCAAGGTTGAAGGCGATTTGCGCCGCGAAGTTCAATTGAACATTAAGCGCCTGATTGAAATCGGGTCTTATCGTGGTTTGCGCCATCGCCGTAACCTGCCTGTCCGTGGCCAGCGCACGCGCACAAACGCGCGCATTCGCAAGGGCACCAAGAAAACGGTTGCCGGTCGTGGTCGTCGCAAGGGCACCAAGAAGTAATTCTGTCCGAAAGGTATAAATAAAAATGGCTCAGAGTGTTCGTTCCACCCGTCGCCCATCGGGCGCCAAAAAAGGGAAGCGTACCCTGTCCTACGGACAGGTGCATATCTTTGCTTCCTTCAATAATACGATCGTTACTGTTACCGACACTGAAGGCAACACGGTTTCCTGGGGTTCTGCTGGCTCCGCTGGTTTCAAGGGTTCTCGCAAGAGCACACCCTTTGCCGCCCGCCTCGCCGCTGAACAGGCTTTAAAAGCTGCCCAACAGCTGGGTTTGCAGGACGTTGATCTTTTCGTAAAAGGCCCCGGCCCCGGTCGCGAGAACGCAATTCGCGCCGTCCAGTCCATGGGTTTGAAAGTTCGCTCTATTTCGGATATCACCCCGGTGCCACATAACGGCTGCCGTCCTCCGAAAAAGCGACGCGTGTAATTAAGAGGTTGTTACCATATGGCTAAAACATTAAGTCCAGTTTGTAAACTTTGCAGGCGCGAAGGCGAGAAGCTTTTCCTTAAGGGCGAGCGTTGTTTTACACCCAAGTGCTCCTTTGAAAAGCGTGATTTCGCCCCCGGCCAGCATGGACGCACCGCAGGTCGTGGTGGTGGCAAAGGCAAGGGTATGGGTACCGGACGCGCTTCGGACTTTGCCCGCCAGTTGCGCGCCAAGCAGAAGGCCCGTCGCATTTATGGCGTGATGGAACGTCAGTTCCGCCGCTATTATGATACGGCTAAGACCGGCCACAGCCTTACCGGTTTGACCCTGCTTCAGATCCTTGAATCCCGCCTTGATAACGTGGTGTTCCGTCTTGGATTTGCTTCCAGCCGCTCACAGGCTCGCTTGCTCGTTGCCCATGGTCATTTCACTGTGAATGGTCGCCGCACCGATGTGCCTTCCATGCTCCTCAGCGAAGGTGACGTTGTTAGTGTGCGTGAAGGCTCTGGCAAATTGACCTACTTCAAAGACCTGAGCGCCTACACTGAAAAGCGCAATGCGCCCAGTTGGCTTAATCGTGATATCAAAGCGATGGCCGGTACCTTGGCTCGCATGCCAGAACGTGCTGAGATTGACGGAAGTCTCGACGAGCAGTTGATCGTCGAATACTATTCCAGACGCTAATCTTCCATTTTCGCTCTGGCCGGACTGTAAGCTGGTGTCCAGCCTTGAGCATTATATAAAGGGAAAGGTGAACCGTGACTGGTATCATCACGAACATGGTTATGCCAAAAATCGAGCGTGAAGCTGAAGCTCGGAACTATGGCAAATTCACAATTGGTCCGCTGGAGGGCGGTTATGGTGTGACGTTGGGCAATGCCCTGCGCCGCGTCCTGCTTTCCTCTCTTGAAGGAACCGCCATTACATCCGTACGTTTTGCGGATGTTCTGCATGAGTTTAGCGACGTCCCGGGCGTGCGAGAAGATGTCATCCAGGTAATGCTGCAGGTCAAACAGATCCGCATCAAAATGGATGGTGTTGACAGCGCTCGTATGCACCTTGAAGTGCGCGGCGAAGGAACGGTCACCGCGGCCGATATTGTTACCCCGGCCGAAGTTGAGATCGTCAACCCTGACACCTATCTTTTCACGGTGGATGGTGCAAAAACCAAGCACGACATCGAATTCGTAGTGGAACGTGGCCGGGGTTATTCCCCAGCCAACGAACGTGCCGGGCACATGCCCATTGGCGAGCTTCCTGTGGATGCGATCTACAGCCCGGTAAAACGGGTGAATTGGGAAGTATCCTCTGCCCGTGTGGGTCAGAGCACGAATTACGACAAATTGATTTTGGAAATCTGGACAGACGGCACCATTTCGCCGGAACGCGCCCTCAGTTCCTCCGCCCGCATCCTCATCGATCACCTGCGTTACGTCGCTGGCATCAACGAGGAAATGCTTGCGGTGGCCGTGGAGCGCGAATCCTCTGGCAGCCGTTTGAGCAGTGAACTGGCCGAAACGCCAGTGGAAGCCCTCGACCTGTCCGTGCGTGTCTTCAACTCATTGAAGCGCACTGGCATCACCAATGTTGGTGACGTGCTCGACCTCCTTGAAAAAGGCGAGACCGCGGTCATGTCCATCCGCAACTTCGGCGAAAAGAGTCTCGACGAGCTTCGCCAGAAGATGCAGGAAAAGGGCTTTATGAAAGACGACACATCCTCGGAGAGTTAGAAGATGAGACATTCAGTAGCAGGTTATATTTTAGGACGCACCAAAAGCTCACGTATTGCCTTGAGGCGCAACCTGATCAAACAACTTTTTATACACGAGCGTATTAAGACCACGGAAGCCAAGGCTGCTGCGGTTCGCGGTGATGCCGAACGCCTGATTACCATTGCCCGCAACAGCGCCAATGGCAGCGATTCGGACAAGCTCAATGCGCGCCGTCTGGCGATCACCAAGCTGGGTGATAACCAACTCATCAAGCGTTTGTTCGATGAGATTGCCCCCCGCTTTGCGACCAGACCCGGTGGTTACACCCGTGTGACGAAACTTGGACCCCGACTTGGCGACGCCGCCGAAATGGTTGTCCTTGAATTGGTTGAAGAATAGCAGAAACATCCGGCGTTCAGCCAAAAGCTAATTGCTAAAGGCTAATCGCTATATGGCACGTTACAAAGTGATCCTTGCCTATGACGGCACCGGTTTTACCGGAAGTCAAAGACAGGCAAACTCCCGCACAGTGCAGGGCGAGCTGGAAAAAGCGCTCCGCAGACTGGGATGGTCTGATAAGTCCATCGTTATGGCTGGCAGAACAGATACGGGAGTGCATGCGACAGGACAGGTGGCCGCATTCGATTTCGAATGGGCACACACGGAGGATAAACTTCTTCGTGCGCTCAACGCGGACCTTCCTTCTGATCTTGTCATAAGAAGCCTGATCACGGCCCCGGCCGATTTTCACCCACGCTTTGACGCCGCCTCGCGCGAATACCGCTACAGGTTATTTTGTGGAACGATCCGCGACCCGTTGCGGGAAAGATTTTTGTGGCGGGTTTGGCCCGCCCTGGATGAAGATGTCCTCAACCGGGCTGCAAACATCTTCCTCGGCACACATGATTTTGTCACCATGGGTTCACCAACGACCCCGAAAGGGACGACGGTACGCACGGTGACGAAAGCCGAATGGAAGAGAATGCCGGATGGTGAGTGGCAGTTTGAAGTCAGGGCAGATGCGTTTTTATATCGCATGGTAAGAAGGCTGGTTTTTGTACAGGCTTCCGCCGCCCAGGGAAAATGTTCGCTTGAAAAAGTCCGCAATGCTTTAAATGAGCAGGGAAAACTTTCATCCGGATTGGCTCCCGCGCACGGCTTGACGCTGGTTGAAGTAACGTATGGATCACATGACTAGATTATGAAACGGAGTGACGAAAGTGCAACAGAAAACATATTATCCGAAAGCCGCTGAAATTCAGCGCGACTGGGTTGTGCTGGATGCCGAAGGGCAAAATTTGGGCCGCTTTGCCGCGAGCATTGCGCACATTCTGCTTGGCAAACATAAACCAACCTTCACACCTGGTGTGGAGATGGGAGATTTTGTGGTTGTGGTAAATACCGAGAAGGTTACAGTGACCGGTACCCGCACCAGCAGCAAGCTCGAAAGCAAGATCTACTATAGTCACTCCGGTTATCCGGGCGGCTTGAAGAGCATCTCCCTGCGGGATCAACTCGCCACACACCCCGACCGCGCCCTGCGCGATGCCGTATGGGGCATGCTCCCGCACAACCGCATGGGTCGTGCAGTGCTCAAACGCCTGAAGATCTATGCTGGCCCCGATCATCCGCACGCAGTGCAAGCGGCGAAGAAATAAAAGAGGTAAGAGAATATGGCTCAATATTATGAAGGTATTGGTCGCCGCAAGGCAAGCACGGCCCGTGTTCGCCTGACGACCGGCAACGGAAAATTCACCGTGAACGAAAAAGATGGCGTAGCTTTCTTCACCCGTATGGGCGATGTCGAAGACATCATGCGCCCGTTCGGTGCAGTGGGGCAGGAAGCTGGCAAATACGATGTAAGCGCCATGGTTAACGGCGGCGGCACATCCGGCCAGACCGAATCCGTTCGTCTCGGTATTGCCCGCGCCCTCCAGCTCATCAATGCGGAATGGACATCTGCCCTCCGCAAGAAGGGCCTGCTCACCCGTGATGCCCGCGTGAAGGAACGCAAAAAGCCAGGTCTCAAGAAGGCCCGCAAGGCACCGACCTACACCAAACGCTAATCCTTTTACTGGGATTTCAGTTAATCCGTAATGCGTAATCCGTAATTATTTACGAGTTACGAATTACGGATTACGCATTTAACCACGGAGATAAGCATGGACTTCAACCTGATCTCTTCCATCTTCACGACGTTGCGCATCGCGCCGCCCTCGAAGCTGACTCTGCTCGAAGCGCAGACTCTCGCGTCCGCGCATGTACCGCCATTTCCGCCTGACATGCCCGTTTTGCTGACCGGAATCGATACAAGCGAATTGGCTTTGCAGGTTAGAACCGTATTGTTGACCGTGTATCCACGCGGGCACAGTATTTTTGTCGTTGACGTCAATAAGATGAAAGAGGAAGTATTGGGCAGTTTTGGGGCTGGTGTATTTTCCCCAGAGACCTGCTTGTATATTCCGTCGCTGGGGGAGGGGACATCTTTCGAGTCATTTGCGGAGATCGTGGCGCATTTGCGCGCGCCGGATGGCTGCCCATGGGACAAGGAGCAGACACACCAAACCCTGCGGAAGCATCTGCTCGAAGAATCCTACGAAACTTTGACCACCATGGACGAGAACGATCCCGAAGGAATGCGTGAAGAATTCGGTGATCTGCTTTTACAAATCGTGTTGAATTCGCAGATCGCGAATGAGGCCGGTGAGTTTTCGATGAACATGGTTGTGAAAGGCATTTACGACAAGATCGTTCGCCGTCACCCGCATGTGTTTGGAGATGTAAAACTCGATGGGGTGGATGGCGTTTTGCAGAACTGGGAAAAGTTGAAGGAAAAGGAACGAAAGGAAAAAGGGGAGGATGGAAAGCAGGAAAAGGGGTTACTGGATGGCGTTTCTGCCGCATTGCCCGCGCTAACCCAGGCGCAGGAATATCAAGACCGCGCTGCGCGTGTTGGTTTTGACTGGCCCGAAGTGGAAGGCGTTCTGGATAAAGTCCGCGAGGAGATCGAAGAGATCAAACGGGCACAGAATATTGATGAAGTCACTGCCGAGTTGGGTGATTTGTTCTTTGTGCTGGTCAACCTGGCGCGCTGGCGTAAAGTGGATGCGGAATCTGCGTTGCGTGGGACGAACTTGAAATTCAAGAAACGTTTTGCTTACGTGGAGCAAGGCGCGAAGAAGCAGGGAAGAAATCTTTCGGATATGAGGCTGGAAGAGATGGATATTTTGTGGAACGAAGCCAAGATGAAAGGTTTGTGATTATTTCAGACCTGGCTCACCCAAATTAGCATTTTGCCTGTCGATGATTTGTAAGGATAGATCATGAACAGGCGGGATAAAATTTTATTAACATGGGAACCAATCAGAACACTTCTTCCACAGCACAAACTCCCAAATGGGATTTGCCCGATGCCTGGGCAAAAAGCGGACATTGCCCTGCTTGCGGTGCGACGAATTTGAAAGTGACACACCTGCCGGACATGCCGGATTATTTATCCTGTGCGCGTTGTCAGGTATCGTTTGAAGTGGAAAATGGGGGACGATTCGTTCGTTTGAAATACATCCCCGACCGATATGAATTTGCGGATGCCCAGCTTCACAACCGATGGGTGGAGGCGGCTAGTCTCTCTGCGATCTTGAACAAAGCCAGACCTGCGGCGCATGAAGAAAAAACCATACCGCCATCTACCCAAATGCTTTCGGATGCGGACGCTTGGAATCGCGCACTGGGTATGTATCGGCTTGGAAACAAGCCCAAGATGATCCAGTTGACGCTGATGCAATCTGGAATGCCACAAGAACAGGCAGCGGTCATTTATCAGAAATTGAAGAAGCTGGCCGAACAGGATGCTCAAAAAATGAATCAGAAGTTCTGGATATTGGCCGGTATCTCCATTTTCCTGATCCTTTCCCTCGCGGGTGGGTGGTTGTATGCCAGCGGTAATCTTGCCATTCTAATGGGCGATGCTACGCCTGTGCCAGTGGTGGAAGGCCCTTCTGCAGTTGAACTCCTACTTGACCTTGTTCCTGATGATGCGAAGCCCGCCATCGTTGACCTGCCCGAAACGGTTGTGGAAGTTGGCCGTGGCCCCGGGCATTCCTCATGTCCTCCGACATCGGGAATGGCGGCGGAACTGTTTGGGGGCGATGCTGGCATGTGGCAGAAATCGGGTGCCTTTGCCGCGTGGCAAATGGTCAACCCGATCGATTCTGCCATCGTGACAGTTCCAACAGATATGACTGCCGCCTACGTGAATAATAAGACCATGCAATTCCTCTCGGTGCACGGACCAGCAACGATCTACAACGTAAATTTTCTAGTGATTTCCTGTTGAGGAAGTTAATGGGTCATTCTTTTTTGGGGTGTAGAATTTCCAGCGCCATTAAGTGTTCGTCGTAATAAACGCCATCGATGTAAAGTGCCTTGGGGTCAGTGCCGTAGAGTTTGAATCCGCAGCGCTCATAACTGCGGATGGCTGATGCATTGCTCGTGACAACCGCCAGTTTGACGATAACAACTTCATGTTTTATTGCCCAATCCAAACAGGTGCGGATCAACGCTTCGGCAATATGTTTCCCGCGCCATTCGGGCCTGACATAAACGCTGATGATGCTTGCGCTGTGATGATTCTTTTTCGTCATGTTTCGAAAGATGCCTGTCATGCCGATCAATTGTCCGTTGTGTTCGGCAAGGAACATGGCTTGCTCTTTCTCAATTATGGCCAATCTTCCCTCCCAATAACTTAATGGCTTGAGCAGGGCTTCTTCATAATCTGAGCCATAAGCAGTGGGGTGATCCTTAAGAGCTTTGAGCCGCAATTCGCGGAACGCTGGCAGATCTTCCGGGGTTGTGTGGCGGATGATGATTTCTTCCAATGGAGTGGATGTCATAATGTAGCGATTAGTTTTGGTTGCATGTAAAGCGCGCCAATGCCTCATCAAAAAGCGGACCGGCTGTTTCAGCCTGCGGGGTGTAGACCTTCCAGGCAAAGACACGGTCGCCGCAGGTCCAGGCGGCGATGCTGCCGAAGGGCACTTCGCTGATCGTGGTGGTGATGGGTCCATACATCACGTTCATGCCACGGACGAGTTTAACTTCGAGGGTGCCGGTTCTGGTATCCACTTGATCGTCGAGCAGGGTATCGAGCAGGAATTGCGGGTCAGATGTGCCGGGGGCTTGCAGCCAGATCAGATTGATGACCACGCTGGGAATTTGGTACGCGGCGAGGAATCCGTTGTTGTAGGCGCTTGGCGAGAGTTGACTTAACGCCGCCATGTGATCGTAGAACGCCATGTTGGCGGGATGCCCGATACAGAATTGATATTCGCAGAAGACGCCTGCCAGTGAAATGGGAGTGGGGGATGGGTATGCGGTCGGCGGGATGTTGGGAACGGCAGTTGGAAGCGCTGCAATGGTGGCGGCGACGGATTGTCGAATTAAATCGTTTGGGTTTGGAGTCGGGAGATTCTTTTTCGGGGAGCAGCCTGCAAATAGAAACAGAATCAGGCTGATGGTTAAGTTAAGAAGCGTTTGTTTTTTCATCCCGAAATTATAATGGAAAAGCCCCGTCATCAAGACGGGGCTTCTGTTTTGTGGATCTGTTTTAGTGTCCGCTTCCTGCGGAGGGGGTGCCGAGAAAGATTTCGGGAGCGGCTGGGCCTTCAACGATGAGGAAACCTGCGAGCCCGCGCTGCAATCTTGAGAGGGCATGATCTACAAGAATGAAGCTGCCCGGTACTTCGAGTTTGAATTCGACCATGGTTGCACCGCCGGGTGGGACAAGCGTGGTTTGCACGTCGGTGAGCGGTGCGCCGGTGAGGGAGGCCTGGTCGAAGACCCGATCGAAGATCTCGCCGATGACGTGGAAGGACGATGTGAAGTTGGGTCCGCCTACACCGAAGAAGATGCGTATGGTTTCACCGACATTGGCTTTGAGTGGTTTTTGAGTGGTGAGCGCGCCGACCGCACCATTGAAGACGAAATATTCAGGATCTTCATTCAGCAGTTTGGTGGTATCGGACATCTGATGGCCTTGTTCGCCGAATGCGCCCGATGTGTATAACTCACCTTGCATGACGTAAAACTCGCGATCCACCGGGGGCAGGCCGCCTTCAGGTTCAACAAGGATGAGGCCATACATGCCGTTCGAGATATGGTCTGCGACCATCGGGGTTGCGCAGTGATAGACGAAGAGTCCGACATTGAGTGCCTTGGCAGTGAAGACGCTTTCCTTGCCCGGCTGAGTTTGGGTCATGACTGCGCCGCCACCTGGGCCTGTGACTGCGTGAAAATCGACGGAGTGATTCATGGTGCTGGAGGTGTTGTTCTTCATGTGGACTTCGATGGTATCACCAAGGCGCACGCGGAAGAATGGGCCGGGGACTGCTCCGTTGAATGTCCAGTAGGTATATGTGGTTCCATCTGCAAGCTGGCCTTCCACTTCCACAGCCTCGAGATTGATCACGACGGTGGTCGGTTCGCGGGGTTCGAGCGGCGCGGGCAGGTCGGCTGGGTCGCGTACCACGTCTGCGCCGGTGGTGGGAGCCTGGGGTGCGGTAACTTCGGTTTCTGATGTGCTGTATGCTCCAGCGGGTAATCCATTGAGATAGGTAACGATGGAGTTGAGCTCGTCTTCGGTCAATGTGTCAGCCAGTGCGGCGGGCATGACATTGGGTGCGCATGCGCCGGTGGGGCAGGTAGGGGCGATAAACAAATTCGGGTCGAGAATGGATTCGCGGATGTATTCCTCAACTGTGGTGGCTACGCCGGTGTAGGCGTCACTCTTGAGGTGTTCCTCGGCGGCCATGCTGAGGTTTGAAAGATTGGGCGCAACCACGCCAACAGCGTTGGGGATTCCATCGATCCATGGCAGCTTCCACATGCGCCTTTTTGGAAGGCGGCAAGCACGGCGGGGTCGCCATTGCTGGTGGAGGAAACGGCCGCAGGCATCACATCGGACGTGCTGACCATTAAGATGCCTCGCATGCCCAATTCAGCATGGTTGGCTACACTGTCAAAATATTCCATTTCTCCATGTACGGTGGATACAGCAAATGTGACCGAGGCTTCCTCGCCCTTTTCCTTTACCACATCGGTGCTTACGTTGACTTCGGGAAAAGTGATGTCATGTTGCCCTTCTCCACCGTTGATTAATGTGACCGTGATGGTTGAACCAGGGACGGCGCTCAGAGTGGGGTTTTCGATCCCGTTGATCTCGTCGCTGACGCCAAGAAAGACCAGTCTGCCTTCCCGCAGGTCAGTGGTCAATACATATTCCTTGTCAACAGGTTGGAAGCTTGTGCCTGTGCAGGCGGCGATGAAAAGACCAAGCAGAATTGTTAAGACCAGAAATTTAGAGAATTTTTTCATTTTGTGCTCCTTATTAAAGTATTTGAATGTTGTATTTGGGCAGGTCTTCAAGGAATTTTTTTTCGTCAAGTTGATAGGTGTTGATCACATCTTCCAACCTGCAAAACCGCGCAAAACCGCAGCCCACACAGGCGGCATGCCAATCCAGAAAGAGCCTGGCTGCCTTGGGGGAGGATTTCAAAATATCTTCCACACTGGTTTTCAAAAGTCTCGAATTGTCTTCCATGATGGATATAGAATATCACCTTTCTCCGAGTTGTCTTTGCGCTAGCGCAAATAAGCAGTAGGGACACAGCGCCGCTGTGTCCCTACACTCCATCCGCAATTCTTACCAGTTCGTGTGGTTTCAAAATCCTTATTCGTTCCCTGCCCGTTTTTATGATCCCCTGCCGCTCCCATTCACTGAATAACCGACTGACCGTAAATAGCGTGGATCCGGTCATCTCGGCCACATCCTGTCTGGAAAAGGATAACTCGATTGCCGCATCTTTTTCGGACCTGATTCCTGCCTGCCCTGCCAGGCGGATCAGCGCATTGGCCACCCTCTGCTCAACGCGTTCCGTAGCCAGTTCCCTGTAGCGAGCCTGCATTTCTTGAATATAAGCAGTCATTAGGTTCATCAGGTCGAAGGAAAGATATGGGCGGGTTTCCAGCATGGAATGCAGGAACTTGCTGTGAATTGCGAGCGCGGTGCTATCCTCCAGGGTTTGTGCGCTGGCGGGGTAACTCGCCTCCGCGCGGACAGCTCCCAAAGCGCCGAACATCTGCCACGGGTAAATGGTCCGCAGATTCACCTGTTGACCATTGGGATTCGCCTGCATTAATTTGACCTGTCCGCTGGCGAGCACGTAAAGATATTCAGCCGAATCTCCTTGAAAGAAGAAAAAACCGCCTTCTTCGACCGAGCGGGTAATGCTGTTTTGCAGAATAAGGCGCAGGTCGTCATCTGTCGCATTTTGAAAGACGACGACCTGTTTCAGATCTTTTATTGAAATTTCCATCTTTCTATTTTACCCCTGGAAATAAGACCAATCCTTGTAAATTGCACAGAATCCTCTTTGCGCCGCATCAAAGAAGGAATGATACGTTTTGAGTATATTGTTTCTTATTCGTGCTTAAAAGGATCTTATGAAAAAAAACCTTGCTACCCTGATTGTCATTCTCCTGCTGTCCTCCGCGAGTATCTGGAGCTACCAGCGCTTTGCGTTGTATCAATTCCATGGTTCGGTGTTTCAGGAGCCAAAGCTGGCGGCTGAGATCGTTCTGCGTTCGGCTTCAGGCCCTGTGCGTCTTAGTGATTATCAGGGGAAGATCACCTTGTTGTACTTTGGCTACACTTCCTGCCCGGATGTTTGCCCCACCTCGTTGGCAAATCTAAAACTGACGCTTGGTAATTTATCCCCTGAAGAAGCAGCACAGGTACAGGTTGTTTTTGTCTCCGTAGACCCGGCTCGTGATACACCCGAAAAACTCGGCCGGTATGTGCAAATGTTTGATGCAGGTTTTATCGGGGCGACGGGAACCCGTGAGGAGATCGACCTGATCACAGCTGCGTTTAACGTCTACTATAAAATAAACAACTCGGAATCAAGTGAAAACTACAGCGTGGATCATTCTGGATTTATAACAGTGATCGACCGCAGCGGATATGCCGTTATGAGCTGGCCGCACGGCACTCCGCCTGGTGAAATGAGCGAGGATCTTCGCTATTTGCTACGGAATGGCATGCCGATCAGCGCACAAATTCTGGCAGGGCCAACATATACACCCGTGGTGTGTGCGGTGACTCTTGCTCCTGCGCATATCCGAGGCGGTGAATGGCTTTATCAACACCATTGTGCACAATGTCACGGCTCAGATTTGGCTGGCAACCCCGCCTGGCAGGTGGAATTGGCAGATGGTTCACATCTTCCGCCGCCCTTGGATGGAAATGGGAAAGCCTGGCAATATTCTGAACAGGATCTTCTCCAGATCATCAAAGAGGGGCGTAGCTTGGATAAGCCCATGTACATGCCAGCGTTCAAAAACGGGCTGGCAGATTGGGAAATTAACTTTATCCTCACATACATGAAGAGCAAATGGAGTATCAATCAACTGAACTATCAGCATGGATTTATGACTCTGACACCACAGGCAACTCAGACTCTTGTTGCGACTCCATCTCCAACTAATACGGCAACTCCGTAGCAAAAATATGTCTATGCTTGTATTGATGAGGACAAATGATTTACATATTTTAGAAGTGATTTTTGTCCTTGACAGGATCTGGGTCAAAGTTTATTATTAGTTCACCCCACCCCCCTGGGGGGGGTAAGAGAAAAGCAACAGACCTTATCTGGAAGTTAGAGGTAACCATGGAAAACGACAGCACAATTCGAAGACTGAAGACCGTTGAGGGCCATCTGCGCGGAGTGATCCGCATGGTGGAAGAGGACGCCTATTGTATTGATGTGATCCGCCAGATACAGGCGATCGAAGCGGCGCTCAATAAAGTCAGCTCCAGAATACTGGAAGACCATTTGAATTCGTGCGTTATCACCGCGATCCAGGGCAGTGACAAAAAGGAACGCGAGCGCGTTTTGAAGGAAATTACTGAAGTATTCGAGATGTCTACAAAAGTTTAATTCGTTTGCTAATCTGGCAGGCGGTGTTTATCGCCGTATTGAGGCTGCCAGTGAAATAAAAATAAAAACATACAACCAAGGAGAAATAAAACCATGACCACAGTTACTTATACCGTCCCTGCGATTTCCTGCGGACATTGCACCCACACGATCGAGACCGAAGTGTCTGATTTGCAGGGCGTGCAGTCTGTAAAAGCGGAGATCGATTCCAAAAAGGTGACCATCACATTCGATGCGCCCGCCAACGAGCAGGCGATCAAAGCCTTGCTCGCAGAGATCAATTATCCTGCTGAAGGATTGCTCACTTTATAGTGTTTTCGGTCACGCAGCTTTCAGGCGTGACCTTGTTATAGGAAGTTGAAAATGACTGATACGAAGCAATTAACTTTACCAATTACTGGCATGACCTGCGCAAACTGTGTCGCAACGGTGGAGCGCAATCTCAAAAAGCTGGATGGCATGCAAAGCGCGGTGGTGAACCTGTCCTCCGAGCGCGCCACTGTGGATTTTGACTCTGCCAAACTCGGGTTGACCGATGTCATTGCACGTGTAAATCGTGCGGGCTATGGTGTGGCCACCGGCGAAGCGGACTTGATCATCAAACGTCTTTCTGATGACAACGATGCGCGCCGCCTTGAGAAGGCCCTCGCCAAACTTGAAGGCGTGCTGGAAGCACAGGTTACGTTCACCACTGAAAAAGCGCGTGTGAAATATATTCCAACCATCGTCACACAGGCGGAATTGCGCCGTGCCGTGGCTGCTGCCGGGTTCGAGGCGATGGAGCTCGGTGGGGAAGCGGAAGATGCCGAGGCAATGGCACGTGAGCATGAGATCAACGAACAGCGTCGATTGCTCATTATCGGTTTGATCTTTACAGTTCCGCTCTTCCTGCTCTCGATGGGCAAGGACTTTGGGCTGCTCCCTGACTTTTTCTACACAGGCACAACCATGGAAGGCATGCGTGACGCCCAGCCGTGGTTCGGATGGTTAATGCTGGTACTTGCGCTGCCCGTTCAGTTCTATGTTGGCTGGCAGTATTATGTGGGCGCATTCAAGGCACTGAGAAACAAATCTGCGAACATGGATGTGCTTATCGTAATGGGCTCATCTGCTGCCTTCTTCTATTCATTGCCGATCACGTTTGGTCTGCTCATGGGGCACGTTTACTATGAGACGGCGGCCGTGATCATCACCCTGATCAAACTTGGAAAATTCCTCGAAGCCCGTGCCAAGGGACGCACCTCTGAAGCGATCAAGAAACTGATGGGATTACGCGCCAAGACCGCACGCGTCATTCGTGACGGGGTGGAGGCTGAGGTCTCAATTGACGATGTCCGTGTCGGAGATATGATCCTCGTCAAACCTGGCGAGAAGATTCCTGTGGATGGAGTTGTCATCGAAGGCCGCAGCGCAATTGACGAATCCATGCTGACGGGTGAATCGCTCCCAGTCGAAAAGAAGCCCGGCGACCCGATCATCGGCGCAACGCTCAACAAGCTCGGATTGCTGAAATTCGAAGCGACAAAGGTTGGCCGCGAAACTGCGCTGGCTCAGATCATCAAGCTGGTGGAAGATGCGCAGGGAAGCAAGGCGCCGATCCAAAAACTGGCTGACCAGGTCTCTGCGATCTTTGTTCCGATCGTAATTAGTATTGCCGCATTGACTTTTGCAGGCTGGTACTTTTTCGGACCCACCCTGCCGATCAACTCTGATATTGATAACTTCACACGTGCCCTCATTTACATGGTCGCTGTGCTGGTCATTGCCTGTCCGTGCGCGATGGGACTTGCCACACCGACTGCAGTTATGGTTGGTACCGGCAAAGGTGCCGAGATGGGTGTGCTTTTTAGGAACAGTGAAGCGTTGGAACGTGCAGGGAAAGTTTCAGTGGTTGTGCTGGACAAAACTGGAACTATTACAAAAGGGCAGCCTGCGGTTACAGACATAATTACCAATCCCCAAATACAAATTACCAGTGATGAACTTCTCCGCCTTGCTGCGTCTGTGGAGAGGGGGAGTGAGCATCCACTGGGTGAATCGATTTGGGCGGAGGCAACAACTCGCGGGTTGAATTTGGTGGAACCCACTGGTTTTAAAGCAGAGGCTGGGCATGGCGTGCAGGCTGAAGTCGATGGAAGAAGCGTGATTGTCGGGAACATGAGAATGTTCGAGGCGCGTGGAATCCAGTTGGGCGGACTCGAATCCGAAGTGTCGCGTCTTCAATCTGAAGCGAAGACGGCCATGCTTGTTGCGGTTGATCATGTTGCCGCAGGAATTATTGCAGTGGCCGATACGATCAAGGATAGTTCAAAGGATGCAATCGCAGAACTGCACAAAATGGGGTTGAAGGTCGCAATGATCACAGGCGACAATCAGAAGACGGCGGATGCGATCGCGAAACAAGTTGGTATTGATATGGTCTTGGCTGAAGTATTGCCCGAAGGCAAATCGTTGGAAGTTAAAAAACTCCAGGGCCAGATCGAAAATGGTGAACCGCAGATCAAAAACATCGTTGCCATGGTGGGTGACGGTGTGAATGATGCCCCCGCACTTGCACAGGCGGATGTGGGCCTTGCGATCGGCACAGGCACGGATGTGGCAATGGCTGCCGCGCCTGTGACTTTGATGAGCGGCGACCTGCGTGGCGTTGCGCGTGCGATCAATCTATCGCGCAAGACACTTTCGACCATCAAGCAGAATCTATTCTGGGCGTTCATTTACAACGTGGTGCTCATCCCAGCCGCCGCGCTTGGATATTTGAACCCGATGCTTGCCGCAGGTGCGATGGCGTTCAGTAGTGTATTTGTGGTTTCAAATAGTTTGAGACTACGTGGACAGAAAATTTAGCGAACTCTGTAACGGTTGAGCAGGTCGGATTTTCATTTCGATTTGCTCAGCCACCAAAAAATGAACAAGGAAAAATATTAACATGAAGAAACTTTCTCTCTTTATCATCGTTGCAATGGTCCTCTTGACCGCTTGCGCCCCAAAGGCCGCCGAAATGCCCAAAGCCGAATTGCCTGCTGGAAAAGCATGGGCTGAAGGCAAGGAAATTTATTTCGTTCATACCGAAGCCTCCGACGCGGGCGTGGCCGAAAAACTCACCGGTATGATGAAATCTCCCGTCATCCTTGTGCCTTCGCTTGCGAATGTGCCTGATGAATCACTCGCAAATGTATACGTCTTTACCAATGGCATTGCAGGTTCCGGGCCTTTCGGTTTTCAGGCGGATGTTTTTGACAACCCGCCCGGCACCGATGGATATACCCCGCTCCGCCGCTTGAATGTGATCACATGGACGGATGAGACCAAGGCACGCGAACTCAAATCAGTCTCCGAGGTTTTGGATGCTGAAACGGCTGGCGAACTCACCATTGAACAACCCGGTGTTGTCATCAACATGCCGTTCGTCATTTGGGATGGCGGAAAACGCTAATTGATTTTTTATCACGGAGAAGATAAGGCATGGAGAAGTAACGCTCCCTATGCCTTATCTTCTTGACATTTCTTGTTTTAGAGGTCGAATGACTAAGAATCGAAAGCAATCCATTGACCCTGTTGTCATCGTAACGATAGGTGTTGTTTTTCTCGCGATCGCCATGGCTTTGATCGCATTTTCATCGGGCTCAAGCATTGCCGGTGACGCAAGCACGACGAGTCAACTCATGGTCGCATTCATTACAGGCCTCACCACCGGTGGGTTGAGCTGCCTGGCTGTGCAAGGCGGTCTGCTTGCCAGTTCACTTGCACACCAGATCGAGCAGGATTACGTTGGTCAGGTTGCAAGTGGCAAGAACATGAAGAAAACGACTGTCTCACATACAAGCAGCGCTTTCCCGATCCTGCTTTTCCTGATCTCCAAAATCGTCGCCTATACATTGCTTGGTGCACTTCTCGGATTGGTTGGTTCCTATCTTACCCTCAGCCCAATGACGCGTGCCATGTTGATGATCCTCATCGGCGTTTTCATGATCGGCAACGCGCTGCGCATGTTCAATGTGCATCCCATTTTTCGATTTTTCTCCATCGAGCCGCCGTCATTTATCAAACGCTACATTCGTAAAACCGCCAAAGGTACAGACACTGCCACCCCCGTTTTCCTCGGTGCGCTGACTGTGTTGATTCCCTGCGGCGTGACCCAGGCGATGATGGCCACTGCTCTTGGAACGGGAAGCGCAGGCATGGGCGCGGCTTTGATGTTTGCGTTTACGCTTGGCACAAGCCCCGTCTTTTTCGTCATCGCATATCTGACAACGGAACTTGGTTCAAAACTAGAAAAATTCTTTATGCGATTTGTGGCCGTGTTGGTTTTGATTTTGGGATTTGTGACTCTCGACGGCGGACTCAATTTGATCGGCTCCCCGCTCTCGTTTCAAAACCTGACCCGAAACTGGTTCCCATCTCAAAGTGAATCCAACTCTGTTGCAGTTTCTCCTCAACAACCCATCTCTGCCGATGGCCTGATTCTCAACGTCAACAACGACGGTTACTTCCCAACGACACTCAAGGCCCAGGCAGGCAAAGACTTCACCCTGAATCTCATTACCAACGAAACCTATTCTTGCGCGCGTGACTTCGTCATCCCTGCATTGGATTACTATGAACTTCTTCCAGATACAGGGACGGTTCAGGTGAATATCCCAGCCCAGGAAAAAGGAAGCACCTTGTTTTTCACCTGCTCGATGGGTATGTACACGGGGCAGATCGTTTTTGAGTAAATGCCATTCTCTCTTGGTGAAAAAAGAATAAAGAGGAAAGAAATTTCATATGATAAAGAAAACTTTCAAAGTCGAAGATATGACCTGTACCAACTGCGCCATGAAGCTTGAATCCCTCGAAGACACGCTCGAAGGCGTCAGGGAGATTAACGCCAGTTATCACAAGCTGGAGATGGTCATCGAATATGACGAGTCCAAACTAAGCGACGAACAGATCGTGGCGGCTGTAAAGAAAAAGGGATATACGGCGGTTGTAAAGTAAGGGGAAGAGCGGAAGTAAAAAGACAAGAAAGCAAGTACACACATAGGATTATGTGTGTACTTGCTTTCTGCATTTCCCTGTTTCCGCGTTTCCGTTATACTTCCGTTTATGCCAAAATATTACACACTTAATGAAGCAAATGAGACCCTGAATCTCATCCGCCCGCTGCTGGAGGAGATGATGGAGATCGCGGCAAAGATCCGCGAGAACCAGCCCGAGTTATGGGAATTGGTGAGGAAATCTGCAGGCAATGGTGGAAATCCCCGCTTGAGCAAACTGCTTGTGGAGTTTGACCACCTTGATGCGATGTATCATCAGGTTCAGGATATGGGTATCGAGATCAAGGATCTGACCATTGGGCTGATCGACTTCACCGCTTTGCGCGATGGCAGGGAAGTGTATCTGTGTTGGAAATACGGCGAGGGGGAGATTCAGTTCTGGCACGAGATCGAAGCGGGTTTTGCAGGTCGTCAAATAATTGATTGGGAATAGTAAGTTGCCAACTCGCACAAATTGACCTATACTAGCCCCTATCTATCTTAAAAGCAGCCCGAGGGAAGATGACCGTATCCACAATTGGCCGATACCAAGTTGAGAGTGAAATTGCACAGGGAGGAATGGGTGTCATATTTTTGGCGCGTGACCCGTATATCCAGCGTCAGGTCGTCGTAAAAGTGCTGATGTACAGCCGCACCCTGGAGGATGTGTACCGTGAATTCTTCCAGCAGGAGGCGGAGGTGATCGCCGCCCTTGAGCATCCCAGTATTGTCCCCATTTATGATTTTGGCTGGCATGGAGAGCAGCCGTACATTGTCATGCGGCACATGTCTGGCGGCAGCCTTGATGATCATCTCAAAAAGGGCGAGATCAAGCTGACCGACATGGCGCACATTCTCAAGCGTGTATCCGATGCGCTGGATGCGGCCCATGCAAGGAATATCATCCACCGCGATGTGAAGCCTTCGAACATCCTTTTTGATTCGACGGGCGAGGCTTTTCTTTCAGATTTTGGCATTGCCAAATCGCAGAAGGTTTCCGATGAAGACGGCGAGGAATATCTGGTTGGAACTCCCGCATTTATGAGCCCTGAACAGATCAAAGGTAGCCGCCTGGATGGCCGCTCTGATGTTTATGCTTTGGGCGTTGTTTTGTATCGTTTGCTCACAGGCCAGCTTCCTTTTTCAAGCAATTCCACCACTGGTTTGATCAATGCGCATATCAGCATGCCCATTCCTGACATCCGCCTGATCAGAGCCAATATTCCTGCTGTATGGCAGGAGGTCATCAGTAAGGCCATGGCAAAGGATCCTGTTGATCGTTATGCCACTGCGGGCGATTTCGCCCGTGATGTGAATGAAGTGGTTTCAGGCAAGTGGTTTTTGAGAAAGTTGTAAGAGAAAAAATACTGCACCCATCAATGACCTTGTTGCCAAAAGAACAAGGTCATTTTTTATTGGACTTGTCTATCCGTTTATCCATTTACTCACCCAAAGGAGAAAAATGAAAAAAGGAATTTTGTACGGCATGGGCGCCTATTTGCTATGGGGATTTTTTCCGATCTATTGGAAATTCCTGCATGTGGTTCCTGCATTGCAGGTTATTGGTCATCGCATTGTCTGGTCTTTTATCGTTCTGTTGATTTATGTCCTCGCTACAAAACAATGGCAGGATTTTCGTAATGTGGCGTTCAATGCCAAAACCATCGGCATATATGCCATTGCGAGTGTGCTGCTTTCCATTAACTGGCTCATTTATGTGTGGGGTGTAAATTCGGGTTTTATTGTGGAGACCAGCCTCGGTTATTTCATCAATCCGCTCATCAGCGTTTTGCTTGGGGTCATTTTTCTGCGTGAGCGGCTGCGCCCTGCACAGTGGATTCCCGTCATCATTGCTGCGATCGGTGTGTTTTATCTCACCTTTGTTTATGGCCGCCTGCCGTGGATCGCACTCACGCTCGCGTTTTCTTTCGGTATTTACGGGCTTGTTAAAAAGCTTGCGCCGCTTGGCTCACTTTATGGCCTTACTCTTGAGACAGGCATTGTTTTTCCCGCCGCTTTGGTCTATTTGATATTCGTCCAGGCAGGCGGCAGTGGGGCTTTCATGCACGACGGCCTGCAAGTGGATCTGTTCCTGATGGGTGCGGGTATTGTCACTACGATTCCCCTGCTCATGTTCGCTTCCGCTGCAAAACAGATTCCGCTTTCGATGGTGGGCATCCTTCAATATATCGCGCCGACATTGCAATTTCTCATCGGCATCTTCCTGTATCATGAGCCGTTCGACCAGTCGCATTTGATCGGTTTTGGCATTGTTTGGGTCGCGCTTGTCATTTTCTGGGTTGAGAACTATATCGCCAACCGCAATCCTGTGGAACCCATTCCAGAACTTGGCGAGGGATAAGAAATAACTTGTCAGTGTGTCGCACCTTCGCGGGACGTGATAGTGCGGCACACTTTCAGTGCTGACTCTTTGTCGAAGCAGAGGCAGGATTCAGGTTGAGAAAGAGGCGCGTTTTTTACGTCGAAGATGTATAATCGCTGAAGTCAAAGAGGTGATTATGGCAAACAAAAAAGGTGTCATTGGAATCTTGACCGGGGGCGGCGATGTGCCAGGGTTGAACCCTGCCATTCGTGCTGTGACGATCCGCGCACTGCGAGAGGGATATCAAGTAGTGGGTATTCGCCGCGGCTGGGCTGGGCTGGTGGATATCGTCCGCGATAAGAATGCAGACAATAGCAACAATTATCAATTCCTATCTGAAGAGATCGTGAACCGTGCCGGGCGCACGGGCGGTACCTTTCTGCATACTTCGCGCACGAAGCCCAGTTCGATCAAAAAAGCGAGCGTGCCCGAACATTTGCAGGGACAATACGCCGAGGAAAAAAATGACCTGACGCCCGAGGTATTGAAGAACCTTGATTTTTTGGGCATGGATTATTTGATCCCCATCGGCGGCGATGACACGTTGAGCTACGGCGTGCGATTGTACAAGGAGGGCGTGAAGGTGATCGCCATCCCGAAGACAATGGACAACGATGTGCCTGGCACTGATTATTGCATCGGTTTCAGCACCTGCGTGACCCGCACCATTTCGTTGACCAACAGCCTGCGCACTATTGCGGGCTCGCATGAACGCTTTTTGGTGCTCGAAGTCTTCGGGCGTTATGCGGGTTTTACCGCCATGCTGCCGACGATGGCGGGCGCGGCGAATCGATGCGTGATTCCAGAATTCAAGTTCAACATCGAGCATCTGACTGAGTTGATGAGCAAGGACCGTGAGGCCAACCCCAGCCATTATTCCGTTTTGCTGATCTCGGAAGGATCCATGTACGAAGGCGGTGAAATGGTCTTCGAAGACCGCAGCACCGATGCGTACGGACATGCAAAATTAGGCGGCATCGGAGACCTTGTCTCGGCGCAGATCAAGGATATTTCTCCGAAGTTCAACAAAGGCAAAACTGTGGACGTGGTCAACCAGAAGCTCGGTTATATGGTGCGCGGCGGAGATCCCGATGCCATTGATTCAATCGTTCCGATGGCGTTCGGCAACCTCGCGCTTGACCTTTTGCTGAAGGGCGTGCATGGCCGTTTGGTGGTGTTGAAAAATGGACGTTACGACAATATGCCGCTCGATGTGGTCACGGCCAGCAAGAAGGTTGTGGAAGTGAAGCATTTCTACGACACCGACCGTTATCGTCCCATCTATGAAAACTTTGAAATGAAGCCTCTCTTCATTATGACGAGCGAATAACGGTTTTGGAAAACGATTTGTACCGTCAGGTTCATGTGAGCCTGACGGTTTTGTTTTCTGATGGGAAAAATCTTTGCCGCGAAATTCCGCGGATAGGATATTCCTTTCTTTGAGCCTTTGCGTCCTCGAGGTGAAAAACAGACTTTTCAGACACTTTCCAAGGTAAGCCCCGCCAATTCCGCAGATGGATTCAAGACTGAATTGGTTATAATTGTCAAAATTTTCAAGGAGTTTCAAATGAACTTTGCAATGTGGAAGAAAGCCCTCAATGTGATTCCCGAGGTATCCAAAGAGGAGTGGGATCAGCTGGATGTGATCTCAAAATGGTTGATCTCAACCCGTGCGGCTGTTCTCATAATGACCTTTATTTCGGCGGCGTTGGCGGGCCTTTTCGCCTGGCGTGATGGCTCATTCAGCTTCATCCCGTGGATCGCGCTTGTCTTTGGTCTCATCATGGCTCATGCCAGCAATAACATCTTCAACGATTACACCGATTTCGTGCGCGGCGTGGACAAGGACAACTACTACCGCACCATGTACGGCGCCCAGCCCATCGCCTCGGGTTTGATGACCCAGCGTCAGCACTTGACCTACTTTGCCGTGACGGGTTTCCTCGCGTTGACGGCGGGCTTGTATCTTATTTTCTCGAATGCCAATGATCCCATCATTTGGATTTTGCTCGCAGCAGGTGCGTTCTTCGTGTTGTTCTACACCTGGCCGCTCAAAGGGTTGGGACTCGGCGAAGTGGCCGTGCTCGTGGTGTGGGGTCCGCTGATGATCGGCGGCGGATATTACGTGTTGACGCATGAATGGAATTGGTCAGTAGCCATTGCCAGCCTGCCCTACGTGCTGGGTGTGACCACCGTCATCTTCGGCAAGCACATCGACAAGATCAGCGTGGACAAGGCCAAGAACATCCACACCCTGCCCGTGGTCATCGGCGAAAAAGCCGCCCGCTACGCAGTCATTGCGATGATGGTGCTGCCCTATCTTTTCACTGGATATTTGATCGCCACGAAATTTTTCACGCCTGTAATGTTGATCGTCCTGCTGGCGATTCCATCCCTGCGCGAAAGCCTTCCGCCTCTTTCCAAGCCCAAGCCTGATACCCGTCCTGAAGGTTTTCCCGACGGGCAGGGAGGTTGGCCGCTCTACTTCGCGCCCATTGCCTTCCGCAACAACCGCTCCTTCGGCTCGCTCTTCATGCTCGGCCTGCTCGTAGACGTGGCCCTGAGAATCTTCCTCCCCGCCTTCTGGCGCTAACAGTTTGATGCGATGGAAAATCTCCGAAAGACAATTCTTTCGGAGATTTTTTGATTCTGGAGGACTATAATGGGCAAAGGGGGTGCTTTGGGTTTTTTCGGGGTTTTTATAGTAATCATTTTCACAAAACGATTGTATAATCCCGCACGGTTGTTTTCTTTATTCATAAGTCTGTCTGGAAAACCAACCCTCAACACACAAAGACTGCTCCGCAATTCTTCGTGGTAAACAAAAATTTTCAGACAGGCCCCAATATTACTCAAGGAGAGAGTACTATGCACATTAATTTCGCTATGTGGCGCAAAGCCTCGTGGCAGCTCATCAAGATGGACGACAAGAAAGAGTGGGATGCCCTCGATGTCGTTTCCAAATGGTTGATCGCCACCCGTTCTGCCGTGACCCTTGTCACCGTTTATTCCTGCGTCATTGCAGGCATCCTCGCCGCCCGCGATGGACATTTCTCATGGGTCCCGTTCCTGATCGTCACCCTCGGGTTGTTCATTGCCCACGGCACCAACAACATCCTCAACGATTACACCGATTTCAACCGCGGCGTCGACAGGGATAACTATTTCCGCACCCAGTATGGCGTTCACCCCCTCGTTCAAAAATTCTGGGATAACTCCACCTCCATCCGCTGGTTTTTGGTCAGCGGCGTGTTGGCCACCCTTTCAGGAATCTACGCCCTGTTCTATACCAAATTCTCAATGACCACCATCGGGTTGTTTGCTTTTGGCGCGGTCGTTCTGCTGGCATACACTTATCCCTTCAAGTATTGGGGTCTCGGTGAATTCGCCATCTTCCTCATCTGGGGACCGATCATGATCACAGGCGTGTACTTCGTGCTTTCAGGCTTCTGGAACTGGAACGTCGTCCTTGCGGGCATTCCCTTCGGCTTGAGCGTCGCCAGCGTCAACATTGCCAAGCACATCGACAAGCACGACCCCGACAAGGAAAAAGGCGTTGGCACATTCCCCGTCCGTGTGGGGGAGGCCAACGCCCGCCGCGTGGATCAGATCGCCATTATATTAATTTATGCCGTTATCGCCTACCTTGTGTTTGTTCCGCGCTATTTCACCCCTGTCATGCTCATCATCCTCCTTGCCTACAAGGAAGCCCTCATGATCCTCGGTGTCATGAACAAGCCCAAGCCCGCACAGGCTCCTGAAGGCTGGCCCGCCTGGCCCATCTGGTTCTCGGGCTTTGCCTTCCAACACAACCGCAAATTCGGCGGCCTGCTCATCGTTGGTCTCATCCTTGATGCCCTGCTGCGCACTTTCCTGCCCACCTTCTGGCCCGGGCTGTTCTAAAAATAAAAGTAGCAAGTAAAAGGACCCGCTTTACTCTTATCTTCTCACTTATTACTTACCACAATATTTTCCACATCCAGCCACGCCTCGTCATTTTTCAAAACCCCAAACGAGATTTTCCCTTCCGGGGTGAATGCCGCAAATTGATTATCGATCCAGATGACGACCCCCAACGGCCGCGAAGCGTTCGGACTCACAGGCGACTCAAACACGAGAACATCATCCACCCAAAAAGCGGACCGCTTCGCACTCCACTCGAGCCTGTATTCATGCCATTGAGTGACGTCCACGCTGAGAGCGACTGAATCCTCGCCGATCACCTTGCCCAATAAATTTCTCGTCACCTTGCGCGAAAACGGCAGCGCCAATCCAGCTGGAATCAACAGTGGATGAAATATTGGCGAACGAAATGTTTGTGCTAAAAAACCTTGTGCGGGTTTATCGCCAGTAAAAGATAAATAATTTTGCGGCGAAGCGTAAAAGAACCAGACCGCATTTGGCAAAGCAGGCAATCGAAACGGATTTCCCCCAAACCCAAGCGATAATCCAAATGGATCATTCCACAAGCCGAAGCCCCATGTCCCAGGGAGGGAACTGCTTGTAGCTTTTGCACGCAAGCTCAAGGTTAGAGATCGATGCGGAAACCGATGACGCGGCAGTTGGGAATAGTCATCGAGTTGGGAACCGCGATAGTGTAGAGAATCCCCTTTCTGTATTCCCAACCTCCACCCTTTTCAGTTTTTTCCGCTGATGCATTTTGTGTTGCCCTTGCTTTCATCCTTCATCCTTCATAATTCATCCTTTTTTCTATTCACCAACCAAATGCCTACCAAAATCACCGCGCCGCCCAAAACCGAAACGAGCGTGATCTGCTCGCTCAAAATGATCGCAGCGACAATCATGCTGGTGAGTGGTTCAACAAAAAGGAATGCGCCTGTTTGTGCAACGGGCAAGTGGCTGAGCGCGTCGAACCAGGCGATGTAGGCGAAGCCTGTGGTGAAGATGCCGAGGAAGATCATGGCCATCCAGCCGCGTGAATCGAGTTGGGAAATTTCGGTGTAGCTTCTGCCCGCGAAAAATGCCACAGAGGTGATCAGCCAGCCGATGGTCATCACCCAAAACGTCATCCGTGTGGAGGGGTGGTCTTTCAAGCCGCGACGCGACAAAATGGAAAACACCGCCCAATTCACTGAACTGATGAGGATGAGAAAATCGCCGTAGGTGCCGAACTTGCCGATGGCAATGGTGGCGAGATCGCCTTTGCTCACAACCGCCAGCACACCGATCATGGCCAGCACAATACCCGCTGATTGCATGAGGTTGAGTTTTTCCTTCAAGATCAGCCAGCCGAGAATGGCGATGAATGCGGGCGATGTGGAAACGATCCACGCGGTGGTGGTGGCTTGCGCAGTTTGTAAACCGTTGGATTGCAGCCACTGGTGAAAGGAGATTCCCAAAAAGCCGAGCAGGGCAAAATACAACCACTCATTGCCTTTTGGAAGGGCGAATTGTTTGCGCATGACCACGGCCACAAGCAGGATTGGGATGCCCATCGCAAAACGCAGCCATACCACGGCAATGGGAGACATCTGCCCGACGGCGATCTTCGTGGCGATGAACGATGCGCCCCAAACGATCACAGCGAACAGGGCTTCGAGATAAGGGAATGAATTTTGTTTTTTGCATTTAAGTTCCTTTGGAAAAGTTGACTGATTATAAATCCTTGACACAAGTATTGCAGGTGCTAGAATACGAAAATATTAATGGTGCTTTTTAGTCTTATTTAGGAGTATTCATGTCGACGAAAATTATGCTGGTGAACCCTGCACGTCACTTTATTGCCAATCAGGCAGGGCTTGGGTATCTGACTCCGTTGGGGTTGGTATTGATTGGCGGGCCATTGAAAGATGCAGGTTTCGAGGTGAAACTGGTTGACCACGATATGAACGGCTGGCCGCTGAATCGGCTGTTGGAAGAGGTTGCGGATTATCAGCCGAACTATGTTTTGCTTGGGCATTCAGGTTCCACAGCTTCCCACAATGTGGTCGTACAGACCGTGCAGGAAATTCGCAAGGCGTTTTCAGAGATTCGGATCATTTACGGAGGCGTGTACCCATCCTACGCATTTGAGAGTATTCTTCGGCAGGTTCCAGAGATCGATGTGATCGTCCGCGGTGAAGGGGAGAAGACTGTTGTGGACCTCATTTCGGTTTGGGAAAAAAGCGCGGATCTTGAACAAGTTGCTGGAATCGCCTGGCGCAGAAATGGCGAAATCGTGGTCAATCGTCCGCAGCCCGCGATTCAAAACCTGGACGAATACCGCCCGGGTTGGGAATTGCTGGATTGGAAGCATTATCAAATGTTCGGCTTTGACCATGCCGCAGGCCTGCAATTCAGCCGCGGCTGTACGCTCACTTGCAGTTATTGTGGTCAGTGGATGTTTTGGAAGAAGTGGAGGCATCGCAGTCCGCAGAATATTGTGGAAAATATGAAACTGCTCAAGGAAAAATTCGGTGTAAAGCTGATCTGGTTTGCTGATGAAAATTTCGCTGCTGATCGCGATCTCGCAAAAGAATTGCTTGAACGCATCATCGCTGCCGATCTCGATCTCTCGCTCAACCTGAACATGACTGCCGCCGATGTCGTCCGCGATGCGGAATTGCTTCCGCTTTATAAAAAGGCGGGCGTGGATTACATTGTGATGGGGGTGGAGTCGCTTAAAGATAATGTCATCGCTGACATCCGCAAGAACAATCCCTTCGCCACTTCAAGGGAAGCGGTGCGGTTGTTACGCCAGAACGACATCATCAGCCTGACGAACATCATCTACGGCCTCGAAGACGAATCATGGAAGACCCTCTTTGAGAAATTCAGGGGCATGCTCGAGTTGGATTCTGATATTTTGAACGCCATGTATCTCACCCCGCATTTTTGGACATCGGATGGAAAAGCCACCGACCCTGCGAAGATCATTCAATCTGACCTTGCGAAATGGTCGTATCGAAATCAAGTCATCGCCACATCGTATCTGAAACCTTTCGAGTTGTTTCTCGGGGTGAAACTGACTGAGGCTTTATTCCATTTACGCCCGAAGGCATTGTGGCGGTTGGCCGCACACAGAGATCGTCGCTACTTGAAGATCATGCGCGCTTCGATCCTGACAGGCATCCGCGTGGTGCTGGCGGAGATCTGGGAATTTATTTTCGATACAAAATTTGTAAAGCGTGGAAAAATAAAAGAGATATTCGGCGCGGAACGCTCAAAACAGGAATTCACTCCACTGGCTTGAAAATGATCAGTTCTTGAAATTTTCCAACAGTTTTTGGTAAAGGGATTCGGTTGCAGGCAGCGGTTCCATATCCAATTCCTTTGCCAGAACGCGCTTCATTTCCTGATACAGGCTGACCAATCCTGCGCGGTCTCCCAGCGCGGCGTGGACTCGCAGTGACTGGCAGTACAGGTCTTCCTGAAGTGAATCCACGCGCAGGGCACGTTCGAGCAATTCAATCGAGCGCGTATAACGCCGATGGGCGTAATGATGATCTGCCAGTGCCCGCAGTGAGCTGAGATAGGCTTGTGTGATCCGTCTGCGTTCGGGGAAAAGCCAATCGTAGTAATAGTTTTGCAGGTATTCGCCGTTGTATAAATTGATGGCCTGCTCGTAAAAACGCGCGGAGCCTTCTTCGTCAGAGGCGGCGCGGGCTTTGGCGAGGGCGGTATCAAATTCCTCCACGTCGATGGTGAAGCGCGCGGCATCAATGCGGTAATCGCCCGCTTCCACGAGGATCAGGCGCGGGGAATTTTCTCCCGTTTTCAAGGCACTGCGTAAGCGCGAGAGCGCCGTGTGAAAGGCGGTCAATCCACGGCCTGCTTTTTCCGCCCAGATGGCATCGAAGACGCGGTCAGCGGGGATGCGTTCGCCGCGAAAGGTGATGAAGAAAGCCAGCAGATCACGCGCTTTGGAGGAAACCCAACGCTCCTGTGTGATCTCCTCTTCGCCCACAAAGACCCGAAACGCGCCCATGCTTTTGATCGTGATCACAGACTGGTCTTTGACTGTGATGGTTTGTTTCCTGCGCTTGTCGGGTTGGAATTCGATCACCCGATCCAAAAATGGACTGGTGTGCCCCGCTTCGATCAGCGCATTGCAGACTACGCGGCTGCGTTCGCCCTGATCGACAAACAACTGAAAGGCGCGGGTGGGTTCGATCAATTCCAAGGAGGCGCGGGCATAGTCCACGCCTGTTTCTTTTCGATCAGTGACGAGGTGAATATATGCCAGCCCGAAATACACCATCGCCAGCGGAACTCTGAATTGACGGCGTTTCCCTGATTGCAATAATTCATTGAATAAATTTTCGGCGCGGTTGAGTTGTTCATTTTCAAGGGCAACATCTGCCAGAACGCTGCGACAGACGAAGGCTTCGTAGGCATCGCGGTTGCCTGTGTACGCCCACAACGCGCCTTCGGCAAGCTGCCAGGCTTCATCTACGCGGCCTTGACCGTACAGGTTGTACGCGAGATAGCCCGTCGCCATCAACTGCTCGTAGGAGGCCATGCCAAGTCTTTGGGCGAGTTCCACCGATTGCCGCAATGATGCTTCGGCGCGTGAGGTTTCACCGAGGCGCGTGAGCACATTGCCCAAAGCGGTATAAGCGGCGGGGAGCAATTCGGTGAGGTGCAGGGTTTGCGCGATCTCCAATCCGCGCTCGGCGTATTTCAGTGCGGTCTCGAATTCGCGCCAATACAAATGCGGAGTGACCAACAGGATATATGCCTGCGCCGCGATCGGTGACATTTGATCGGGGACGAGTCGCAGCGCTTCTTGCGCATATTGCGCCGCCGACTGCGGGTCGCCGTGCCACCAGCAGATCTGACCCAGAGATTGGAGAAACCCAGCACGCTCCAATGCCGAGAGTTTATCTGCGGCCTGACGGGCTTCATCCACGGCTTGTTCGGCGAGTTCCTGTCCGCGGTCCATGCCGCTGAGGAAGCCTGCGCTTTTGGCGAGCGCCATCAAGGCTTCGGCGCGCGCGGCGTGATCATTTTGCGGTGCGGATTCAAAAGCCTGTGATGCCAGCGTTTCAGCCTGACGATAATTTCCCTGTGCGCGATACACTTCCGCAAGGCGGGTGATGGCGCGGCTTTGCCCCGATGGATTCTTTTGCTGTTCAAATGAAAGGCGGGCATCTTCATAGGCGGTGGTTGCCAGCCCCGCTTCGCCCAGCCTGCGATGGGCATTGCCGTGCTGTAAAAGCAATTCGGGATATGCCCGCAGTAATTCGGCGGGGAGCATGTTGAGGTAGCGATGCAGCACTTCCACGCGGCCACGTTCAACGTAATCGGATGCGAATTTCAATGCCACCTGCGCAGCGGATTCAAAAGCCTGCGCGTTGATGAAATGGATGAAGGATGCTTCCCACTCACCATGCTCCTCGTAATATTTTCCCGCGCTTCTTTCCAAACCCGACACCTGATCGCTGAACTCGCGGCGGAGTCTGCTCAACAGGAATTCGCGGAACAGAAAATGATATCGATACCAGCGTCTTTCTGAATCGAGTGAGGTGAGAAACAGATTTTGTTTTTCCAGTTCTTCGAGAATATCCTGTGAATTTTTTACGCCAGCGATGGAATTGCAGGAGGCCGAATCCATTTGTGCGAGGATGGCGGTGTGTAATAAAAATTTTTGTTTTTCCTCGGGCTGTCTGCGGAAAACTTCTTCGGCGAGATATTCAAAGACAAAACGGTGCGACCCGCTCAGCGATGCGATGATCTCGCGGGCGGCCATTGCATTTTGCCCCGCCAGCGAGTTGCGGACGATCTGCAAGCCTGCTGCCCAGCCTTCGGTTTTTTCACTGAGCAGGGATAAATTTTCGGAAGATAGATCATGGGCTTCGCGCTTGAATAACTCTGAGACTTCATTATCACGGAAGCGCAGTTCAGTGGCGCGTAATTCGGACAATAGTCCACGGGCGCGCAGACGGGCGAGTGCGAGCGGCGGATCGGCGCGGGTGGAGATGATCAGCCGCAATGTGGGCGGCGCATTTTCCAGCAGGTAATCCATCAACTGATGGACGACGGGGCTGGTGATGGCATGATAATCTTCGAGCACGAGCAGAAATGGATCGGAGACCTGTTCGTTGAGTTCGTTGATCAATACGGTAAGCACACGTTGTGAGGCCATGCCTGCTTCGGGGCTATCGAGCAGGGCTTGGGCGTTTTGTCCGAGTTTGGCGGCTTTTTTCAATTTGGCGCGGCGAATGGCTTCGATGAGATAGGTGAGAAAAACCGTCGGGTCGGAATCTGCTTCTTCGAGCTGGTACCAGGCTGAAGGTCCGGAGTGAGCCGCTAAAAAATCCGCAAGCAGGGTGGTTTTGCCGTATCCCGGCGGTGCGGAGATCAGAATCAGCCGTTGCCCTGTTTGTTTATCCAGCCAATCTATGAGATGCGGGCGCGGCAGGGAGCCGGCCCGGGGAGGCGGCGTGAATTTTGTATTGAGCAGGGGGGAGGGCTTCATCTTGGGCAATTATATCCGCTAATGTTTTGCAAATTTTCTGCAAACCCGCTGTGATAGGATTGCACAAATTCGTCCAAGATAAGAGGAGAAACCATGAATAGAAAGCTGTTCGTTTTATCGCTGTTGTTGGTGTTTTCGTTGATTTTGGCGGCTTGCGGTTCACCCGCGCCCGCCGCAACGGATGCGCCCGAAGTTCCCGCCGCTACGGATGCCCCCGCCGCCACTGAAGCTCCTGCCGCAACCGAGGCTCCCGCGGCTGGACCTGTTGTTCTGAAATATGCCAGTTCCGCCAATATCACCACATGGGACCCAATCGCTTCATTCTCAACCGAAGCCGCCTATATGGCGAACATGTATGAGCAATTGTTGCGTGTCAATGCGCCCGGCAGTGCTGAACTTTTCACGCCCTTGCTTGCCGAGAGTTGGGAAAAGAGCGAAGACGGTTTGGTGTGGACCTTCCACCTGCGCGAAGGCGTGAAGTTCCACGATGGCGAGCCGATGAATGCGGAAGCCGTCAAGAAATCCATCGAAGCCGCCAAGGATCATGCGGGCGCTTCCTTCATTTGGCTGCCGCTCGATACCGTGGAAGCCACCGATGAATTGACCGTTGTATTCACCTTGAAATGGGCACAGCCTCTGGAATTGATCGTCGGTTCTGAATATGCCGCCTATATCGTCAGCCCGAAGGCGCTCGATGCCGCCGCCGCTGATGAAAACTACTGGAGCGCTGGTGTGGAAGCAGGTACGGGTCCGTACATGCTTGAATCCTACACCGCTGACCAGGAAATTGTTTTGACTCAGAATCCCGAATATTGGGGCGGATGGGAAGAGGGTCAGTATGAGAAGGTGTTGGTCACAATTGTGCCTGAAGCCACCACACGCCAGCAACTGCTTGAAGGCGGTGAAGTGGATCTCGTCACCAGTGTACCTGCGGATGCTTTTGCGACCTTTGAAGCGAATTCTGATTACACAACCTCGCTCGAACCCGCGCTTTTCAATTACACCGCTTTCTTCAATACGTTGAAAGCCCCGTTGGATGACCCGAAGGTTCGCCAGGCTTTGTCGTATGCGATCCCCTACGAAGACATCATCGCCATCGGTGCGAACGGTCGCGGCACCCAGAGTCGCGGGCCTGTGCCTGCGGGTGTGTTCCCGTATTCGGACGACGTTCCGCAATATAACTACGATATCGAAAAAGCCAAGTCCTTGCTGGCTGAAGCGGGTCACGAAGGCGGCGGATTCAGCCTCAAGCTGACCTATGCTTCCGAGAATTCCACTGAGGAAACCTTCGCTCCATTGATCAAAGATTCCTTCGCCCAGATCGGTGTGGATGTCACCATCGAGGCGCTTGAATTCACCCAGCAATGGGAACTTGCCAAGACAGATCCCGCCACCGCTCAGGATATCTTCCTCCTGCTTTACTGGCCCACCTATTCCGATGCTGGCGCCGACAATATGTGGAGCATGTTCTACGGCAATCCTGAAAACCCTGGCAATTTGAACGCCACCAAGTTCAACCTGTCCTATTGGATGAACGAAGATTACAACGCTCTGGTGGATGAAGCAGGCGGTTTGAGCGGCACCGATCTCGATGCCTCCCTCGCCAAATACACCGAAGCCCAAACCCTGCTCGTAGATCAAGCGCCCGCCGCTTTCCTCTTCGACACCATGGTTGCCTTCGTTGTCCCGAACCATGTGGAAGGCTTCAAGTACAATTTGAACTATCCTGATGTCCGCTTCTGGTTCTACGATCTTCGCCCTGCCAAATAATTCATAACGATTGAATACCTCACCACAGAGAGCATGAAATTGGGTGTTCTCTGTGGTGAATTTCAAAATTATGCAAAAGCTTGAATTCCTCCTCCGCCGTTTGGGCGCCTCGATATTTGTTTTGATCGGTGTTTCGGTCATTACATTTTTTATCGCACGCGTTGTGCCTGCGAACCCTGCCGCCTTCTACATCGGCCCGAAGGCGCGCGCGGAGGATATTGAGCGTGTCACCAAACAACTCGGCCTTGATAAGCCGCTGCCCATTCAATATGCGGTGTACATGCAGGAACTTTTGCGCGGCGACCTCGGCACATCCATTTCAACCAAGCGCCCGATCACCGAGGAATTGGCAGGCCGCATCCCCGCCACGCTCGAATTACTTTTCTCGGGTATGTTCATCGCGGTGTTAATCGGCGTTCCGCTTGGCGTGGTGAGCGCGCGCTGGCAGGGCCGTCCCATTGATGTGGGCGTGCGTGTGCTTTCCATCGTCGGCGTTTCCATGCCCGCCTTTTTTCTTGGACTCATTTTTCAGATCATATTTTTCCGCAACCTTGGAATTCTTCCGCTCGCAGGCCGTGTGGATGGGGACTTACGATTTTCGGATCCGTTGACGGTGATCACCAACTTCATCCTGCTCGATTCGATCCTGACCGGGAACTGGGTCACACTCAAGGATGCTTTTCTACACCTGATCCTTCCCTCCCTCACTTTGGCCGCTTACCCAATTGGCTTGATCGCCCGCATGACCCGCGCCGCCATGCTCGAAGTCTTTGGGCAGGATTACATCCGCACGGCACGCGCCTATGGGGTTCGTCAATATGTGGTGGTGTATCTCTACGCGTTGAAGAATGCCATCAGCCCCACCCTCACCGTCATCGGCCTGACCTTCGCCTTCGCATTGACGGGAACTTTTTTCGTTGAGATCCTTTTCAACTGGCCCGGGCTGGGGTTGTTCACCGTCCGCTCGCTGTTGAATTTGGATTATCCCGCCATCATGGGCATGACTCTTTTCGGCGCTTCCGGGTATGTGATCATCAATCTATTCGTTGACCTGCTTCAGGCGTGGGTTGACCCGCGTGTGAGTCTGAACTGATCATGGCTGTCACCCCGATCCTTCCCACCGAATCATCCAGCAAGCGGACCGCACGGCACGTGTTGTCGGTCATTTTGCGCGACCCGTTGTCATTTATCAGCACGGTCATTATTGTTTTGTTTATGTTCATGGCGATCTTCTCTTATCAGATCGCGCCTTATCCAGAGGAAGGGGAGGGGAAAACGCACGCTTCGAACACCCTGTTGCCGCCCTCTGCCGAACATTGGTTTGGCGCCGACAAACTTGGTCGCGACATTTTGAGCCGTGTCATTATGGGCTCCCGCCCTGCGTTGATCATTCCGATCGGCGTGGTGCTGTTCGCTGTGCTGATCGGCGCTCCGCTTGGCGCATTGGCTGGCTACAAAGGCGGCTGGCTGGATGAAGTCATCATGCGCATCACCGATCTATTCCTCGCGTTTCCATCTCTGCTTTTGGCGATGGCAATTGCCTCCGCGCTCGGCCGTGGATTGGATAAAGCCGCGCTTGCGCTGATCATCTCGTGGTGGCCGTGGTACACGCGCATTGCACGCGGGGTCACGCTCAGCTTGAAGGAGCGATATTTCGTCGAGGCTGCGCAGGCGATGGGCGTCAGTGATACGGTGATCATTTTCCGCCATATTTTGCCGAATACGATTTCGCCCATCCTCGTGCAAGCCACAGTGGATTTGGGAACTGTCATTCTGGCGATGGGCGGTCTGGCATTTTTAGGCCTTGGCACTCAGCCGCCTTCACCCGATTGGGGTTTGATGGTCAGCGACGGCCGAACCTACATCCTCGATCAGTGGTGGATTGCGACATTCCCCGGCATTGCGATCTTTGTTGTGGTGCTTGCGTTCAACCTGCTCGGCGATACCTTGCGCGATATCTTTGACCCGAGGCAATACAAATGAACTACTTATTGTCGGTCAATGATCTTGCGATCGAATTCAAAACGGCCAGCGGCGTTCACAAGGCGCTGAATCATGTTTCATTTGGTGTGAAGCGCGGAGAGATCTTCGGCGTGGTCGGTGAAACAGGCTGCGGCAAGACGATCACAGGTTTGTCCATTTTGCGGCTGCTGCCGAGATCCGCGCGGATTCGCGGTGAGATCATGTTCGAGGGTAGGAATCTGCTCTCGCTCTCAGAACCAGAAATGGACACGGTTAGAGGCGGTCGAATTTCCATGATCTTCCAGGACCCGACTTCTTCGTTGAATCCAGTTTTTACGGTTGGCGAACAGATCACACGTGTGGTCCGTCAGCATTTGAAGTTGGATAAAAAAGCGGCGCAGATACAGGCTGAGGAAAGTCTCGATGCGGTTGGACTGCCCGATGTCAAACGGGTGATGACTTCGTATCCGCATCAGCTTTCGGGCGGGCAGCAGCAGCGCGTGATGATCGCGATGGCGTTGGCATGCCGCCCTTCACTGTTGATCGCCGATGAACCCACAACGGCATTGGATGTGACGATTCAAGCGCAGATTTTGAATCTGCTGCGTGACCTGCAAAAGAAATTTGACCTGTCGATTATTTTGATCACACACAATTTGGGCGTGGTGGCGCAGGCTTGTGACCGCATGGCGGTTTTATATGCGGGCAGTGTCGTTGAAATTTCGCCCACATATTTTGTGTATGAATCTCCGCATCATCCGTACAGCAAGGGACTCTTGAATGCCATCCCGCGCCCGGGTATGCGCGGATCAAGAATGGCGGCGATTCCGGGGACTGTCCCTGCCAACCCGGGCGAGATCGTTGGTTGTCCGTTTGCGCCGCGCTGTGCCAATGTGCTTGAACGCTGTACGAAAGAAATGCCGCCGTTGAAATTTGTAGGCGACTCGCATGAGAGCGCCTGCTTTTTACCTGCCGAGCCTCGAAAATGATGACGAATCAACCTTTACTTTCAGCACAGAAACTCAAGAAGCATTTTCTGCTTTCCGATGGTTTGATCGCGCGCATCAACCCGGCCATGCGGCGCTACGTCCATGCGGTGGATGGGGTGAGCATTGACGTGATGCAAGGGGAGGTGCTGGGGCTGGTGGGTGAGTCAGGCTGCGGCAAGACCACGCTTGGACGAATGTTGCTGCGTTTGATCGAGCCGACCGAGGGACAAGTGTTCTTTGGCGAACGTGAGATCACCGCGCTTTCACGCACTGAGATGCGCCCGCTGCGCCGTGAAATGCAGATCGTTTTTCAGAACCCGCTCTCGTCGTTGAGTCCGCGTTTGAAGATCGTGGATATTGTGGCGGAGCCTTTGCGGACGCATGGAATTATCCCGAAGAACGAGATCAGGAATCGGGTTGTTGAATTGCTCGATCAGGTTGGTTTGGGTGCCCAGCATTTGGAGCGTTTCCCGCACGAGCTTTCAGGCGGACAATGTCAGCGGGTGGCGATTGCGCGCGCATTGGCGGTCAATCCGCGGTTGATCGTTTTGGATGAGCCAACTTCGGCGCTGGATGTTTCGGTGCAGGCGCAGATCATCAACCTGTTGCAGGAGTTGCAGCAAAAAAATAATTTGACCTACGTTTTCATTTCACATGACCTCAATGTGGTGCAGCATATCAGCGACCGCATCGGTGTGATGTATTTGGGCAAGCTCGTGGAATTGGGCGCGGCGGATGAGGTCTTCAATGCGCCGCTGCATCCGTATACGCAGGCGTTGTTTGGCGCGATACCTTTGCCTGTTGTTTCGATTGAGCGGCGCGAACTTTCCACGCTGGAGGGGAATGTGCCCAGCCCGATCGATCCGCCTGCGGGGTGTCGATTCCATCCGCGCTGTCCGTTGGCTGCGGGGCGGGAAATTTGTCAGAAAACAGAACCAGTTTTACGTCAGGTAAGAGGCGGGCGCTCCGTCGCCTGTCATTTTGTGGAGTGATGAGGAATCCATCTATGACTCGATTATTTGGTATTGCCGGTGTGCAGATGTCTGTTGAACGGTGGAATGCGCATGCTACGATAGATAAAATGTCTGATCTTGCGCTGAACATCAGTAAGAGTTTTCCGTGGGTCAACCTCGTGATGTTCCATGAGTTGGTGGTGCCCGGGCTGGTGCAGTTTGTGACGCCCGAGGATAAGGATTGGTATCTAAAAAATTCAGAGGCGATCCCCGGCCCGTTGACCGAGCGTTTGCAGGCTTTGGCGCGCAAGACTCACAAGTGGCTGGTGCCTGGCTCGATGTGGGAATTGGATGGCGACAAGATGTACAACACCGCGATTGTAATTTCACCGGAAGGCGAGATCGTTGCCAAGTATCGCAAGATGTTTCCGTGGCTTCCCTACGAAGCAGGGACAACGCCCGGCGATCAGTTTTGTGTTTTCGATATTCCCGATGTCGGGCGGTTCGGTTTATGCATTTGCTACGATATGTGGTTTCCCGAGGTCTCGCGTCAACTGGCCTGGATGGGCGCGGAGGTGATCCTTCAGCCGACACTCACGCCCACATCAGACCGTGAATTGGAACTGGCGATGGCGCGTGCCAATGCTTTGTTCAATCAATGTTATTTCGTCAGCGTGAATGGGATCGGTGAGTGGGGCGGCGGGCGTTCAACGATCATTGACCCTGATGGCCGCGTGTTACAGGAAGCCTCGACCAACCAGACCTTCATGACCGAGATGATCGATCTCGATCACACTTCACGGACGCGTGAGTTTGGCACACTGGGTCTTGCGCAAACATTGAAACAGTTGCGTGACTCCGGACATAAATTCCCGCTCTATGAAGACAATAATCTTGAAAAAGGAAGTTTCGCGGAACTCGGGGCATTGAAGTTCCATAGAAATATCAATACGGCCAAGACAACTTAATCAATGGGAATCAGGCGGGCAACACGGAGGTGCGTGTTGCCCGTTTTTGTTTTCGATCTGGCAGGCGCGGTCTGTCAATCAACTTTATATCAGCCAAAGGAGCATGAACATGAAGAGATCGGTTTTCCCATTTGCATTGACCCTGTTTTTATTGCTGGCGCTTTTGATGGCAGGCATGCCCAACCCGGTATCTGCCCAACAGACTCAGATCTATTCCACGAACTTCAACACTGGTTATAGCGGTTGGACGACCAGTGGAACCGTGGCAGGCATTGCAAGCCCGTCCATTGTGCCCAACTCGGTGAGCATCCGCGGAACCGCCAGTATTACGCGCGCGGTATCAACGGTTGGGTATTCAGGCATTTCGATCACATGGAACATGGCTGCCTCCTCATTGGAAAGCGCCGACCATTGTTACATCGAATACAACACCGGCAGCGGCTGGACCGCCATCGGCATCTTGAATGACGGTCAGGATAACTCAACGTTTTTTAACGGTACCACAAACAATATCGCTGGCGCAGATCAGAACGCGAATTTCCAGGTCCGCTATCGTGGCAATGGTGCAACGACTGGCGATTATTGTTATGCCGAAGATGTCACGGTCACAGGCACGGCTGGGACTCCGCCTACCAGTACCCCGATCCCGCCGACTGCGACTCCCGGACCCACTTCCACACCTCCTCCCGGCGGATCGGTTCCCGGCGACCCGCTTACTGGTTCTGGTGCTGTGACACGTTCCTTGCTGACATATGCAAACCTGACTTCTGGCACCAGCACCGCCCCTGTGGATGACAGTGCGTTTGCTCTTCCGTCAAATGCGGCCATGCCGCTGCATGCCTTTGAAGGTTTACTGGTCTTGAATAACGAAGCCACCAGCGGCGGCTTTAACGAAGTAAAGGATTCATATGCTTATACTGGGAATGGTGATAATCCCCGCAAGCATTTGCCCGAATTCAGTTTCGAGTTCGTTCAAAATGGAAGCCATTTGATTCCCGTCAATCAAGGCTTGAGCATCACCGGTCACCAATATTGGAATTACATCATTGGCCCGGGTCGCGCCTGGTCTGAAACGACCGATAATGGCTGGTCGCGTGCTTCCTTCCCGTTTGCGTTGGTTCAGCGTAATGCCAATTGCACCCACAATGGCGTAATGACCTTCCTGTTCAACGGCTCGGCGGTTTCGAATGTGCGCTATCAGATCACCCAGGAAACCTGTGCCTATTACAAGATCAACATGTGGGGACAGTTATCTGCCACGTACTCACCGTATGCAGTTGCAAATGCAGACACATACAAGAATAACCACGCCGTGGAAGTTGGAAATCGCCTGCCCACCAAGTCCATCGCGGAATTGGCGACGGATTACCCCGCCTCTGGCGTTAACACGTCCGTTTTTGGCAGCGGTGTGACTGCCGCGCATATGACCACTTATGGCGTCGTTTTCAACGGAGTCAATTATGTTTCAGGCTGCGGCACGCGTTACGGTCAATATGCCTATTGCGGTGTGATGCGGGTCCCATCCTATTCCACGGCTAAATCTGCCATGGCTTCCATGTCTTTGATGCGGCTCGGGCAGAAATACGGATCTGGCGTATACAACCTGCTGATCAAGGATTACGTCCCCGAATACACTGGCAGCGTTGGCGTGTGGACGAACGTGACCTTCAACAACACCATTGACATGGCTACAGGGAATTACCGCCTGGCTGGATACGAGTCCGACGAAGGCGGAAGCTACATGGAAACCTTCTTCCTCGCCGAACCATACAGCAGCAAGATCACAGCCGCCTTCAATTTCCCGAGCAAAGCCGCGCCGGGTACATTCTGGAATTATCACTCCTCCGACACGTTCATCCTCGGGCGTGCGATGCAGAATTATCTGAATGCGCAGGGCGGTGGAAGTGACATCTTCAATATGCTGCGTGATGAGGTTTTTGTCCCGCTCAAGTTGAGTGCAGGCACTATGACTTCGCTCCGCACCGATAACAACACCACCGGTCAGGTATTCGCAGGCTATGGCCTATTCTGGACACAGGACGATATCGCCAAGGTTGCCCTGCTTTTGAACAACCAGAACGGCGTTATCGATGGCACGCAGATTCTCCAGCCCGATATGCTTGCCGATTCCATGCAGGATGACTCCACCGACCGTGGAATGAACACAACCGGTACACCAGTGTTCAAATACAACAACGGTTTCTGGGCCAAGGAATTCACCTCCGCTGATGGTTACACCTGCTCTTTCTATACTCCCTTTATGTCAGGCTATGGCGGCATCACGGTTGTGATGATGCCCAACGGCGCCACCTACTACTACTTTAGCGATAATGAAGAATATTCCTGGAGCAGCTCCGTGAACGAAGCCAATAAACTGGCTCCGCATTGCCCATAAAACCTGCACGATAATGAACTGAATCACAGCCGCCTGCCAAAAAAGCGGGCGGCTGTTAATTTAATAATGTCCAGATGCCCTTCGGGGAGCGTGCCCATCGGGTATAATTGCCCTTCGGAGGCTCTTTTATGGAAATTACCTGGTATGGACATTCCTGTTTTCGGCTCACGGAGCGCAATTATGTTACCGTGGTCACCGACCCTTATGACAGCAAAAAAATAGGATATGAACCGTTAAAACTTAAAGCTGAGATCGTTACAGTCAGCCATGACGCGCCCGGCCATAGCTACAGTGAAGCGGTCAAGGGCTCCACACACGTATTAACGGGTGCTGGAGAGTTCGAGATTGGCGGTGTATTTATCACCGCCGTTCAAACTGACAGCGCTGGCAAGAAGTCCAAAGAAAAGGTTCGCAATACTGTGTATGTGTTCGATTATGACGGCATCACAGTGGCCCACCTTGGCGACCTGCAGCAGATCCCCACGCAGAGCGAGATCGAATTGCTTGGTACTGTCAATGTGGCGCTTGTTCCCGTCGGTGGCGGGAGCAGCCTCAACGCTGCGAAAGCCGCGGAAGTCGTCAGCATGCTCGAGCCCAATCTTGTCATCCCCATGCACTATTCCACACCCGATTCAAAAATAGACCTTGAGTCAATCAACAAATTCATCAAGGAAATGGGTCTCAGCAAACCGGAGTCACAGCCCCTGCTCAAGGTATCCCGCTCGAGTCTTCCCGATGAGACACACGTTGTAGTTTTGGATTACCAAAAAGGATAATATGTCGGTCAAAGTCATCATGACCTGGGATATCGCCGCCGAGCGAGATCAGGAATATTTCGAGTTTGTTATCGGTGAATTCGTGCCTGGTGTTCAGCGGCTTGGGCTTCAACCCACGGAAGCCTGGGCGACGATTTACGGTTCCTATCCTCAAATTCAGGTAGGGCTGCTTGCCTCTGATATGGCACAGGCGCGCCGCATTCTGTCTTCTCCAGATTGGGTGGCCCTGCAGGAACGCCTCTTTGGTTATGTAAAAAACTATTCACACAAGATCGTTCCGGCGCGCGGCGGATTTCAGTTTTAAAGAAACTTTATTGGGCTTCGGAAGTTTTTCTCAAACGCTATGATTTCAAATACACCTCAAAAGACTTCCGAAGTCTTTTCTCGATTATGGCCGTGGTTTTTCTTTGCCGCGGCCTTTGAGTCCCTGCTCGCTGCTCTCGCGCTCCTGCTTCTTCCATCTGAAGATGGCTTGTCCCTTGCGCGCCTCGGCCTGCTTGCGGTTTTTCTGCTCTTCTTTTTCGCGGGGATTTATTTTGGATGGAATACTCGTCGCGACTCATCCAATTTTGACTGGTTCGCCGACACGACTTTCATCCTCGCCTCTGCGCTTCTTTCCCTAACCTCGGGCCTGACTCTGTTCCTTTTGCGGTATCTCAGCCCGGAAAAGCTCCTGCCCTATTACGAACGCCTGAGTCCTTTGCTTTGGTATCTGCTGGTCATCGGGGTCCAATGCTTTATTCTGCTCCTGCTCCAAAAGAATGGATTTCATCCGCAGGAATTATCAAAGCGTAAACCTGTTTATATCTGTGCCCTGATCGTCTTTTTCATTTTATTTGCCATCTTCCTCTTTGTAGCCATTACCAGAATCGGCATCACCGCAGACCAGGCCTATTGGGGTGAACCCGGAGTTGCCATTCTTGGCTGGCAATTTGCCATTGCTATTCTCGCGGGGTTCACTACGCTTGTTTATGTCCTGAATGAAGTTGAAGGACGAAATTTACGCTTTACGAATTTTTTCATTCCTCTGGCTCTTTATATCACCGCAGCCATTCTCTGGCTTAGAGTGCCAGTGGACGTTTTGCAAAATAGTTTTTATTCGCCGATCACTCCGCCTGCCAATACGCCATTTCCATATTCCGATGCGGGTTTTTATGATTACCTCGCTCAAAGCCTCCTCCTCGGTACGGATTACCTCGGCAGCATTCCCCCGCGTCCGTTTTATGTGTTCTTTCTGGCAGTCCTGCATTTCTTTTTCGGGCAGGATTATTCAGCCATCATCACCGCGCAGACTTTGGTTCTGGCTTTTTTCCCGGTGACCTTGTATTTCCTCGCGAAGAAACTGCATACTCCCGCCGCAGGCGTGACCGTTGCCATGTTTGCCATTTTCCGCGAATTGACCGGACTGTGGATTTCTTCCAGCACCCGCGTGGCAAACTCAAAAATTTTTACCACCGATTTCCCTACCGCCATGGCGTTGACGGTTCTTTGCCTCGTTCTCATTTGGTGGCTGGAACGTCGTGATTTAAAATCCACGCTGATCGCGGGCGGATTTTTCGGCCTGGTGCTTTTATTTCGAACGCAGTCATTGCTTGTTTTGCCAGTGGTATTTGTGCTGGCATGGTTTGCCTTCCAGCGCAAAACCAAAGAGTGGGTGATGGCGGGCATTGTCTTTGCCATTGCAATGACCTTCACTGTGCTGCCATGGTTGACTCACAACTATACAGTGACAGGCCAGTTTACCTTCGATGATCCACGCCAGGCGGCCATCATTTATAGCCAGTATTCCTTTTCGGGGCATTTGGATCTCAGTCAATTCGACCCTGCAAAAGAGAGCGTCGGGCAGCGGATCGTTTCCTTTTCACTTGAAAACCCCGCCTATGTGGCTGGCTTTATCACCAGTCACATCTTGAATACGGAGATCGGCGGATTGCTCGCCCTTCCGCTCATTGAAAGATTCGATGGATTAATGGAGCCTGTCAATTTATATTGGGTTTCATGGAATGGGACACTCGTCTGGTACAACCTTGTTTTGCTTTTGATCTATCTGGCGATCATCGCAGTAGGGATTGGCGCGTCTTGGCGTCGCATGCAGTGGATCGGTATGGTGCCGCTGGCCGTCAATCTGGGATATGTGCTTGCCAATGGCATTTCCCGCTTTTCCAGTTGGCGCTACAACCTGCCCGTGGATTGGGTCATTTATTTCTATTTCGCCATCGGCGCAATGGAAATTTTAGGAGGCCTTTCCCTTTTATTCGGCAAAAATCCATTTGTAGATATTCATGAATCTTCCAAACTGAGTCAAGGAATTTCCCTTCGCGATTTTCGCCCGCAATATACTCTTTTCATTTTGGGTTTTATGTTCATTGGTGCACTCCCGTGGTTTGCAAAAGGACTGGCGCAGCCCCGATACACAGCCTCTCAAAATGAATTGCTCGCAACACTCGAATCTCGTGGACATGATATTGGAGAGATTCGAACTTTCCTTGATCAACCCGAAGCTGTTCTTTTGGAAGGACAATTGCTCTATCCGCGCTTGTTCAGGCGTGGAGAGGGGATGGCTTCTGTGAATCCCTGGCCTGCGTACGCGATCCGCGATTACTCCCGCATTGGCTCGATTCTGCTCAACGCCACGCGCAGCGATTTGATATTTATCACGAAAGACCTGCTTGATTTTCAACACGGCGCAGATGCGATTGTCCTTGCCTGCAAGACAGATGAAGGCTACTTCAACGTCCGCCTGATCGATTTCGAAAAGATGTTCTTCGAATCTGCTCCGCTGACCGATCTTTGCGCTGACAACTGATACTAACAACCCCGCCTCTCTTCCGACCTTCTAAACTGGTACAAAAAACACGGGCGGACTCTCCCCTGGCGCGACCACCCCGATCCGTACGCGGTCTGGGTCTCTGAGATCATGCTCCAACAAACCCGTGTCGATACGGTGATTCCCTACTTCGAAAAATGGATGAAGTTGTTTCCCGATATCCCCGTGTTGGCAAAAGCTGATGAGCAGACCGTCCTCAATGCATGGGAAGGGCTGGGATATTACAGCCGTGCCAGAAACCTGCATAAAGCTGCGAAGATCGTCGCTGAAAAGTTTGGAGGCGAATTGCCCCGTAATTTGGATGACCTGCGCAGCCTGCCTGGAATTGGCCGTTACACGGTTGGGGCGATTGCATCCATGGCCTTCAAAATGGACGAACCCACTTTGGATGGTAATCTGCGGCGAGTATTTTCGCGCCTGTTCGATGTGACAGAGTTTGCCGATTCGCCCACAGGCGAAAAGATATTGTGGGGATTAGCCGCCGAAAATCTGCCCAAAGGAAAAGCCGGTGACTACAACCAGGCTCTGATGGATCTGGGCGCGACCATCTGCCTGCCGAAAAATCCACGCTGTTTGCTTTGCCCCTTGATGGAAATCTGCGAAGCCCGCAAGAATGGCACGCAGGAGCTGCGTCCCGTTTTGAAGCCGAAGAAAACAGGCCCCACAATACGTCCACGCGGCAGCAGTGATCATCGAGCGCGGACGCGTGTTACTGCACCAGCGCCCCGCAGACGGATTGCTCGGCGGCATGTGGGAATTTCCAAATGCACGCGTCGAAGCTGACCCTGCCGCAGGGCTGGTCAAAGCCATTAATGCCGCATACAGCTTCAAGGTCAAGAGAAAAGATGCGCTGGGTGTCGTCCAGCATGCTTATACCCATTTCAAGGTCACTGTCTATGCGTTTCGATGTGAGGCGGCTTCGGTCCCCAAAAACAAAAACCTGAAATGGGTCAAGCTCGGTGAACTGGACGATTTCCCCATGGGCAAGGTGGACAGGCAAATTGCGAAAATGCTGAAGTGATATTTGATTGAAAATTTGATTATAAAAGAGGGAATTGATTCTCGGTTGGATTCTCGTTATACTAGGATTTAGGTTTTATATCCGTGTTTTGGGAGGCTTAAATGGATCAAAAGGCTAAACCTGCGCCTGGTAACAATGAAGAAGAACAGTACAAAGAAAAGGATCCCTTTTGGAGACGCCTTCCACTTGTTGTGCCAATTGTTGGGGCAATTCTTACATGTACTGCGACTGTAGTGGGAGCGTTGTTGAATGCTGATGCAATTTGGAACTTTATACTTAATAGACCTACTCCGACTCCTACTACCATTAGTATAGAAGTTTCTCCTACTGCAACAAACAGCCCTTTTATACCCACCTCTACACCCGAACTCTCTTGCATACTTAATCATAATTGCCCTGTTGGCGGAGATTGGGGGAATAACTGTATTGCCGGATATAACTGGACGGTTTACTCTTCATCGGATTTCCCCGAATTACCCAAAGATGATCGTGAATGTTTTTCACAACCTATCTTGGATGCGTTTTATACAAAGGATGGGGGATTGTATATATTTTCCCAGCCTAAAGCTTTAACAAAATCCAAGGATTATGGTGTGTTCTACCCGTTACCACAGAGCGGGAATGTAAGCGTTGATATTGATCTGGATAAGGTTGATAATGCGCAGATTTGGTTTGGGATTTTTGAACTTCCTGATGTTAGCTCTAAGGGAGTCTTACTAGTCGCTCCACCTGGTGATGTGCGTGAGCAGGCATTTGCGCTTAAAACCATGCCAGAAAATAAACGAATAGAAGTCAGCAGAGTCTTTCAAAATCCATCAGGGAGATATACATTGGGCTTTGAACTCGAATTTGGTTCGATCATTGCCAATGCTGAAGGTATATCAATGACGCCCATTCCATTTACTTCACCTAATCGCTGGTTATTTATTGGGTATCGGGCAAAATTGGATGATCCAGCAAACGGTAGCGCGGATATTCAGGCGTTGTTTACTGACTTGAACATAAAGTAATATAAAAAAATCCCCAAGCAAGTCGGGGATTTTTTTATATTACTTATCTTACGCCTTGCTCAATGTCACAAAGACCATCGGCCTGCGTTTGGTTTCCTGATGCAGGTAGCTCTTCACGGCATTGACGATATCTTTTTCGTCATCCAATTTGCTGTCATGGACAACGTCCATGACGCGCTTTTGCACTTCGGGGATCAAGGTTTCCGCTTCTTCGGGGGAAACGAATCCGCGGGTGATGATCTCGGGGTCGTGGAGCAGGCGGCCTGTAAATTTATCAACGCTGATGTCAATTAAGAGAATGCCATTGCGGGCCAGTTGACTGCGCTCGCGCATCACGTCGTGGTCTATGTCGCCGATGGATTCACCGGTGACGAACACGTAATCGCCTGGAATGCGTTCGCCGAGTAGGATCTTGTTGCCGATCAATTCCACCACCTGTCCATTTTCAACGACGATGGTGTTTTCGGGCTCAACGCCGAGCTGCATGGCGAGTTCCGCATGGCGCATGAGCTGGCGCAATTCGCCGTGAATGGGCATGAAATGCTTCGGCTTCACGAGGTTGATGAGCAATTTCTGCTCCTCCTGCGCCGCATGACCCGAAACGTGGATGGGGGCGATGCCATCATGGATGACTTTCGCGCCTCTTCTTAACAGACGATTGATCGTCTTGCTGATGGTTTCTTCATTGCCCGGGATCGGGTGTGACGAAAGCACGATGGTGTCACCGGGTTTCAGGTCAAATTGACGGTTTGTCCCAGCGGATAACCGCCCGACGATGGAAGACGGTTCGCCCTGTGAGCCGGTGCACATGATCGCCACCTTGTGGTCCTGCATTTGTAGGGCCTGATCGATGGGCACGATCATTTCATCGGGGATATTCAGGTATTTCATCTTGCGGGCGATCTTTACATTGTCCACCATGCTGGGGCCAGCAAGCGCCATCTTGCGTCCGTGCTTGGCGGCGGCGTCAGCTACCTGCTGAACGCGGGAAATCAACGAAGCGAAAGTCGCCACGATGACGCGGCCTTTTGCCTCTGCAAAGACCTTGTCGAACGCGGGACCGATCACAGACTCAGAAGGAGTCCAACCGGGGCGTTCGGCATTGGTTGAATCGGAGAGCAGCAAATCCACGCCGCGGGTGGAGAACTCGGAGAGCTTGGCAAAATCGGTCGGCCAGCCGTCCACGGGGGTGTGGTCGAATTTGAAATCGCTCATGTGAATCACCAGGCCCGCGGGGGTGGTAATTCCCAAACCGACCGCATCGGGAATGGAATGGCTTACATGAAAATACTCGATCTGAAAGGGACCAATCTTGCTTGATTCGCCCGCCTGAATGGTCTTAAATTGTGCCTTGTGCTGGGCATTGTTTCGAGAAAGTTTCCCCTCGATCAATCCGCGGGTGAGCGGGGTTGCGTAAATGGGCACGTTGATCTGGTCGATCACGTGCTGGATCGCGCCGATGTGGTCCTCGTGCCCGTGGGTGATGATCAGCCCAAGCACGCGGTTTGCGCGTTTTATCAAATATTCAAAATCGGGGATGATGTAATCCACCCCGAGCATGTCATTATGCGGGAACATGATGCCTGCATCTACAACGATGATGTCGCCTCCGAATTCGTAGGCCATCATGTTCTTTCCCACTTCGCCCAGCCCCCCGAGCGGGATAATTCTTAACTTGTTCTTTTTACTCATATGTTTTTTATAAACCTCACTAAGAGTTGATATGTTAAACCGCTTATGCGGTAAAAGTCATGGTTGATGTATTTCTGGTATTTTCCTCGGCGCCTTTTCCCACAAAAAAAAGACCTCCGCTGACTTGCTCGCGAAGGATCGTACTTCAAAACACGATGTTCTCAAACAAACTGCCTGCTATCGGCAGAGAAAGTCAACTTAACTAATGAGAGTATAGCAGGGCGGGGATGATTTGTCAAAGCGGACTTTGTCTGCAGGATTTTATCCACAGGACTATGCCAAAGGATTTTGCGCATCGCTCCCCGCCCCGGCCTGATCTTATTTTCTGCTGCTTTTACTTTGCTGACGTTTCTGCCGCTCAAGCATCACGTTGAATTGCAATTGCTTTTCACGGATCATTTTCTTGATGCGATTGCGGTCTTTTTCCTCGTAGGTGGTTGCGAGCCTATCTTTCAAGGCAGCGATCTCCTGTAACAGATCCACTTCGGCAGAGACCATGCCCGCACCTTTCAACATCGCATACGCATTGCGGACGTCTTCCGGTGTTTCAAAATATGCTGTCAGGTCGATGGGCTTGCCCTTGCCTTTCAGGTTGTCGAAATCGCCGCGTTCCTGTGCTTCTTTGATGATGGCTTCCACTGCTTTTTCAAGACTCATCGTCAGCCTCCTACAATGTAAATTTGCCCGACCAGTTTCAAGGTCCGCTGTGAGGCGCGGGCTTTTGTTTATTTGTTCCTCAGGCTATCGACCATCTTCAAGAACAATTCAACGATTTTCGGGTCGAAGTGCCTGCCCGATTCTGATTTTACATAATTCAGCGCTTTTTCGAAAGACCATGCCTTACGGTAAGGGCGGTTTGAGGTAATGGCATCCCAGACATCGATGATGGCGAAAAGACGCGCCACGAAGGGGATTTGCTCGCCTTTCAATCCTTGCGGGTAGCCAGTGCCGTCCCATTTTTCGTGATGGCAATAGGGGATATCAATCGCAGGGCGCAGGAAGATAATGGGGCGGATCATGTTATAGGCATATTGCGTATGTTGGTGCATGATCTCCCATTCCTGTGAGGTGAGGTCGCCGTTTTTGTTCAGGATATGGTCAGGAACGCCCATTTTGCCGATGTCGTGCAACAAGGCACCACGGCGCACCTGAATAATATCGGCTTCACTCAAGCCTGCCAGCTGTGCAAGTTTGACCGTCCATGCGGTGACGCGTAGGGTGTGGCCTTCTGTTTCTTTATCCCTGAGTTCCAGTGCCTTGGACCAGCCTTCAATAGTGGCATCGTATGCGAGTGAAAGTTCGAGATTCGATTTTTCGAGGTTCTCGAAAAGCTGGGCGCTATGAATGGCGATGGCGGCCTGGCCTCCGAGTGCTTCAAGGAAATCGAGCCATTCCTGGTCGGGGGAGAACGCCGTTTTGTTGTACACCTCAAGGATGCCGCACACCTGTCCGTTGGCGATCATTGGGACGATGTGACAGCTTTCGAAGCCTTCCTTGATCGCGATCTCGCGATACATGCGGTCTTCTGCGTTTTTGAGATTTGTTACCTTGACCATGCGGCGTTCAATGATGGCTGTGTTTGCAAACCCATGGTTCAGTTTGGGATTCGCGTTTTCGATCTCCTTGTGATGGAAGCCCTGAGCGGTGGCGTATTCGAGCATGTGGGTGACTGGGTTGTAAAGCAGGGTTGCCGCTGCATCCACTTTCATCAAGGCAATGGCCTGACTGATGAGCATGTTGAGGGTGAGGAGCAGGTCCATGTTCGAGTTGATCGCTGTGTCGATCGAGCGTAATGCCTGTACGCGTTGCAGCCGCGAAAGCGCATCATCATAAAGTTTTGCGCGCCGCAAGGCATTGCCGACCATTTCACCGATGGCGCGCAGCAGTTTTATTTCGGCGGCTGTGAACGGCCCCAGCGCGGAATCTTTTGCGCGGGCGCACAGTAGCGTGCCGATGAATTCCTTTTCGGATTGCAGAGGCACGATCACGGTCGGACCGATGTTCTGTGTATTTTTTATTGATGGTGACCTGAATGGGTCGTTGGTGAAATCGAGTGTGATATAGGGTTCGAGTGTTTGCATGATGCGCCCGCTGATGCTGTTCTTGCTCTCGAATTCCAGGCCTGTGTTGCCGCCAAGTAAGCCGCTTCCAAGGATGTATTTAAAGTGGATGCGATCTGTTTCGAGCAGAATGAGCGCATTGGCGTCTGAGTTGAATGTCCCCTGCATCTGCTCCAGCACAACGGGAATCATTTCCTGTGCGGTTTGTGCGGTGCGTAAATGGGAGGATATTTTAAACAGAGCTTCCAGTTCCTGTGATTTTTCAATGATCTCTTTTTCAGCCAGTTTGCGTTCGGTGATATCTTCCTTTACGCTGACGAAGTGGGTGATCTTTCCATTGCCGTTGAGGAGCGGTGAGATCAGCACATCCTCCCAGTAATATTCGCCGTTCTTTTTCTTGTTTTGAAGTTCACCATGCCAGACCCTGCCCGAAGTGATACTGTCCCATAATTGGGTGTAGGTTTCAACGTCTGTATTGCCAGATTGAATGATGCGCGGATTATTGTGAATGATGTCTTCGAGCGCATATCCGCTTATCTGAATGAACTTCGGGTTAACGTAATCAATATTGCCATTGAGATCGGTAATGACCACTGAAGCCGGGCTTTGCTCCACAACGAGAGATAGCTGGCGCAGCCTTTCGTCCGACTGCTTTTTTTCGGTGATGTCGATCATGATCCCAAGCAGTTTGATAGGTTGATCGTCTTCCAGCACCACTTTGACCGTATCACGCAGCCAGACAACTCTTCCATCCGCGGCGATCATGCGATACTCAAGTTCAAAGGAGCTTTTCATCTTTGCTTTGGCGGCACAAAAATCCACGGTTGATTCGCGGTCTTCGGGGTGAATATGGTCCACCCAAAAAGTCGGGTCAGTGATCCACTGTTCGATGGGATAACCCAATAATTGCTCTGCCTGCCTGCTGACAAAGGAGAAGGACAATGCGTGGATGCCAGATTCCCAAACGACCCCATCGACATTTTGTATCAGGGATTCGTAATCCTGCTGCATCTTTTTCTTGATTTCCTCGGCGTTCTTGTGCTGGGTGATATCGTGGAGGATGACAGCGAATTGTTTTGGCGCAGGCGAAAAAGCACGTACTTCAAAGTGCTTTTGAAGGTTTTTGGAATATTCCTCGAAATGCTCGGGTTGACCATCCAAGGCCACCCTGCCATATCGTTCCACCCAGCTGGACTCGGCATCTGGCAAAACTTCCCGTAAGGTTCTTCCGATAATACTCCCTGCCCTTAAACCAGTGAGTTTTTCAAAGGCCGGGTTAACGATCAAAAAGCGATAATCCACAGGTTTTCCGTTCGCGTCGCAAATGATGTCGTGCAGCGCGAATCCATCCATCATTTCCTCGAAGAGCAGGCGATATTGCCCTTCACTGGTGCGCAGGGCGGCTTCCGCTTTCTTTTGTTCGGTAATGTCGAAGAAAATGGTGGTGAATTTACCTTGAACCGGTCTGGATGTTGAAATATGCTTCCACGCCTTCAGACGGTCTTCATAGAGTTCAGTGACGATGTGGTCGTCATTCAAGTGTTCTTTCCAGAAGGCGTTGATGTATTCTGCGGGCATCTTGTAGATTTCCGTCGCCAATTTGCCAACGGCCTGTTCATGGGTTACATTGGCGATGCGTTCATAAGCGGGGTTGACTTCCAGTATTCTATAATCCACGATCTCGCCCTGTTCATCGTAGACCAGTTCGTTCAATGCCAGACCTTCTTCCATGGTATTGAATACCGTACGGAGTTTTTCTTCGCTTTCCCTCAAGGCATCCTCGGCCTTTTTCTTCTCGGTAATCTCATGGCCGCTTCCCAAGATGCCGACAGGATTCCCGTCTTCACCACGGATCAGCACGAACGTATCCTCGCTCCAAAAAGTTGTGCCGTCCTTTTTGTAGTATTCCAATTCCATTTTGGCGGATGATGTGCTGTTTATGTTTTCAGGCGCGAGAGCCGATTCAATGATTACCTGGGCCCGCCGCATGGAATCGGGGGTGAGGTTTTGATCCAGCGGCAGATACCGCAGCTCGAGGGGAGTAAATCCGCGCAGCCGTGTGACCGATGGGCTGGTGTAAATTGGTTTGAAATCCATATCCATCAGCCATACGGTGTCCCTCATGTTTTCGGTGATTAGGCGGTATTGGGCTTCGCTTTTTTCAAGAGCTTCCTCGGCCTGCTTTTTTTCGGTCACATCCTGCATTAGGGAAAGTACGTAGGTTCCGCCTTCCAATTCGATCAACTCGCTGTCGCAAATGCAGAAGACTTCCCGCCCGTCCTTTGCATGCAAGAGCAATTCCATTTTTGTTACGCGGCCCAAAGATTGCAGGTCCTGTTTCAATCGTGCACGGTCTTGCGCGCTGATCCAGCCGATCTCGATCGACGTCCGTCCGATCACCTCATCACGTGTGTATTTGGAAACTTCAAGGAATTTTTGGTTGACATCCAGATACCTCCCCTCCTCCAATGAGGCCAGAGTGGCCATGACCGGAGAAAGATTGAAAACCCTGGAAAATTTTTCTTCGCTGGATGCGATGAGTTCATGATTCTTTTGGATCGATAAGATCAGTTTCTCCCTTTCCTGAAAGCGTTTTTTTAGGTCATGGGATGTGAGGTAAATACCTGCGATTCCTACCAGCCAGAGCACACCATACCCCCAAAATAAAAAATTCAAGTGTGAAACGTGCTGAATTTGATGAAGCGAATCCCCCCTCATTGTTGTTTCCGAAGGCTCAAAGCGCACCCAGTTAATGTTGAACCATACAAGGCAAATGGTGATGACTGTCCACCCAGCCAATGCCGCTAGAGTGTAGGAGCGTCCCCTAAAAAAGTAATCGTCGGTTTTAGTCATGAGTTACCTCAGTACCAATCATTAAGAATTTTGGCTTTTGGTGGAGATTGTGTGAACAAAAACGCCCTTTGGCAGTATAGCATTATTGACACCAAGCGTAAATTGACATTCGTCACCCCTTCATGTAAACTTCCTAAATGGACATAGACTTTGATCTGTACCGCCACGAAATTCGAATTTCATCAGATCCTCTGGTGCGCCTCTCGGCGATCGATGTTTCGCCCGAGCTTCCAAAACGGACTCTAATATTTATTCACGGTTTTGGCGGCAAGGCTGAGCAATGGCAATATCAAATGCAAAAGTTTGCATTGGATAACCGCGTCATTGCATTGGATCTGCGCGGACATGGACTCTCCGACAAGCCGACTTCAGGCTACGACATGCCCCGCATCCAACTGGACCTTGAAACTGCGCTGACACAGTTGAAAGTATCCACGCCTTTTGTTTTGATCGGCCACTCCTTCGGCGGCGCAGTCGTCACAGAATATGCCCTCAATCACCCCGACCATGTTGAAAAATTGATCATCATTGCCACGGCGGGTGAATTCAAACTCAAACCCCTTTTCAAACTTGCATTAAATCTCCCTGCTTCGGTGCTGCGTTTGGTCGGGCTCTTCACCCGCAGATGGCTGCATGCGCCGCCTCATGCTCTCAGACCCTTCTACCTCGAAAATCTTTCACAGTGGGTGGGCTGGGACCGATTCAAGAAATTACAGGTCCCCACCATGGTCATTCGCGGACACCGTGACCTTGTCTTCGATCGTCCGCTGTTCGAGAAGGTGGCAGGATCCATTCCCGATGGCGAAGATGTCGATATCGGCGTATCAGGCCACATGGTCATGTTGGAGCGCCGCGAAGCGGTCGATCGTGCCATTGCCCGCTTTCTCAAAGGTGAGACAAAGAAATCCTGGCGCGATGATTCTTCCCTGATCGTTTCCAAATCTGCGCGTGACGAATTGAAGAGTCAGCGGGTCTGGCTGAATCATTACGAGAATGGTGTGCCCTACACGGTGGATGTGCCGCGCATTCCAGCGCATCACCTGCTGCGTTCATCGGTGCGTAGATTCCCGAACCATACCGCCATCTTTTTTGAAGGCGCAAAACTGACCTACCGAAAATTGAATCACGAAGCGAATCGTTTTGCAAATGCCCTGCTCGCGCAAGGCATCGGCAAAGGCGCACGCGTGGTTTTGCTTTTGCCGAACGTGCCGCAAATGGTGATCGGGTTTTACGGCGCGCTGAAAGCGGGCGCGGCGGTTGTGCTCATCCCACCGATGATCGAACCCGAGGAACTCACACGCCAGGTCAAGGAATCCGATGCGAGTGTGCTGGTCACGCTTTCGATGTGGTCAGGGCTTGCCAAACAAATTCAACGTGATGCGGGCACGCCCCACCTGGTGTTGACCGACCCCGCCGAATATCTTCCCCTGCCGAAATATCTCATCTCGCGCTGGCGCAACCGCGGACTCGACGTGCAAAACGCTCTACACTGGAATCGCTGGCTTTCCGCGCAAAGTGATAAATCACCCGCAGTGGATGTTCAACCCGGCGATCTCGCTGCCATTATCTTCACGGGCGGTACCACGGCGCAATCCAAAGGTGTGATGCTTTCGCATCGTAATCTGGTGGCGAATGCACTGCAAACCCGCCATTGGCTGCCCGACGCAGAAGAGGGCCGCGAAAGATTTTTGTGTGTCGTGCCCTTCTTCCACAGCTACGGCATGACTGCCGCATTGAATGTCCCTGTTTCGCTTGGCGCAGCCTTGATCCTGAAAGCGCAATTCCAGACTCTTGAAGTTTTGAAGACCATCAAAAAATATAAGCCGACCATCTTCCCCGGAACGCCCAGCATGTATGTGGCGATCACGAATTTTCGCGGCGTAAGAAAATATGGGATCAATTCCATCAAGGCTTGTATCAGCGGTTCAGCGCCTCTGCATGTTGAAGTTCAGGAATCTTTTGAGAAACTCACCAAAGGCAAACTCGTCGAAGGCTATGGCCTAAGCGAAGCCTCCCCGATCACGCATGCCAATCCGCTTGGAAAGAATCGCAAAGTGGGTAGCATTGGCGTTCCGTTGCCTTCCACACATGCCGCTGTTGTTGATTTGAAATTGGGGCGCAAGGAAGTGGAACCCGGTCAGATCGGCGAACTGGCCGTGCGCGGTCCGCAGGTGATGATGGGCTATTGGAAAAATGAAGCCGCCACACGCGAAGTCCTCACCGACGATGGCTGGCTGCTGACTGGCGATGTGGCTCAAATGGATGAAGAAGGCTATTTCCGCATCATCGCTCGCAAGGCCGATATGTGGTATCCCGAAAAGCCCGGTGCGCCTGCCTTCCCGCGTGATGTGGAGGAAGTGATCTACGAAATTCCGCAGGTCAAGGAAACTGTGGTCGTCGCTGTGGCGGGGCATCCTTTTGCTTTCGTTATCGCGGGCAAAGAGAAGCCGAGCGCAGAATCGGTCATCGCGTATTGCAAGCGCCGATTGCCCCCGCATCTTGTTCCCCGCTTTGTGATTTTCATGGATGATTTTCCACGCACGTTTATCGGAAAAGTTTTAAGACGCGAGTTGGCGAAACGTTATGGGAAACAAATTGCAGGAGAGTAATTAAAAATAAGGATGAAAGATGAAGGATGAGGGATGAAAATCCCCGTTCTTGTCTTGCAAAAAGGATTTTTGAGAAAATGGCAATTATGGATCAGGTAACAACACATGGCGGGATTCTCGAAGGCGGGCGGTTCGTCAATTATGTGCAGCAGGGCAAAGGCGCGCCGATTATTCTTACGCATGGCCTGGCCGCCTCGCTTCATGATTGGGATGATCTTTTGCCCGAACTTGCGGCCAGCGGTTATACGGGTTTTGCGCTCGACCTTCTTGGTCATGGCGAGAGCTATAAACCAACCAATCATCACGATTACTCGTTTGATAATGTCTTTGATCATTATTCGGCATGGATCGATTCGCTTGAGCCAACTGAGCCAATGATCCTGGTCGGGCATTCATTGGGCGGCGGACTCTCTCTGCAATACACGCTCAAGTATCCTGAACGCGTGCGCGCATTAGTGCTGGTTAATCCGTTCTACGATATTCATCAACTGCCGCCCGTTCTGCGACTCGCGTTTCGGCGTAAATTGATCAATACCTCTCTGATCGACCGCACACCCTATCGCCTCTTCCGGCTCATGGTGGATATCACCAGTTTTAATTATTACATTGGCCATCGCGAGACTCATATCCTGCCTGAACACATTCGATATCAAACCGCGCTGGACTATAAACGCGCCTCCTCCGGGATTTACAACATCCCGCGCTCGCTTCCAAACCTGACCTTGAGCCTGTCACAGATCAAACAGCCGACTCTGCTCCTGTGGGGTGGACGTGACCAAACCCTCGCTCCACAATCCTTCCCGCAGATCGGCAAATTGCTTCCGAATGTCATTGATACACACGTCCTGCCCATTTGCGGACATGTGCCGCATCAATGCCACCCTGAGAAATTCAATCCGCATGTGATGAAGTTTCTAAATAACCTTTTATAAAAAAATCCGCCCCAAAAGGGCGGATTTTTTTATAATTGTTAGGCGTGTTATGTCTTGAAAAAAGCCCGCCCGATCAAAAATCCCACAAAGGTGAAAAACACCCCCGGGGATACACTAAACATAACCCCGACCAGCGGTCCGAGCATACCGCCCAACACCATACCAAATATCGAAAATGGGACGCCGATGCCAAAGCCGATTAAGGTTGCACGATAAGCTCCCTTTGTCTCGCACCGTCGCAGGGCGGCGATCAGTGCCAGCCCAATGAAGGCTCCACCGATGAAAAAGAAAATATAGTCCGTGATCGGCGCAGTGATGCCCGAGTTGCCAAAACGCAATGAAAAGACCAAAACCTGCAGGATCGGGAATGCCAGGCCGATTGCCAGTGACCATAAAAAAGAAGGTTTTTTGTTCATGATGTGCCTCTGTTGGAAGAGATACCTAACCTAAAAAAATCCCGCAAAAAATCATCCTTGCTGAAAGGCTGAGACCTAATTGGGTTATGAAGATCTACAGCAATGAAGGATTAAATACCTGCAATATTCAAAATGGAGGATATTTCTGAAAGCATGGCGGTGAGTGTTGGATGCGATACTTCAAATTGCTGAATGGCTTCCCGCAAACGCCCGAGCATGGTGTCCCGGTCGGTCTGATTGAGCAGTTCATTGATATCCTGTTCGATCCCACGCAGGAGTTGCATGCCTTCTTCGTCCACAGAATCAACCTTCTCCAGTTCGGCATGGAGCTTTTCAAGCAGTTTCTCAAGTTCCTTGTTTTCCATCATTCACCTCTCATAAAGATCGTATTTGTTTTTGAACCCTCACCTGCCTCCACTTCAATTTTACAACGTTCTGGTGGATTGTGTCAGTTCAATATCTCGTTACCCGCCTGTTCGATCTCTTCGATGATCTTTTTCACCTCGACTTTCATTTCCGTGGTTGCGGAGGGAGTCATGGAGATGAATTTGACCATGTCGCGCGACTGCCGCAACAGGTCTCGTACACCGGCGACGTATGAAAAGTTATATCGTCCGCCTTCTGTTGGAATGGGCAATTCGCGCGCCTGTTGGATGAATTTTCGGGCTAGTACAATGCGTTCAGCTGCCGGGATGAGTTTTGCCATGTTTGCTCCTTTGGAATAAAAAGGACGCAGCGTTTGCCGCGTCCATCATGATGCACTGATTTGGGAAACTAATTTTGCGGAGGAGTGAACGGTGCACCGAGGGATTCGACTGCGACCTTGGTGGTGTCGTTCGGGTCAAAACGGACCATGGCCGGGGAACCAGGGGTGATCATACCGATTCGGATTCGGCTGACGAATGTGGTCGTCACTGCCTGAAAGGATGGGCGATCGGCGGGGTTGACTTGCAGGGTCAGGCGTACCTGCGGATTGTCGTTCATGGAGGCACCTGTATCCTCAGCGTTAAGGATCACAGCAGGGGCTTGAATGCCGCTTTTGATCAAGCTGCTGTTTTGGCCCATGTTCTTGAACATGCGGTATAGGAAAAATCCAGCCACACCCAGGGGGACAATGGTGGAAACACAAACACACAAAAGAATAACAACTGTCAGCAAACCAGAGCCAAGAATGACGGGTAATTCCATGGATCCATACTCCTCTTTCAGATTGAATGAACAGGCGGCATTATATCATTTGGTATTTTATTGATACTCCCCCAAAAGTGGGGGAGTATCAATGGTTACGGTTCCCAAACAAAATGGATTGTGCCGAATAGATATGGTTGTCCATTCACATATTCAAATCCCACCAGCCAAACCTTCCAATCGAACACAACGTCAGGCGTTGGCGGTTTCACGACCGCATAATAATGGATATTGGTGTACGGCCACGGATTTGAATACATTGAAGCGTAGGATGGATCATCGCAATTCAATTGATAAGTGGAGTTTAACACATCAACCAGTTGCGGCTGGACGATCTGCGCGAAGGTGCCGATATCTGATATGCCACTGGCGCCTCCACTGCCCCAGTCGATGATCTGCGGATCGGTGAAGATCGTCTGCGCTGTGGCTGTTGTGTAATTGATCGTGGTGCTGTATTGCCAGTAATTCATATTCAAGCCGTGCTTGGGGCTGACCAGGGAACTGAACTGTGCGCCATTGGAAAGGGTCATGGATTGTTTTAATTGTTCGATCAACGGCAGGATGCGTGGATCGGCACAGAAACCTTCATGAGGTGTGTATTCGGTCAGGTAAAAGGAATTGACCCATCCCGTTCCACTGTCGGGGCGAATCACTTCGACCCATTCAGAACCAGCTTCCAGTTGAGAGAGACCCGTGCGTTTGATGTTGACCATGTCAAAGGGGAATGACCCGACGATTGAGTTGGAAGTGCCCGGGGCGGAGTAAATATCGAGCGTTCCGCCTGAAGATATCAAGGTGACTGCATAGGGTGTGAACGATGCAAAGCCTCCCCTGGCTGTGAGCAGGCCAAACCAGTAGGGCGTGCCATCGGCCCGCTGGGTCATGTAGAGAATGGCTTCGTCAATGCCTTGCGTGCCAAGCCCTGAAACAAGCAGCGCCTGTGATTTGGATGGGTCGAGTCCCATGAGCGCGTAGGGGTTCATTCCGCCGAGCAGGACGGTCAGGTCGCGATTGGGATCGGAGGTGAGTGTTTTGGATGATGCGAGGTAATAGGTCTTCAACTGTTCGATGGCTTCATCGGGCGAGTAGGAGGTGCCTTGCGATTGCCAATATCCGATAGCGAAGGTTTCGCCCATTGAGGCTTTTAGTGTGCCGTAGTCGCGCGTGTTCAAGGCTTCGAAGAGGGTGCTGAGCGTAACGGCGGGCGCGGGGATCGCGGTTGGGGTGGGTGTGGATGTGGCAGGAGACCAGCCAAAGGTTGTGAGCATGTTTTGGATGATGGCGGTCTCGGCCGCATAATCGAAGACAGGCGGCGGTGTTTCGTACACGCCTGGGTTGGTGGAGTGCAATCTCAATTCGAAGCTGATGCAGGCGTTGTTTTTTGCGGTGGAATAGGCGACCCACTGATAGAGGTTGCCCGCCGCTCCATCTTCGCCGACTTCCTTGAGGAAGGAGGTGTTGTTGATCGTGACAGTTTCAGAGGTGACCAGCATGGACGAGGATGCGATGAGACTGCGACAGGTTTGCAGGTCTTCACGGATAAGGATATCGAGAATCTTTTCTTTCAGGTTTGTGCCGTTGGCAAATGGCAGGGTGAGATGAGCGGCGTTGTCGTTTTGAATAGTCAGTGCCGCGCTTTGCGGATATTGGATCTGGAAACCGTATTTCGAGTTGACGTAGGTGGGCCAATCGTAGCCGAAGGGGGTAGGGGTGAAGGTGGGTGTGGGGGTGGCTCCCAGCCACGTAAATGTGGAGACCATATTCGTCAGCACGGCGATCTCTGCTGTTTCGTTGAAGGCGGGCGGCGGTGTGAGGTAATTACCCGGGTTTGTGATGTGCAGGATCATATCGAAGGTGACACAGGTATGATCTCGAAGCGTGGAATATGCCACCCATTGATGGATCTGGCCGGCTGCGCCATCGCCGCCTGTTTCCTTGAGGAAGGAAATGCCGTTGATCACCACGGTTTCAGAGGTGCTTAACATGGATGACCTGCCGAGATAACTGCTGCAAGGATCTGCATTTTGCACGGCGATTACCTGCAGGGTTTTCTGATTCAGGTTCGTGCCTAGTGCGATGGGCAGATTCATATTGATCGAGTTTTCCAACATCTCGGTGATCTCGGAAGACTTTGGATATTTGAATTGGAAGTTGTATTCCAGATTGGTATAAGTCAGCCAGTCATTGACCTGCGGCGTGGGGCTTGAAGTTGGCGTGAATGTCGGCGTGGGATTCGTGCGGACGATGACCGGAGCCGACCAGATCGCGCGGTCATTGGTTGCTGAGCCGTTCGCGGATAACGTGAGGATGAATCGCACACTTCGACCCACCAGCGGGGTCAAGTCGAGATCGATGTTATTGGGGCGGCCTTCGTTTTGTTCACGCCATGTCCAGAAGTTTGTGATCGTGCCTGTGGCGGTCATGTAATCCAATTTGAAGGCCACGTAACAACTTGTGCCAAATTCGCAGCCAACGGTTGTGCGGAAGTGGTCGCCGGGTTGAACGGTCATGGTGGGATAAATTCCCTGCACATAGCCGTTGTATTTATTTTGCGGCCCTACCAGCAAGGCGGGATTCGAATTGGTCGTGCCATCCTCTAATTTGGTCGAATCCATTTTTATAACGAATCCGTTTTTATCGGCGGTTGTGCCCGGGCACGGGAGCAGGCCCGCTCCGCTCTTCCATTCTGCCGAGCATACGTTTGCGGCAAAATCATAGCCTGTGCTGATGGCTGGTGAACCTGTCACATTGATCTCGATCCAGATCGGCATGGCTGCATTTGCGCCGATCCCGAACAAGGCGCCAGATGCATTTTTTAGAATCCAGTAGCCGCGATATTTTCCAGGCGAGATGGGAGCCGTCATATTGAGAGTCAGATCAACGGTCCCGCCTGGTGCGATGGCCTTGGGCATGGCAAGGGTTGTTGGTGCGCTCATCAGTTCGCCGCTGTAATAAGTCAGGCTGTAAGCAGTTGTCCAACCGCATGAGCCGCTGTTCTTGATGCGCCATGTTTTGGTGAAGGTTGCGCCCGGAGAAAAGAGCGTCCCATCTGGAACCGTGATATCTGCGACGAAAGCGGCCTTGTTGCAGCCCAATGGAGAAATTGGTGGTGCAGTGACAAATGGAGTCAACGTAGGCGTTAAGGGCGGAAGCGGTGTAAGAGTGGATGGCGGTATGGGCGGGACTTCTGCGCTGGTGCGCACGATTCGGGGCGACCCCCAAACTGCTCGGTCACCACTGGCAGATCCAGCCGAAAGGATCTTGAAAATGAATTTAACTTTCTTCCCCGCGAGTGCGCTCAGATCGATGTCGGCGCGATAAAAGCGGCCGTCGTGGGTTTCCTTCCATGTCCACAATCCCCTCACACTTCCAGTGGAGGTGACGTAATCCACGCCAAAAGTGACATAACAGCCTGTAGCCCCAAATTCGCAATTGACCAGCGTTTGAAGATGATCCCCTTTGCTGACGAGGAATTCGGGATAGGTTGCCTGAATCATTCCGTTGTATTTATTTTGAGGAACGAATAACAGCCCGGGCTGTGAATCGATCGAATCATTTTCCAGCCTTGGGAAATCCAGCTTGTAGGAATATCCGCGGCCGTCGCCGCTGGCGCCCGGGTAGGGGAGGATGCCTGATCCACTTTTCCACTCGGCGTAGGATGCATTGGCAACGAAGTCATAAATGACGGCGCTGGTGTCCAATACGTTGATATCCACCCAGAAGGGATCGGTGCCATTCGACCCGATTCCAAATTGTCCGCCTGTGATACTCGGGTCGTTCAATTTCCAATACCCGCGAAAGTGGCCGCCTGTTTTTGGCGCGGTCATATTGACGGAGATATCCACCATCTGACCCGGGGGCACATCAACTGGTAAATTGATCGAGGAAGGGGCACCCAACGATTCGCCGCTGAAAAAGACCAGGCTGTAGGATGTCGTCCACGTGCATGAGCCGATATTCATCAGCCGCCAGGTTTTTGTGAAGGCAGTCCCTACGGTATAAGACGTGCCGTCAGGCACGGTCAGGTCGGAGATAAATTGAGCCTGATTACAGGCCTTTGCTGCCGCCGCTGAAACCGTAAGTTGGGAAAAAACAAGACCCGCTAATAGCACCCCTGCAAAAAGTTTTCGTGCAAACATCGTGACCTCCAGCCGCACACATGGCTAAATGGCCGAACAGACCTGAGAATCGTCTGTTCAAGTCTTCACTTATTATGATGACATAAATCGAGCCACTGGAGTGTTGAAATAGCATGACAGGAAATGGATATGCCCCCATCTTGTACTACGAAGGAAAAAAAGGGTCACAAGGATTTTCCTTTTTGACCCTTTTTGTTCAGTTACTTTTCAATACTGTAACCTTGCATCATCATAGAGTTGACCACGCCCCATTTTGCACGTATGACCTCGGCCTTTTTATCCACCTGACTGGTGATCTTCAGGTCTTCGATGGGGGCAAAGGCAAGCAGCATGAAATCGGGCGGTGCTTCATCCTCGGAGTAGACCGTGCCTTCGATAATATAGGTCCCTGAGTAGATAAGGACCTTGAAGGGTGTCTGGTAATCCTCCCACATTTCGAGCAGGATATCTTCGGCGGCTGGGTCATCGGAGAACATCGCGACGACGTTTGTAAGAGAAGGCATGCGCCACTCATCGAAAGTGCGTGTGGGGGTGTTGATATTTCCCATGGGTTGGACGCGTGCATCTGTTAATAGCAGGCAGCCTCCCGAAGGATCGTCAATTTCAGCGTCGAATGCACCCGAGAGTGCTGAGGAATCCGAATCATCTAGTCCGTCCACGAGATATTCATTGGTCAGGATGGAGACACGAATACTCTTTTTTTCTTTTTCCTCTTTTTTACCAAAGATCATGAGAAACTCCTTGTCATTGAACGGATTTACTCGATCATTACGCCATCGAGATTTTCTTCTGATTCAGGATAATTCATTTTCAGCCCTTCCAGTGTATCCACCAGTATCGTGGAGATCGCCAGATCGCGGAACCATTTGCGGTTGGCGGGGATGACGTACCACGGGGCGTATTCCGTGCTGGTTTTGCTCAACACATCTTCAAAAGCTTCCATGTATTGAGGCCAGAGTTTGCGCTCTTCCAGGTCGCCTAGGCGGAACTTCCAGCGCTTGGTGGGATCATCAAGTCGGGCCTGCAACCGTTCCTTTTGTTCGTCCATGTCAATGTGCAGATAGAACTTCAAGATGGTCGTGCCGTTTTCGGCAAGGGCGCGTTCGAATTCATTGATCTGGTCGAATCGCTGTTTCCATACTTCAGGCTGGACGTAGTTATGCACGCGCACGACCAGCACGTCTTCATAGTGACTGCGATTGAAGATGACCATTTCCCCTTTGCCCGGCACCTGCTTGTGGATGCGCCATAGGTAATCATGATCGAGTTCCTCGGCTGTAGGTGCTTTGAATGCCGCGACTCTCACGCCTGCAGGGTTGACGCTATCGAAAACACGGCGGATCGTACCGTCCTTGCCGCCTGCGTCCATGGCCTGTAACACGATCAACACCTTGTGTTTGTGTTCGGCATACAGCAACTCCTGCAAAGATTCAAGTTTGCCGTTCAGCTTTTCGAGTTTGGCAAGACCTTCCTCCTTGCCGCCCTTGAAATCTCCCTTGTCATTCGGATCGTACTTCGAGAGTTTTACTTTTGTTTCGGGTTTGACCAGAAATTTTTTCATGGAATGCCTCAATTGTTGTTATGATCTGATTTATATTTCTCAATGAATTACGGAGAGGGAATCATCATCCACCAGCCTGAACCGCCGGGGTCGCCGTTATTTTGCCAGGCATGCCAAACGCCTTCGATGCCCAGCCAGTAAGCGGAACGGTTCGTGCCTGTCAATGGGTCATTGAAATGGATCCTGGTCTTGTTGGGATTCTTAGGGTCGATGGTCAGCCCGGTGACTACGACGAAGTGCGCGCCAGAGTCAGGGTCATCGAGACGGGCCAGGATGTCAATGATAAGCGGATCGCCGTTGGTCAATTTTTGAGTTAACAACTCCAGCGCCTCGTCCGCAGTTTGGACCGTGCCGCTGGATACTGTTTCTGCAAAATGGTCGGCGATCTTGACCATATCCTCAGGGCTGGTGAAGGGCGCTTCATCTTCAATGTAGTATCCTTCGGCTAGCGCAAAATCGATCACCTCCTGCTCGGTGACCTGTTCTTCGGGATAGGCATAGTTGTACGCCATCGTAATGACCGCTTCACCGCATGAAGTGTATTTTGCCTGTACGATCGCCCGCACGGGGAGATTCATTTTTCCGCGTAGGCGCAACTGCCGCTCCCAATAGGTCTCGTCGCCGTCTGCGAAGGGGGCGAAGCCAAGGGTTAACAGTGCGCCGATGCAAAGCAGGTTGAGGATTGTGAGTCGAACGGTGGGAGATCTCTTCATTTTGTCGGGGAAAATTTGCAAGTTGTAATTATCCAAGTTTGGTTATATTATACAGCCATGAAAATCAAAGCGGCGAATACGATTCTATATTGCAAAAAGTGGCGGGAAACCGTCGAGTTTTACAGGGATGGTTTGAAACTGCTGTCCCTCTCCAGCACCGATTGGTTCGTGGAATTCAAATTGAACGAATCAGCGCGCTTGAGCGTGGCCGATGAAACGCGGACCTCCGTCAAGAGCGGCGATGGCAGGGGAGTGACCATCAGCCTGCAGGTTGCAGACGTGGACGAATTGCGATCCGAACTGATGCAGGCGGGTTTTGCGCCCACGCCTGTCAAAGAGGTGTGGGGTTCCAGGGCCATTTATCTGCACGACCCCGAAGGCAACCGACTTGAGTTCTGGTCGGGCCGCGCGAAGGCGTGACCTCAGAACCATTTTCTCCTTTTTTCTTCCTTACTCAGTTGTTTTTTGAAAAAATGTGAGTATGATGAAATTGAAAGGAGGAAGAGATGAAAGCCTCAAAGAATATCTCGTGGATCGCTGTGTTTTTTGCAATTCTTACTGTTTTAATTTTAGTGGGTATTGTCTGGAAAGGATATGGCTTGGGATACATTCCTGCCCGGCATATGGAGAATCCCGACATCCTCCTGCCTATTTTGATCTCTGTAAGCGCAGTTGGGTTATTGATCTCTCTTGCCTTCCTCGCAGTTTCATTCTCGGCATTGGAGTTGTCAGACCGTAATCAGGCTCTGGGATTGCCTGAAGGCAGCGTGCGGGCATTGATTGCTCTGCTTCTCATCATCTTGTTTGTGGTCATATCCATCTATCTGTACGGGCGGCTCCGTTCACCAGTAGGGAGTGCCATCTACAAAGAATACATTGGTATCTCAGAAGCACAGTTGGATGCCATCCCTGAAGCAGAGGTAATCTCGATTCGAGTGCGGACTGAAGGGGAAGAGAAAACCTTCAATGTTACCCGAAGGATTCCACCTTCTGAAGGTAGCGAGGCCAGCCAGAGGTTTGCAGAACAAGTGCTTACGACCATCAGCACGCTGGTGGTATCAATCGCCGCTTTCTATTTTGGGGTACGTTCGGTGGAGGCGGCACGGGGTATCGTAACGCCCACCTCCATCCCTGTTATCCGCAGTATCAGCCTCACTGAAGGCAGGCTGGGAGATGCCGCCAAGGATGTGGAGATTCTGGGGAAAAATTTCGATTCACCCAAAACGGTCAAGCTGGTTCGGGGTTCTGACGAAATTCCCATCGAGGAGATTTCTGCAAGCGAGACCAGGATTCGCGGGAAGTTAGCGATCCCCGAAAAAAAACCAACCAAGAAATATGAGTTGGTCGTGGTTAACAAAGACGGCGGCGAGGATCGTCTTGCGGATGCGTTCGAAGTGAAGGATAAGGTAGCATCCGCGCAAGACCCGCAGGAGCCAGTGGATTCAGATCCGTCAGCACAGGACCCGTCTGCTGCACAAGGATAACATTTAGTGTTGCAGTTGTTTTGATTCTCTGCCGTACAAAACCCTTTTTGGAGATGGTTTCGCGATAAAAGAGAAAAAAAATCCCCCTCCCGAATGTTTTGAAAAAATTGAGCAGGGATTATTTTTGGGAGTGTCGATTATCCCGCTCCAGTCGTTGAAGCGCGGACTGGATCCACTTTTTGCGTGTGGACCTCGGTGCGCGGGTCCGCTCGAATTCGATCAAGCGGTCTGTTGTGGCGCGGTCACCTTGCACTTTTTGGAGCAGGTCATTGTATAAAATGGACGCATCCAGTGCGTCGCCGAAGACATCTTCAGCCGAATATGGTTTTTTGAAGAGCCTGTAAAAGGCGTCTTTGAGTTTATCGAGAAGCCCGCCGCCTTGCGGGGCTTTTTCTTTTATGCTTTCGGTTTCATCTTCAGGCTCGTATAAATTGACGCCGCAATTGGGGCAGCGAGTCAGTTCATAATGGAAATATGCGCCGCAGTTGGCACATTCGAATTCGTTTTCAGCGGGTTGGGGATCAATGCTGGTTGGCATGGTTGGGTTCCTTTTTTAACATGAAGACACACAGAAAAAAGCTTTGCAGCGAACCCGTCAGCATATTCATCCGGTTGTGGGTTGTCTGGGCCAGCGGGAGAACAGAAATAGATTGGTGAGGAGCGCTGCGATCATGGTGAATACACCAAGGATGAGCGGTTCCTGCCAAAGATCGATCCATGAATTGATCTCGGCTTTTTCGGGGTTTGCAGGGTCGTAGCGCATTTCCACTTGTTTGCCGATTGGGAAGCGGGTGTAGCGATTCCACCAGCGATAATTATTCTGGCTTTGCACGGAATAACTCTGGCCGTTCACTTGAAATTCAACGATGGGATAAATGTCGGTGGTGAAGGAGGATTTATCTTCCTCCAGCAGGCGGACTACAGTGCCTGTCGCCACTTCACCGTCTACACTCAGGGTGTAGCTGCGCCAGCCCAGCCAGAGTGCGAGCGCAGCGAGGACAAGCCAGAACAGATTCGAAGCGACGAACCACCCAAGCCATTTTAACTTTCCAGACGTACCATTAATAGTTTGCATAAGAATATCCTTTAATTCGATCCAAGTCACGGAGAAACACGGATAAACAAGTTTTATGGCTTTACTTCATACTCAATAACAACCTTTGTTTTTAAAAAGAGACCGAGGCGTTCGGCTTCTGCTTCGATGCTTTGGCGCAGGGAGCGTGGTGCGGAGGCAAACATGCTGATCTTGACGGTCGTTTGCGCGCCTTTGGTCTTGTATTCCCATACGCCTTTCATGCGGCCATCCACGAGGACGACGGCGGAGATCCAGCCCTGGGGGCGATAAACCCGATTCTTTAGCGTAGCAGGCAGCAGCGGGTCGAGATCGCGGCCCAGCCCGAGGACGTAGGCGTCGAATAAGGGCAATAATCTCACGGTGTTGGAGATGTCCATTTTTTGAATCGACTTGAGTGTGGAGGTCAGTGCGATCGCGCGCCAGCCTTCCACGTTCACTTCTTCGAGTTCGGATTCCAGTGATTTGAAAACTTTTTTCGTCATGGTGATGCCCGCCCCGCCCCACCACCAGCGCGAAAAATCTTCGATGGTGGCTGGACCGTAAGCCTGCAAATACATGCGGACGATCTCCTCCAGCGCCGACATCGGTTCGATCTCGCGCCATGTGGTGATCCATTTTTTTGGATTCACGAAGGTGACGTTTTGCCCCTGACTCGGGCCGAAGCACAAGTCGCCGCGAAACGCGGATGGTTTCAACGGCGAACCCCAATTCGCTGTGACTATTAATTCGCGCAAGGCAGGGACGCGGGCTTCGCGCGCCACGGCGATGGCGAGTTGTTCGCGGGTCATGGGTTCTGCGCCCAATACCTGCGGAACCGCCTCAAGAAAAGCGGCTTGCTGAGTGGGGGAGATGCCGTAATAGGTAAAGTAATTCGTCCAGCCGCGGTCACCATCCATGCGGCGCGCAGACACGAACAACGGCAGGTCGCTGGAGGGAATCAGGTGCAGGGTGCCGCGCATCGCCCAGGTCTTGATGAGCGAATGTTCCTTCCACAATGCAGATTTGACATCCTGCGAAGACAATCCATCCACGCGCGCCCAGAGCGCCAGTTCCGCCGCAGACATCACCTGGGCTTGTACGCCGCCAATGCGTGTGGCCGCTTTGACAAAGTCTTTGCGCTTCAAACGCGGTGCGAGATGATGCCGCGATAATCGCCATGCGTTGAGTTGATTCCATTTTAGTGAGATCATCTTTAATCCTTTTGATCCGATCTCAACAAACGGCGCCCGTGGACTCGACCGTGGCTTGCAGCATTTTCTTCACCAATTCGAAATCGATCTTCTCTGGCTTGGAGTAACGGATGCAGCCTTTGCCGAGGCTGACGCCTTTGATCTTCAACTGGGATTGATAGGTTTTCATCACATCGGTTCTGAGGATATACAGCCCAATGAAGTGCTTCTGGCTGGCGAAACCGACTTCCACTTCTCCGTTGCGGGAATAGCACGGCCCGCCGTATGCATTGACTCTTCGAATCCTTTCAAGGTGGCGAGACATTGTTTGCGCAATTGCACCAGTGCCGCCCGCCGCTCGGCTGGGACTTCTTCCAAATAGGCTGTTACATCTTTGGCCTGACTTTGCATGAGACACGACCTCCAACTTCTAAGAAAGTATGTTTTTTTACCACAAAGAAACCAAGTCTCAAAGACTCAAAGGGAAAAATGTCGCTTTGTGATCAGGTTTTCAGACGCTTTCTAAAGGAATGTGCAATGATAACGCTTTACGTGCGATACTCGGTGAGGCGTTGGATAAAGCGCATACCAGCCTGGATCTGAGCAACCCGCTGTGCGGATAGGGTGCCGATGTATTCGCCCAACTGTGCCTGCTCTACGGTGAAGACCTGTGAGACCACCACGATGCTCGGTTTGGACAGGTTGGCCTCTCCCGTTTCGAGCAGGACATTGCCTGGCAGGGTCGCTTGCTTTGTGTTCGTCGTCACTGCGCAAAGGGTAATGGTCTGGGTGCTGGCATCCGCTTGAATGACCACGTGGGGATGAATGTAGGCACTATTTGTCGCTACCCAGTAAATATCGCCTTGGCTGATCGTCATGCGTCTTATTTTACTCTGGCCTCGTCCCTGCCTGTGAAGTGAGTGCGGTGAAGTGGGTTGTTATGTTATATTGAGGAGACAAAACAATATAAAGGAACCTATTCCATGCGATACAGATTTCGATTCATCATCGAAGATGAAGAAATTGCCGAATTTGAAACGGACGCCAATCCGCCCAGCATCGGCGATGAGGTGGTAATCGGCCCGAATTATATTTCCCCTGAAAAAGCGGGCCTGAGCCACAATACCTTTGTGGTCAATAATCTTTTACACGTCTTCAACGAGCCAGATTCCACGCTGGTTGAAATTTCGCTCGAAGTGTTGGATTGACCTGCGCTGCGACTGAAAATAATAAAGAGACAGTCACCTTTTAGGCAGGTTGGCTGTCTCTTTTATTTCCTGTGATAGGATTTGAACTCTAAACTCAAGTTATCAAAGATCTGAGTTTATCAGTGTTCATCTGTGGTTAAAAAATACTTGGAGATAGTCGCTAAGGAAAAAACGTTTTGACTCCTTCATTGGCGAAGTAAGTCAGGTTGAGGTTGACCAACTGCATGGCGGACCAAACGTTATCCCAAAAGAAATTTGAGATCGGCGAATCCGTTGACAGTAGAAGGAAAACGATCAAGAACCCAAAAGGCCGCAGGAAACTGGCGAATCCCAGCAATTCATGCGGAAGGAAAGGTTCAAGAATGCCAAAACCATCCAGGCCAGGGATCGGCAGTAAATTGATGAATAAGGCGACCATTTGCAGCAACGCCAGCAGGCCGAGCGCCGAGAGGAATTCCTCTGGCACCGCTAATAAAATGAAATAAAAGGGGAAGTTGCCAAAAGGCAGCGCAAGCAGAAGCAGACAAATCAGGTTCGCCAGCGGACCTGCCGCCGAAACAAGGCTGCGATAGATCGGCTTTCTCAAGGCGTGAACATTGATGTAAACCGCCCCGCCTGGAAATGCAATTCCACCCATCAGCAGCATGACCAAAGGGATGACAACACTGATAATGGGATGCGTATATTTGAGCGGATTCAGCGTAAGGTACCCCTTATGTTCCACGCTTTCATCCCCACCCCAAAACGCTGTGATGGCATGTCCGAACTCGTGCAGGCAAAGCGAGACGAGCCAGCCGCTGATGATAAAAGCGAACATGAACAACTGCGGATTGTTCCCAATGCCAAACCACAAAAAAACAGCCATGGTGATGGTGAATAAAACCAGGCTGATAAAGATCGGACTGATGCCATTGTGCATGGCTCTTCCCAACGTTTTGAACAGTTCAGAGGTGGGAGCCTTGTCGCTGGGCATCTCTTTGATGCTCTTCATGCTTTCGCGGACCTGCTCCGCGGTCACCCCATATTGAGCCAGAATCTGCCCAGCCTTGCTCTCAGGGCTGCGCAACATGCCCAACAGCAGGATGGGTACGTCAATGGCATTAAGCGCTTGATCCTGCATTTCGGCGAGGGATTCGCTCAAGACGGATTCGTTTTCAGCGGATAGATCCAATCCTCCGCGCTTCTCTTCTGACCCTGTAACGGCCTGCCCTGCTTCGAGTTTGATCGTGGCGGACACACGCGCAACGAGGTTTTCCACCCGCACTTTGAGAAACTTCAACACCGCAGACACCTGTGACTTGGGGAATTGCAATAACGCCAGCAGCAGCGCCAGCGAGTCGACCGATGACTGTCCATTTTGTTCAGCGATGCGCCTGGCATTGTTGAGCGCATTTTGTGCGTTACGTGTCAGTGGGTGGGATGTGTTGGGCATTGGGCGATTATACTCCGCAGATTCATGGCATCCTGCGGGCAGTCAGGCGATTTTGTCCACCTCACCTCCTCCTCCCTCCAAATACGATATTTAAGCGCTTTTTTGTTTTTTTAAATTTTTCCATGTCGTATTTTGGCAGGCGTCTGTTCGGGGTGGAGGGTGCTAATTTACCTTTTTGCATATAAACTTAGCTTGGAGATTTATCAAAAGTTTATTTTTTCTTTCTTTAAAGCTTTAAGGCTATCTAGTAATTTATTAAAATCATTGATTTCTTGTAACAAAGTATCAGGGGTGGGCTTGGTTGCCACAAATAAGTCGCTGTGCAAATGCCCTTCAATAAAACGAGATAAAGTCTCACATTTTTTTATCACAGCTTTAGCGATTTCTTCATCCCAAACAATACCGTCTAATCGTCCAAAACTAATTCTCTCACTAAACCTCATTACTACTTCGTTAAACATTTCAAAGATAATAAAGGCCTCATAAGAAGTGCGTAATGCTCCAAATCCTTCTTTTAAACACTTCTCTTGTTCGCTTGCGGATACTGTTTTTGATTTTTCATACCACTCTTTTGCGATTTTAGCTTTTTTGTAATTCTTTTCCAGTGCTGGGGAGTTGTTTACAAATGTGTAGCCAGGCAGATCGTCGACATCTCCTCTTTTAACCAATGAGTTTGTGTGTCCAATTGATGATTCTTCAGCAAACTCAGTCAAATGATACAAAAATGGAAGATCGTGAGTGAAAACAATAACCTGATGATGCGAAGCTTGTTCAACTAACACCTTAGCAATTGCCTCTCGCCAGTCCAAATCAAGAGAAGTAACAGGGTCATCTAGGATAATTCCGCTACTAGATGTATCAAGGACAACTTCAGTTAGAAAATCTGCTAATGCTACAGCTCTTTTTTCTCCTTCACTCAGTACTTTTTCGGGCTTAGCAATATTCTTTGCAGTCTCATCTGCTACAAGAACAATCTGCTTTAAGGTATCTCCTTTCTTACCCTTGGTTTGCACCTTCACCTTTAATGGTCGACCAAGTGATTTGAGATTTTCCTCAAAAAGCTCAATATAACGATCTGTGACAAGTGAAGAAAATAGTTGATTATGGAATTTTGTAATGCGCGCGGTACTACCTCCTGTTTTTCTAGCACTTTCAGCCCACCCAAGGCGTTTAATATATTCCAGAACCTCGGGGAGGATTTGTCCGAGAGTTTCTCGGTGTTCAAGCTCTAACTTTTCCAGATTCAATCGTTCGATTTCTTCGGCCAAATTTACAGACCTCAAACGATTTAGTTCCGCCTCGACAATCTTTATTTTTTCTTCAAGTTCCAAGATATCGAAAGTAGGTAGGAACTCAACAACTGGCAAAGATTTGGACTCCAATGCTAAAACTATTCCGTCTCGCCTCTCGCGTAAAACTTGAACAGCTAGGATAATCTTTGTTTCCAATTCTGAGTTTTGTTCTTTGATATATTTATAAGGAGTAGAAAAGTCAACAGACAAGTCGAACAAGGCGAGTTTCTTCAACAATTCTTTCTTTTCATTCATTTCTCCAATCGACAAATTAACCAAATCCCGGGCCTCGCTTTCTAAATACCCCCAAAGCCGCTGAATCAAACTATGCGCATCCGCCGATAATGGCTGCTGGCATAGTAAACAATGACTATCTGCCTGCGGATATGGCTTATCGATTTCGCTCTCGACATCAGCAAGGACTTTCGCAGCGGCGACAAAATTATGCCAAGCACTTGTACCTATATGATCCAGCGCCTCAGATTTAAAGCTAACGGAGCTAACTTTTTTGGAGGCATCCATGCGAGTATGATATGTTTGTATAGTATCCTGTAATTCCCAATTTTTCCTCACTCAAACAAATTTGAGCTTCATTAACTGATTACGAAAGATCGTTAGTGCATATAACTTTGAACTTAATTTTCAATCTGTGCTTGAATTTATCTAATTCAGCATTGGCAATTCTAATATTTATTTCGCCAAGCCGTTTTTTCTCATCAGGCGATAAATTACTTAGCAATTTCAATTGTTCTTGATTTGTTCCAGTTCCCAAGTTCATTAAAATCTGAGAAACGCTTGAAATTCCTTGAAATAAAGTAATAAATTTAGCTGGCTGGGTATATTCGGAAATAGTAGTATTTAATCTTAATCGTACTTCATCAGTTATGCTGGCTAAGTCTGTTAAAAAAGAAAGGCCAGCTGGAGAAAAACTGAGCTGATTAGCATCATTCATGTGTACTCGAACGCTCGTACTATCAAACACATAAAAAGATTGAAGATCAGGGCAAGAGGTACAGAGAAAAAAACGGATTTTTTTCTCTGTACCACCATCAAGCAAGACCACATCAGCCGATAATTTTTGTTCGTTTGCTATTGGCTTAGTTACATTAGGTAAAACTTCTCGATCACCACGAGTAAATCCTGCATTCGCTAAAACACGTGCATCCTGATTTACCAGATCCATTTCCGCCGTAAAAAGCAGTCATTGCAGGGCTAAAAGTTACTGCTTGCCCCGAGACAAGCGCATTCACGTTTTCCAAATTTTCAATTCGAGATAACCGTTTGAGAACTGTAGGCTGAGGATCATCCGTTAAATCTTCATAGAGAGATAAGGTTGGCGAATAGCTTGCTTATCGGCAAGCCCAGAATCTTCGAGAAGGA